>NZ_JAGKSE010000070.1:0-520 GCF_017939685.1 Acidovorax sp. JG5
AGGGATGGCTCTACGTGGCCTTCGTCATCGACGTATATGCCCGACGCATCGTGGGCTGGCAGGTGAGCAGTTCGATGCGAACGGACTTCGTGCTTGATGCGCTGGAGCAGGCACTGTACGCACGCCAACCCGAGCCGGACAGCAGCCTGGTTCATCACTTGGATCGGGGATCGCAATATACGTCAGCATTCGATACAGCGAACGCCTGGCCGAGGCTGGCGTAGAGCCATCGGTGGGAAGCAAGGGGGACGGCTACGACAACGCGCTGGCCGAAACGATCAACGGGCTGTACAAGGCTGAGCTGATTCATCGTCGCGCACCCTGGAAGAACAAGGAGGCTGTGGAACTGGCCACGCTGGAATGGGTGGCCTGGTTCAACCATCACAGACTGCTGGAGCCCATCGGATACATCCCGCCTGCAGAAGCTGAGGCAAACTACTACCGGCGACTCGCCAGTCAGACCGCCACGGTGGGGGCCTGACTTAAACCAAACAGCCTCCACGGAACCCGGGGCGATTCA
>NZ_JAGKSE010000071.1:0-516 GCF_017939685.1 Acidovorax sp. JG5
AACCGGGCAGCGTATGCCGCGTTCGGGTCACTCAGAACACCGCTTCAGGTGTCCGCCATCAATTTGGAATGCTGTCCGCCTTCAGCGTGGAACGGTGTCCGCGATGACTGTGGAATGCTGTCCGCCATCAGCGTGGAATCGTGTCCGCGATCGCGTGGAATACGCAACCGGCGACCGACCGGTGGTCCACTCCGACTGCGGGGGCCACTACCGCTGGCCAGGCTGGCTATCAAGAATGAGCGACGCGAACCTCACCCGCTCGATGTCTCGCAAGGCATGCTCTCCTGGCAACGCAGCCTGCGAGGGTTTCTTCGGCCGGCTGAAGAACGAGCTGTTCTACCCTCGGGACTGGAAGGCCACGACCATTGAGCAGTTCATTGAGATGGTCGACGACTACATCCGCTGGTACAACGAGAAGCGGATCAAGATATCCCTTGGCTCTCTCAGCCCCATTGAATACCGGGCGAGCCTTTGACTTGCGGCATAAAACCAGTCCAAGTTTTTATCCGCATCCCC
>NZ_JAGKSE010000072.1:0-488 GCF_017939685.1 Acidovorax sp. JG5
GTGCCTTACATCATCGTGTTCCTGAACAAGTGCGACATGGTGGACGACGAAGAACTGCTCGAACTCGTCGAAATGGAAGTGCGCGAACTGCTGGACAAATACAACTTCCCTGGCGACGACACCCCCATCATCCGTGGTTCCGCCAAGCTCGCCCTGGAAGGCGACAAGGGCCCGCTGGGCGAAGAAGCCATCATGAAGCTGGCCGAAGCACTGGACACCTACATCCCTACGCCTGAGCGCGCTGTGGACGGTGCCTTCCTGATGCCCGTGGAAGACGTGTTCTCCATCTCCGGCCGCGGCACCGTGGTGACCGGTCGTATCGAGCGCGGCATCATCAAGGTCGGCGAAGAAATCGAAATCGTCGGCATCAAGGACACCGTCAAGACCACCTGCACCGGCGTGGAAATGTTCCGCAAGCTGCTGGACCAGGGCCAGGCTGGCGACAACGTCGGCCTGCTGCTGCGCGGCACCAAGCGCGAAGACGTGGA
>NZ_JAGKSE010000073.1:0-482 GCF_017939685.1 Acidovorax sp. JG5
GGCGTCACAGCGACGAAGCCCTGCTGGCGTACATGCGCGCCATCCACGCCGAGGTGAAGGGGGAATACGGCTGGCCACGCATGCACAAGGAACTGCTGGCCCGGGGCATCCGAGTGGGCAAAGACCGGGTGCGCAAGCTCATGCAGCAGCACGGCATCAGGGCCAAGACCAAACGCAAGTTCGTGGTGACCACCGATAGCCGCCACAGCCTGCCGGTGGCGCCCGACTTGGTACAGCGGCGCTTCAACCCCGAGGCGCCCAACCAGCTCTGGAGTGGCGACATCACCTACATCCAAACCGACGAGGGCTGGCTGTACCTGGCTGCGGTCATCGACCTGTTCAACCGTCAGGTGGTGGGCTGGAGCCTGCAGCCGCACATGCAGGCCAGCCTGGTCAAGGACGCGCTGGCCATGGCGTGGTGGCGCCGCAGGCCGCCTCCTGGGCTGATATTCCACAGCGACCGGGGCAGCCAGTATTGCAGC
>NZ_JAGKSE010000074.1:0-467 GCF_017939685.1 Acidovorax sp. JG5
TTCGAAGACATGAAGGCCGTGGTGTACGACTTCTGCGAGTCCAGGGCGGGCGAGCATGCCCGGGCCTTCCTGGGCGACTGGAAGGGTAGCCTGGTATGCGATGACTTCAGTGGTTACAAGGCTGGGTTTGCCAATGGCCTGACTGAGGCTGGATGTCTGGCGCACGCCCGGCGTAAATTCTTCGACCTGCATGCGGCCAACAAAAGCCAGCTTGCCGGGTTCGCCTTGGAGCAGTTCGCCAACGTCTACGACATTGAGCGCGAGGTAAAAGACCTCAACGCTGATCAGCGCAAAGTCATCCGCCAGCAGCACTCCAAGCCCATCCTCGATGCGCTGCACCAGTGGATGACATTGCAACGGCAAAAGCTGCCCGACAGCTCGGCGACTGCCAGGGCCCTGGATTACAGCCTCAGGCGCTGGACTGCGCTGACGCGCTTCGTTGATGACGGGCAACTGCCCGTGGACAA
>NZ_JAGKSE010000075.1:0-425 GCF_017939685.1 Acidovorax sp. JG5
ACGGATAGGAAATTCAACCGCATGAGGCCAAGTATGGCACGAGTTTTGGGCCTCGAAACACGTTCGGCCAAGGAAGGTTGAGCGCTCGCTTGCCGCTCAATGGCAAGAGCTTGGGAGGCAGTATGCATTTGGGCCTGGCGCGCGTGCAGCTGCTTCCCCGCAGCGATGGATACCGCCGCTTCACTGGGTCACCAATTGACGCGCTGGTCTACCTCGTCGGGTTGAGCTGCCAGATCCCAATCCGGCTCGCCTTGCGCACCATCATCCACCGGCGCGTCGCAGCCCTCCCACAGCGGTGGCCCGCGTGCCGGGGTGATGTGCGGGGGGGCAGACTCCACCCCGATGTGGTTCAGGATGTGGCGGATTTCGGCGCTGTGGGTGATGAAGGCAATGATGCGCATCTGTCCACCGCACATGGGGCACAG
>NZ_JAGKSE010000076.1:0-375 GCF_017939685.1 Acidovorax sp. JG5
ATCTCCATGGAGGCCTTGTCGGACTCCACAGTGATCAGGCTTTGCTCGGCCTTGATGGTGTCGCCGGGTTGGACCAGCACTTCGATGATGGCCACTTCAGCGAAGTCGCCGATGTCGGGCACCTTGATGTCGATGATTGCCATGGGTATTGCCCTCGCGTTACATCACGATGCGGCGGAAGTCCGCCAGCAACGAGGCAAAGTACACGTTGAAGCGTGCGGCGCTGGCGCCGTCGATCACGCGGTGGTCCCAGCTCAGGCTCAGGGGCAGCATGAGGCGCGGTGCGAACTGCTTGCCGTCCCATTGGGGCTCCAGGCTGCTTTTGCACACGCCCATGATGGCGACTTCGGGGGCGTTGATGATGGGCGTGAAATA
>NZ_JAGKSE010000077.1:0-364 GCF_017939685.1 Acidovorax sp. JG5
ACCAGTGCCCCCTTCCAATCGCCCAGGAAGTGGCGCGCATGGCCCTGCGCTGCCATGCGCAGATCCACGGATTGCGCGCCGGCAGACCTGCCGCTCAGACTTCAAACCACGGTGATGATGCCCGCGTTCCCCATGCGTTGCCAGGGCAGGCCCAGCACCAAGGCATCGAGCTGGGAGCGCTCCAGCTGCCAATGGGCATCGACCGACGCCGGCCAGACGAACTTGCCCTGGTGCAGGCGGCGCGCGGCCAGCCAGATGCCGATGCCGTCGTGCACCAGCACTTTGATGCGGTTGGCGCGTCTGTTGGCGAACAGATAGGCGTAGTGAGGGTGGGCGGCGCCGAAGACGGCGACTACGCGGGCCA
>NZ_JAGKSE010000078.1:0-360 GCF_017939685.1 Acidovorax sp. JG5
CTTCCTTAGGAGCTTCAACCATGACCCAACAACGCCTCTCCCTTTCTTCCATGATCGCAGCCGCAACCGCAGTAGTTGCTCTGGGCCTTCCAGGGATGGCTTCGGCAGCATATGAGCATCCTGCCAACAATGAACAGGGTGTAATCGTTCACCCGGAACACCTCAAGAGCGAGAAGACGCGAGAGCAGGTCATCGCGGAAGCCAAGGCTGCCATGCAGCAAGGACTTCTTTCTTATGGCGAGAGCAACTACCCAATGCCTGTGCCTAATGTGGGCCCAGGGAAAACTCGTCAGCAAGTGATCAACGAAATGCTGAACGAGTCACCTGCCGAACGCTCCGAGCGTCTGCGTCTCTACTCCC
>NZ_JAGKSE010000079.1:0-353 GCF_017939685.1 Acidovorax sp. JG5
TCGTCACCGCCCAGCCGGGCAATCACATCGCCCGCGCGCAAGCCACTGCGCAGCCTGCGCGCCACCTCGATCAGCACCTGGTCGCCTGCAGCATGGCCGTGGGAATCGTTGACGTCCTTGAACTCGTCGAGGTCAAGCAGCAAGAGTGCCATCATCCGGCCACTGCGCCGTGCTCGCTGGATGGCCTGTTCGAAATGCTGCATGAACATCCAGCGGTTCACCAGCCCTGTGAGCCCATCGTGCGTGGCTTGGTAGTGCATGTCTTCCTGCATGCGTTTTACCTCGGTCATGTCGCGCATGTACACCACCGCTGCCGAGCGGTCGTCCATGGTGCAGTGCCCCAGGGCGATGTC
>NZ_JAGKSE010000008.1:0-150288 GCF_017939685.1 Acidovorax sp. JG5
GTCACCTGCCGAACGCTCCGAGCGTCTGCGTCTCTACTCCCGGGGTTGATAGCCCCCAGTTGGTGCTCCAGCAGAGCACGTTGAATCCATTCTGTGGGATCGCTGGCGTCGGCCTGACTAACCTCGGGACAGCCCAGGCCGCCGTCCAATTTCCCATGACACCCCACCGCCGCGCACCGTCGCGGCGATCTGCTGTCCCAGCCGCTGCTCAATCACCGGCTTCCACGGCACCAGGCTGAATCCCATCCCGTCATCGAGCATCGCGTAGCGCCCGCTGGCGAGCATCACGCTGCGGCGATAGATGCCGGCCACGCGCTGGCCATCTGCCGCAGGCCGATGCTCCAGCCCGGTTTCGGCGGCAATGTCCTTCCCGGCCTGCGCCACTTCCCGATTGCGCATCACCGTCAGCAGATTGCGCGCCAGGAACACGCGCTGACCGCGCCGCTCGGCCAGGCAGGAGTCATGGGGGGCTTTATTCACATGATTACTTCGCATCTGCTAACCGCACAAAATCTGCCACGCTGATAGATTCGCTTCCGAGAACGGATCCGACGCGAATCACTAAATCGACAGGAGTTCCCGTGTACTCCGCTCGGTCCAGCATACTGGCATCCTCTAGATTCGGCGGTCGATCCGGCATTCGCAGATTGTGGATGGAACGCAGTTGGGCAGGCAAGGTGGCTCGGCGCAATAATTTTAAAGTAAACCCCCTGCGTTCCCGGGAAAGTTTGGCGCGCACATGAAGCAATTCGCGACTCCACTGGTAGCGAGGCAGCGTCGGAAGTTCCATCTGCCAAGGATCATCTTCGGAGAGATAGCCGTTCCAATGGCGGTGGCGTGCGTTGACCAGCGCTGCCAGTTGCTTTTCTGTCTCGGCCGCGAGCGTCTCATCCGGTAAATCCAGAAATCCCGCGTGCAAGCGCTGCGCGAGGGCGATGGCAGCATGCGAATTTTGAACTGGCAATTCCTGGCATGCATGCCGCAGGCGTTGCCGATCTGCGAGCAAGTTTTTTTCCAATGTGCCGAGAGTGGTGTCGTCAGTCAGGAAGTCCAATAGTCGCTGCGGTCGCGGCGCAAGTTCAAGCACCAAAACGATGAGGGGGCCGTCCGGGTCCTTGCTGTGCAGGCGGTAGCGGTATGTCAGTGTCGTGTATTGCAGCAGCCTGTCCACCCCAAGCAGTCTCGCAAGGTCTGAGATCACGGCGTGGGCTCGCTGCTGCAACTGTTTTTCATCAAAAAGGTCTGGCAACCCCTGAATCTCCAGCTCCATTACCTTCATTGCTATCAATGGTTTCATTTATGGTCGCTCCCTTCGGGGAGAGTGACACGCAGCCACACCCACGCGGCCAGGAAAGCACAGTGCAGCCCGGTGATTGAATTGGCACTGCCATCTGTATTGCGTAGGGCCCCATCGGAACTGATGACCAGCCAGATAGGAGGGCGGCCATGGCGATGGGTACGGCACACCTGTGCAAACGAGGCTCCCAGCCGATATCGCACGGTCGCCTGTGCACGTGCGAGCGTGTCACTGATCTCATTGAGCCGTTGCTCGGTCGATGACCAGTGCATGGACATAAGACTGCTGTTGATGCCGGAGTCAGCGAGCAGCCATATGAAGCTGTCCCATTCCGATCCGGGGCGCACGGCCAGGTGTTGGCCGTCGACGGCACGCTCCCAATAGCTTGTCGCTTGTTGCAGTCGTAGGACCTCTATCTTTCCAAACACCTCTGTCAGCTGACACCAGCGCCGCTGAGAGAGCCTGCCAAAGTCCGCTCGCGTTCCCAGCACACTACCGGATGGCTCCTGCAGCGCATGCACGCCATGGTTGAGTGCATCCAGCATCAACGCAGGCGTTCTACCGTGGCGCTCTGCAAAGGTGCCAATGGCTTCTAGGATTCGAATGGCCTGCTCCTCGGGCACTCCATGGCGCAATGCAACCTGCTGCGTCGAAAGACCCGCTGCGGTTTCACGGAGTACTCCCACGACCTGAGCGTATGTAAGCGCATGCGGTTGCGGTGACGGCAATGGATTGGCCGGTATTGCCATGGCGATGGACTCGTTGATCGCTGGAAGTGAAACGCGCAGGGCTGCTTCGGTGAGCGAATTTCGCAGCACCTCCGCACTGGATGCGCCGCGTCTGGTGGCGCGGCTCGCGCGTTGGCGCAGTGTTTCGGGGGTCACCCCTGTCCAGGCCGATGTCCCTGCATAGTCCAGTTGCAGACGTTTCAGTGCCAAGTCGATGGCGTGCCTGATACCAGCGTCATAGATATGGCAGTAGTGCACCGCGGTGATATGTCCGCCAATGTGTCCTACCTCGTTGGTCAGCCGATCCAGCGGATTGACTTCATCGTCGTTGTCCTGCAGCAGCATAATGGCCAGGCGCTGGCTGGCATAGCCGTGGCGGAAGGCATGCAAGCTGATGCTCTCATCCCCGGTGACCGTCTTAAGAAGTCGGTTCAGCCAAAAGTACATCCGACCGGAAT
Organism: Acidovorax sp. JG5; assembly: GCF_017939685.1. Taxonomy (NCBI): domain Bacteria; kingdom Pseudomonadati; phylum Pseudomonadota; class Betaproteobacteria; order Burkholderiales; family Comamonadaceae; genus Acidovorax; species Acidovorax sp. JG5. Next base: position 2,484 of record NZ_JAGKSE010000008.1, read on the forward strand.
GGGCCAATTCCGACGGTCGATTTGGCTCTCCAAAAAGATAGTCTTCATGGGTGGCAAGTTCTGCTGCGCGCCGCGCGAGCCATGTCCGTACGATGGCTATCGCCGTGATGTCGCAGATCATTACGCGGCGCCGCCCCTCGCGTGACTTCTCTCGGCCGTCACGCAGCTCGCGTGCGATTTCCACGACCAGATGGCTTCCCTCGTCGAGAAGATTGCCAATACGCAGTACCAGGAGCTCACCAATGCGCACCGGGGCATCGCCCGCAATTTCCAGGGCGGCACCCAGCTGGGCGACAAAGCGATTTTCTCGTGCATCGTCGGCTAGCCATTGACGCAGCCGCTCTTTTTCGTGAGGCCAGACCAAGTTGGCCCGGACGGTGGATTCGACCTCGATTTGTAGGAGGTCAGTCGGTAGCGGCGGAACTTGCCACCAGGCGCGCAGGAACTGGTGGACTGCTTTCAGCGCAGCGATGCGTGCCGGGCCCGTTGCTGCGCCGCTTTTCAATAACTTGCGAAAAACGCCAGCGTAAGTTGCCTCACTGATGCCATATAGCCGAACACCGTCAAGCGCTACATGGAAATCATCTGCAAATGCGTTCAGGTAGTCCGACGGCGTGGTGGGCGCCAGATTCTTCTTGCGCTTGGTGCCGTGCTCGACGAGATCCAGCGAAAATGCATAAAGGACTGCGCATGTTTCGTCGGCAGCGTCCAGGCTGGCAGCCAGTGAACGCAGCCGACGCAGGATCTCTTCACGCTTGCTGGCATTCGATCCTTTAGCTGGTGAGCGCAGTGCCGCAAGAAGTTGACGGATGAAGGCGGTGCCACTGCGAACCGAGGCAGAACGCCCAAGGAGGGCGGCTTCAAAGGCGCGCTCGTAGACCGGGGTTGAGAGAGTGTCCTCTGTCGCTGGATCCACAACTTCGGGCAGCATCGCCTGTCTTGTTTGCGCCCGTGCCAGCGCGCCGCGCGGCAGGGCACTTAAGGGGGCTGCACCGCTCACATGGCCGTACAGGACTGCCGGCAGATGGATCTGCAACCAACCCATGGCGGTCGTGAGGAGATGTTCCCAGATCGTTTCGGCGGGTGAGGCAAAGCAGCTCGTGAGGGCGCGAGCGCTCAGCGCGTCTACGAGATGCCCGCGGACCAGGTCATATGGTTCCCACTCCTTCACTCGGGCCAGCGCTTGGGTGGTCCAGGCGCTCAGGTGGCGAGCATCAAGGCGGGAGCCAATTTTCCAGTCCAACCGGACTGCGGTCTCGAATCGACTCGCCTGCGGGCAAGCGGCGTAGGCGGCTTGCAGCTCGGTGTCGTTGGCGATGCCATCAAATGCGATCAGGCATGCCAGTGTCAGGCTGGCAGGTTTCAGCTCTTGCACGCCGGAGGAGGTCAGCCAGGCTTGAAATTCCTCGAACTGCTGGGTGCTGCTGCCGAGATTCTGCGGGTGCAGGAAGTGCATCCGCCGGCTGGGGTCGGAGATGAAAAGTGAATGTTTGAACGACGATCGACGAATTTTTGCCTGATTCATCATCACTCCCTGCGCAGCCCCGTCAGGGCTTGGATGCCGATTTCTCGCATGACGGCCAGTTGGGTCGTTTCGATGCGATCAAGGGTTTGACGGGGGACGCTGACCTGGGAGTTGGTATTTCTTTCCAGGCCCACGACACGATGGCGCATGAAGCTATCAATGTCCCTTGAACTCAGCCCGCGTTCGCGCAGTACGTTCTGCCAGAAGTGCCGGCCGATATTGGGTGGCACCTTGATGGACTCGGGAACCTCGCGCCAGGTGAAATGGGCGCCTGCTGCAAGGACGGTTCCGCTGGAGCTGAGTGTCAGAAAAAGCGGTCCTGTGCCCGCCAGGGCATTACGCAGCTCTTGTGCGAGCACGAGCACCTGACGGTCATTAATCCGCTGTAGCCGTTGCACCAAAGCTCTAGCGTGCGCTGCATAGAGGCGGATTTGTTCTCTTGTCAGCGCATTCAGCAGGGTCGGCTGGGCCATCAGCGCATCCCCGCCTTGCTTGTCGTGCACCACGATTTGATCCTGCCCCCACAGGAGCTCCTCTGCCAGCAGGCGGTAGCACTGGACGTCGCGCAGCCCAGCGCAAAAGCAGATCAGCGCGACACAGTAGCGGGTGAAGTGAGTGTGGTGAGCGAGCAGGCGGGGTGCATGCGCGTTTCGTCCTGGCCGAGAGGCGGTGACTGCTTCAGCCAGCGCGGAAAACAAGTGCTTGGCTCCATCGGGGCGCAGCGTAGCGCGCGAACCAAGAGACGGCAGGTGTTCAGCATCCATGACTGGCACACCCCAGCCAATGCCAGCATAGAGTCTCGTGCAGCCGGTGTGAATCTCGCGGCCTGTCAGCCGGGCGTAGTACATACGTGCCGACCCGATCAGGGAAAAGTCCGCGCCCACGCACGCGGACACAAGACGGTCGTTGCCTAGGGCCAGTGAGATAGCGCCGGTGGACTTGCTGGCACGGGCCAGGGAGGCGTGAAGCTTGCAAGACTCGACTGGAATCAGCGAGTCTCGCGAGTCCGCCTGCACCCAGTCCACCAAGTCTCCGAGGAGAAGCGCTTGCGGGCAGGTTTGGCTGCGCCGCTGGATTTCCTGCACAAGAAAAGCTGGCAGGGGCACAACAACGGTGTCGCCGCTAAAGTGAAAGAGGTTGGCTGTCGCATCCGGCGGACGCGCTCGATTAGGAAACAGCGCGCGCAGATTGAGCTGCAGGCACCCGGTCTGAACGGAAATGCCGAGCATGTTTAACGGTCGGTACCCAGTCACCAAGGGCAGACTCAGCAACAGGCGCGGAGGCAGGTTCACGAGCAGGCACAGCGACTGGATTACTGCAGCACCATCCCTGGCTTCGACTCGAGTGCGCAGCATCGTCGCGACACGCCGGTAATGCGCCAGAGGAAGGTGACTGTCGTCAATGGCCGCTTGGCGGTGTTTGGGATTCGGGTAGTCAAGGCGCCAGCGCAATCTGGCGAGCAGGTCCAATACATGGTGGGGGTGAGCATGCTGAGGGCGGCGCGGGCCGAGCTCGTCCAGTTCCACCCGGCGGCGCACCTGCACATCAATTTTTTGGAAACGCACCAACCAGCCGCGCCCAAACCCCAACTCGGCCAAGTCCTCCGGCATGCGAACGTCGCCGGGCTGAGGGCGGCCATACTTGGCTGTGTCTCGGCGCAGGGCAACGCAGTAATCCTGTTTGAGCTGGGTCTGCTCCAACAGGCAGCGAGCAATTTCGGCGCCGAATGGGACCCGTAGCGGATGGTGCTCCTCTTTGAGAGTGAGCAGCAAGGCCAGGGCGGGAAAATCAGAGAACCGACCGGTCAGTGACGCGGACGGCGTCAAGCCCTGAATATCCAGGATGTGGTTGGAGGCGCTGTCGTGGATGCATTGCGCGGCTCCCGCCCACTCCACAAAAAATGGACGTGTGTTCGCGATGGTCTCCGCATAATCCACTAGGCACTTGGCCAGGGTAGCGATAGACGTCGCGCACGCTGGCTGATCTGGGGGCTGGGGCACCATGCCAAGCAACTGAGCGAGCAGCGCATGGCAGGATTCAGGGATAGCAGAGCGCAGTCGAGCTACCGGCTCCAGGTCGGGGAAAATGAGCATAGTCATGGGGCCTTCTCCTCAAGAAAATTGCGGACGAAAAAGACCCCCCACGCCCGGGTAGTCAGGATTAATTGGTCAATGCGAAGCGCAGCGGGACCAGAACCGCATCAAATGGGAATTGCGCCGAGGGCGTGCAGCGCGTCGCCGCGATGGGCGTTGAGAAACCTGACAGACAGGTCGACCCGCTATGGCTGGGAGACCAGCGGGTCATGAAAATGGCACGAGTGACGTGTCAAATAAAAACCGCAATGACGCGGTTGCCCTTACATGGGCAAGTAGACCAGCGTTGGAGCAGTGCTCTATGGCTGGTGAAATTAAACTGCCAAATTGACCGTTAGCTCGGCGCACTCCCTAGCACTTAGGGAATAAGCAGCACGAATGTCTTCATGGTTGCCTACGACTCGCCTACTGGCAAATCACACATCGAACATCTTATAACAATTTTTTGTAGATGCGAAATCGATGAGGCACTTTGCGGCGTCGCGCGATGATTCGTTCCACAGCCGAGACGCACGACGATGGTTGCCGATCTTCTTCTCAAGATCACAAACTTTACTGAGAGAGTGGGCGTTGGCTTTGGGCCTACAGCTGCAGCATCGCCCGCTTGAAACTAATGCACCTGGGGCAGATGCGGGGCGCCAAAGCGCTCGGCCAGCGTGGCGGGTCATTTATTCAAGATCCACAGGCTCGCGCCCGGCGTCATTAAAGTAGAGGCGAGGAGGGAGAGATTCACGAGCCCGCAGCCCAGGCCGAAAAGCGGCTCATGTTCCACAAACGTCATCGCCTCTCGAAAACTGGCCTGCAGCTAGGCGGAAGGGGCTGCAGATCCGCCAAAGTCTGCGTCCGCGAGCTTCGCGGCTTGAACTGGTACAAAGGACTTGATGGCCTGTCCGATCAGGTTGGCCTTGTCCATCATCGACGAAGATTTCGTGGCGCGGTGACGAAATCCCAAGTGCCGCACTCAGCAGCAGGCGGCGTTTTGCGCGTGTTGAGAGTCTTTGCGGGATCAATGAAATCTGCAAGATTCAAGCCCAATGGTCGGAAAGTGCTGGAGGGGCGCAGGGGAGAGTTTTGGGGCGCTGCTGTGACGGACACGCCGTCTATCGTGTTTAAGTGGCAAATCATGTCACGGTCTAAGGCATTGATTTATATGGATTGTTGTCGTTTAAAGCCGCTTGTCTACATCCAAGACCAATGCAGGTATGCAATGGTTTATTTCGACTCATAACCCATCGGAGGTTCAAATCCTTCTCGCGCAACCAAAAAAGCGGTTAACGCTGCAACAAAGCCCACTTTGAAGTGGGCTTTGTTGTTTGTACTTAGGTTTGTTTGGGTATCGAAACCTAGTCATAGATGCGTTAACCGTGGACGCATACGGATGTGGTCATCATCACGGTCTGCGCGTTCACCCTCTTTGAAGTCGGCACACGAAGGTGTGCGGGCCCTCAAGCTGCGATGAAGATAGGGTGAGGAGTCGCACCAGAGCGCATTCCTGCGGAAATAAGTGGTTTTGTGCGGCGCGGGTTACGTCCCCGATGTCTGCGCCTTTTGGCTGAATTGCTGGCGCAGTGACAAGTTTCCATGGAATGTATCTGCACCACCGATTTAATAGCTCTAGTCTTCTTATCCTCCTGCAGCAATGGACGGCCGTGGAACCAGAGGGCGTGCCGCGGCAGGACACGGCGCAAGCGCTGAGCCAGTGGTTGCGTGCCGTGGATGCAATCCAACTTAGCAGGGCACTGCACGCCATTGGGTCGATGCCGTCCGTGGCGGAGCGGTCGGGGCCAGCCGTGGATATGTGCAGGTTGAACGCTGATTTTCATACCGCAAAAGCCGATGTCATGGGGCTTATTCAGATCAATATCGCTCCAGCGACGGCAATGCGTGGGCGGGCACAGCACGCGCTCGCTGATGACTCGTATTCGCAGGCGCCAGAAGATTTCGCTGCTTACATACAGCGCTATCTTGGCCTACAAAAGCAGATGGACGTAAAGCTGGCCGCCTTGCGTGCGCAGATGCGGCAGTGGCTGTCTCGAAGTACGCCGGCCCTGCGACAACTGGCAGCCCTGGACGGTGTGATGGAGCAGATGCTGGGTGCGCGAGAGCAACGGCTTTGGGCCTTGCTACCGGGTTATTTGGAGCGACGCCTGGCGCACCGGCTCCAGCAGCACCAGCAGGCGCTGCAGACCAGTGGCCAGGACGATGCACCACAACGCTGGCGCCAGCCCGGTGGCTTGCTGTGGACCTTCGAGCAGGATTTACAGGCGTTACTGCTCGCAGAGATGCAGGTCCGCCTTCAGCCGATCGTGGGGCTGCTGGAAGCGACACACAACGAGACAACAGGACAACAGGAATGAACAAGAGTGTGATGGCCGCCATCTTCGCCGTGGGCCTTGCGGTCGTGGGCTGGGTGGGCTGGGGTTTTGTGGGATCGAGTCCGCTGGCGCTGGCAATGACAGCTGTCATTGGTGGGGTCTACGTGCTGGGCGCCTATGAGCAGATGCAGTTTCGGGCGGCCACGGTGTCCCTGGCCACCGCGCTTGGGGGCTGTTCCGCAGAGCCACTGGTGGATTTGGGCGGGTGGCTGGGCCGCCTCGCCCCTTCACTGCGCAACCCTGTGCGCCAGCGCATCGAGGGCGAACGGGTGGCCTTGCCCGGCGCTGCGCTCACGCCCTACCTGGTGGGGCTGTTGGTCATGCTGGGCATGCTGGGGACCTTTCTGGGCATGGTCGTTACCTTCAATGGCGCCGTGTTTGCGCTGGAGGCCTCGTCCAACTTGGAGTCGATCCGTTCGGCGCTGGCGGCGCCCATCAAGGGCCTTGGCCTGTCATTTGGAACCTCGGTCGCCGGGGTAGCCGCGTCGGCCATGCTGGGTCTTCTGTCTGCCATGAGCCGCCGGGAGCGGCTGGAGACGGTGCGCCAGCTTGATGCGCACATACTCACGTTGTTCCGTCCGTTCTCTTCGGCCCATCGGCGCGAGGAAATGCTCCAGGCCCTGCAAACACAGGCCCAGGCACTGCCGCTGATCGCCGAGCGCCTTCAGGGCCTGATGGAGGGTCTGGAGCGCCGCAACGGTCAGTTGGGCGAGCAGCTGCTGACACAGCAGCAGGGGTTTCATCGTGAAGCTGCAGCGGCCTACACCCAACTTGCCAGCACGGTGGGGGCATCCTTGCAGGAGAGCCTGGGCGCCAGCGCCTGCCAGGTGGGAGAGGCGATTCGCCCCGTGGTCGAGCAGGCAATGGCCACGCTGGCCAACGAGGCCCAGCGCTCGCATGAGCGACTGCGCGAAACCACCGATGCACAGCTGCAGGCGCTCTCGGCTCAATGGGAGGGAACGGCCCGTCAGGTGTCTGACACATGGACTTCGGCACTGCACAGGCACACCCAGACACAAGGTAGCCTGGTGGCACAGCTCGATGGTGCTCTGCAGTCGGTCACACAAGCATTTGACCTGCGCTCTAGCGTATTAGTGGACTCGCTGCAGGCGTCAACTGCGCAAGCGCACGCAGCCCAGGCAGTTGCCGATCAGCAGCGCCTGGAACGCTGGAATCGCTCCATGGAAGGCATGGCCAGCACACTCGGCGGCGAGTGGCAACGCACAGGCGCGCAGATGCTGGAACAGCAGCAGCGTGTCGGTAAGGCCCTGGAAGGTGCGGTTCAGCAGCTCGACCGCAGCCTGCAGATGGCCGCGCAGGCGTTTGACCAGCGCTCCGACAGTTTGCTGACAACGCTGCAGGACACCGTGGCGCAATCGCACACCGCCCAAACTGCGGCCGACCAACAGCGCCAGGATGGCTGGAGCCGCTCCATGGAGGCCATGGCCAGAACGCTCAGCGCCGAATGGCAGCGCGTGGGTGTACAGACAGTGGCGCAGCAGCAGGGCGTATGCCAAGCACTGGAGGCAACCGCCACGCAAATCACCGAACGCATGACCGAGCAGGTGGCTCGCACACTGGGCGGTGCTGCCAGGTTGCTGGACCAGTCAGACGCGCTGCTGCGCACCCGCATGGAGGCTGAGGCCCAGTGGGTGCAGGCCCAAGGCCAGCGCATGCACGAACTGACCGGTGTGTGGCGCACCGAGCTGGTTGCCCTGCGTGATGCCGAGGCCCAGCGCGGTCAGGCTGCCGTGGAGCGGCTCGATACGCTGCAGGCTGCCGTGGCGCAGCACCTGGCTACCCTGGGATCAGCCCTGGAGGCCCCGCTCACGCGCTTGCTGCAGACCGCTTCGAACGTACCCCAGGCGGCAGCCGAGGTCATCACACAGCTGCGCCAGGAAATGACGCGCCTGAGCGAGCGCGACAATGTAGCCTTGGCAGAACGCACGGCCATGCTGGAGCAGCTGAGCACGCTGCTGCAGTCGGTGAACGAAGTGGCCATGCAGCAGCGCGCAGCGATCGATGCCCTGGTGGGCTCGGCTACCCAGGTGCTGGAGCAGGCAGGCCAGCAGTTTGCTCAGTCGATCAGCACGCAGGCCCGCAAGGTGGACGAAGTGGCCGCGCATGTGGCTGCCAGCGCAGTGGAACTGGCCAGCCTGGGTGAATCCTTCAGCCACGGTGCGGGCCTGTTCAGCGCCAGCAACGAGAAACTCATGGAAAGCCTGCAGGGCATCGAAGGCGCGATCAGCCAGTCGATGAGCCGAAGTGACGAGCAACTGGCCTACTACGTGGCCCAGGCCCGCGAGGTGATCGACCTGAGCATCAGCGCGCAGCAGGGCATCGTGGAAGACTTGCGCCGGCTGCACGGCAAGGCGTCCTCGGCACAAGGGGTGGCTGCGTGATGGGCGTTGACGACACCCTGGACGATGCCACCGAACAGACGGCCCCCGTGTGGGCTGTTTTCGGCGACCTTATGGCAGGTCTGCTGGGCGCGTTTGTACTGATCCTAGTGGGCGTGCTTGTGGTGCAGATCGACCTGGTGGCCAGCCTCAAGCAGGAGGTGGAAAAGCGCCAGATGGAAGAGCAGCGCCGCATGGCGCTGGAGAAGGCGCTGGCCATTCCACTGGCCAGCGGCCGGGTCACCGTGCACAACGGCCGTATAGGCATCAGCGGCAGCGTGCTTTTTGCTGCAGGCTCCGACGAGCTGCGCTCCGAAGGCCGTCAGCTCCTCAAGAGCCTGGTGCAGCCCCTGCAGGTCTACCTGCGCGAGCGCGACGAGATGCTCATGGTGAGCGGCTTCACCGACAACACCACGCTGCTGCAAGGGCCTCAGCAGCGCTTTGCCGACAACCTGGAGCTGTCGGCCCAGCGGGCCCTCACCGTGGCTCGGGCCCTGATTGACGAAGGCATGCCCTCGTCGCAGGTGTTTGCCGCAGCCTTTGGTGCCGAACAACCCGTGGCCGACAACGCCGATGAAAAGGGGCGCGCGCAAAACCGCCGTGTGGAGATGGCCCCGGTGCCCAAGGCTCCCAATGCCAAGCCCGCCCGCAATGAGTGAGCCGAGCGAACCCACGTTGGGGTCCTTGCGGGCCGACGGCGCCGACCGCCACGACCCGGCGCGCTTTCACTTTCTGGAGGTGCTGGCACGGCGCCTGCCAGGCCAGCCTGTGGCCGTGCGGCAGGTACTGGAGGGGCGGCTGCATGCCGCTGTAGCGGACTATGCCGAGCGAGCCCGGTCGAGCCCGGATGCGGCCCAGCAGGTGGGTCGGTCTGCAATACCTGCAGCGATCTCCCCCTTGGTGCAATTGAACCGTGACCTGAGCGCCCGCGTACAGGCCGACGCAGATGTCGTTCGTGCGGGCGATGGCGGCAGCCTGTCAGACATGAAGAGCGTGCGCCAGTTCAGCGAAGTCTGGTCCAAGATTTCTGCACAACGGCAGGTGGCGCAGGCGCTGGATCGTGGGCCCGAAAATGCCGGGCCGCTCAACTCGCACAGGCTCATGTTGCGATCACTCAGCTTGATGCAGTCACTGTCGCCTGACTACCTGCGGCGCTTTTTGTCGCAGGTGGATTCGCTGCTGTGGCTGGAGCAGGCGAGCGCGAAGCCCCTGCGCTCTACGGCCAAACCGGGGCGCAAGAGTCGGCCCAGGCCCTGAGCCTCCCGGCGGGCGCACCGCAGTGGGGGCAAGCATGGAGGGATCGGCCCCCGCGCACGGCGAGGGGTCGGGCTTGGCAAAACGCGAGGGGATGTGCCCGGACACCTGCTGTTCTGCGATGTCTCACCGCGCAAACAACTCCGCTCTGGCCGCTCGCGTGATGGCTGAAACACAGGGGTGGGTGATGCGGCGCTCGACGGAGATGGCGAAAAATTCCTCCACCAGCTCGGAGGTTCTGCCCACCACCTCCACGCCGAACTGCCCCATGGCTTCGTCTTCGAGCACGCTGGGCAAGGTGAAGACGCCGCGTCCTTCGCGGCCAAAGGCATTCATGAGAGCGCTGTCATCGAACTCTCCCACGATATGCGGCTGTAGCTGGTATTTGTTGAACCAGTGATCGAGTTGTTGGCGCACGGAAGACTGCGGGCCCTGGATCAGCATCGGTGCGCCGTGCAGGCATTGGGGAAAGGGGCCTTGCAGCTGCCGGGCGAGCGACGGAGCGCAGAAGAAGCTCATGGCGCTGGTTCCGAGCGCGTGGTTGAAGGCCTTTACCCCTACCTTGCGGGACACCGGCTCGTCGGCAATCACCAGATCAAGGCGGTGCAGGGTGAGTTGCGCCAGCAACTCCGGAAACTTGCCCTCGTGGCAGATCATGTGCACGCGATCGGGCAGGCCCAGCGCCGGCTCCAGCAGATGGTAGGCCACCGGCTTAGCCACCGAATCGGCGATGCCCACGCGAAATTCCAGCGTCTTTGCCTGACCGCGTGACAGGCGCACGGATTTTTCCAGCTCGTCGCCCAGGGCAAATATTTGCTCTGCATACCCGAGCGCAATCCGCCCTTCGCTGGTCATCTCCAGCCCCCGGCCGCGTTTGCGAAAAAGGTCGTGGCCCAGCCATTGTTCCAGTTGCTTGATCTGCCCTGACAGGGTCTGGGGCGTGGTGTGCAGCTGCTCGCCCGCGCGCACCACGCCACCGGCCTTGGCCACCGTCCAGAAATATTTGAGATGCTTGAAGTTCATGAAAAGGTACGAAATAGTTCGAAAAAACCGCAATGTTTTTAACAATAAAACGAATATACGCGAAGTGTTTGATGCGCTACATTGGTTTGATGGACCGAGCTGCACGGGGTTTGCCGGCGCTCGGAGGGATCAATGTTCACAAGGAGTGAAGATGCGAATTACCACCAGAGGTCAACTTGCCGTTTCTGCGATGACCGATCTGGCAATGCGCCAGAACACCGGCCCCGTTGCGCTGTCCACCATCAGCGCGCGCCAGGGCACATCACTGTCGTACCTCGAACAGCTTTTCAGCGCCCTCAAGCGGGCCGGGCTGGTTGACAGCACACGCGGCCCCGGGGGCGGCTATGCCCTGGCCCACAAGCCCGAGCAGGTGTCGGTGGCTGACATCGTGGTGGCGGTAGAGAACCACAAGCCTGGCGAAGAGTCCGTGCCAGCGGCGCACGTGTCTTCGCAGATGGTGTCCATGACCGGATCGCTCTGGACGGCGTTCAACGCGCGGGTTATGGAATACCTCCAGTCCGTTACGCTGCGCGATCTTGTGGCCGAGCAGCAGGCCCGGGGCGTTCGGGTTGAGTCGCCGGTGGTGGCGCGCGCAAAACTGGCCCGTCGTCCGGCGCCGCTGATGGCACGCGCCGGTGTGCCCAATTCGGTCTTTGCGCTGGGCGCCATGCCGGCACTGGCCCGCAAATGAAATTGCGCGCGGCGACCGGGACGCTACATCCCAGCCGAAAGCCCTGAGGCCGGCCCCAGGGCATGTGGCCTACAGCTGCTGCGCGAGCTGCTTGATGCCGCGGATCAGCATCTCCACCGAGATTGCGACCAGGATCAGGCCCATCAGGCGTTCAAAAGCCATCACCACGCGTTCGCCCACCAGGCGCTGGATGCGTTCGGCCAGCAGCAGCACCACGGCGCACACGGCCATGGTCACGCACAGTGCGGCCACCCATTCCCACCGGCGTTCCGGTGCCTGGGCCACCAGCAGCATGACAGTGGCCAGTGCCGAGGGGCCAGCCAGCGCGGGGATGGCGAGCGGCACGATCAACGGCTCGCCCGGCAACTCTGCTTGCGGTCCGTCCGCCGACGGAAAGATCATCCGCAGTGCGATCAAAAACAACACCACCGCACCCGCTATCTGCAGCGACAGATCGCTCAGGTTCATTACCTGCAAAAACTGAGCGCCAAAGAACAGGAACACCAGCAGCAGCGCAAAGGCGATCAGCACCTCGCGCAGGATCACGCGCGCCCGACGCTCGGGCGCCACGCCGCGCAGGGCGTTGGCAAAGATGGGGATGTTGCCCAGCGGATCGGTGATCAGCAGGAGCAGGATGGTGGCGGACGCGAAGGTATAGCTCACGCTGCGTACACCGTGTCTAGCGAGCGAAAGCCCTTGATCTCAATCGGATTGCCGCTGGGATCGTGGAAGAACATCGTCCACTGTTCTCCGGGCTGGCCTTCAAAACGCACCTGGGGCTCCAGCACAAATGCGGTGCCGGCGGCCTTGAGCCGCGCGGCCAGCGCATGCCAGTCGGGCAGCTCCAAGATGGCGCCGAAATGCGGCATGGGCACGAGGTGGTCGCCCACATGCCCGGTGCGGGTGCTGGCAAACGGGGTGCCCAGGTGCAACGAGATCTGGTGACCGAAGAAGTCGAAGTCCACCCAGGTGTCGGTGCTTCGGCCTTCCTGGCATTCCAGCACGCCGCCGTAAAAGCGGCGGGCGGCATCCAGGTCGGTGACGTGAAAGGCGAGGTGAAAGAGGCTGCGCATCCCGCAAAGGATAGCAGCCAAGGGCACCGCCTGGGCGGGCCCGATGGGGTCTCGCAGCGGTCAGGCCATGGATGGATCGGCGGCCATGTTGTCAAACTTCTTGAAGTACTGGCGTGCCATAGCCACCAGCTGGGCGTCGGTCGGGTGGTCTGCGGCCACCGAGTCCACCACCACGCCTGCAACTGCAGCATGGTGCCTTGCTGCCCAGTCGCGGAACTGGTGACGCACCAGCCCTGGGCCCGCCAGCAGGACCTCGCGGGTATGCGTCAGCGCCTGGGCAATGTCGGAAAAGAATGGCGTCAGGTCGTCGGCCTTGCCCTGGTGCTTGTGGTGGCTGCGGGACTTGATGCGCTGGGCTTCGGCGTGTTCGCGGTCAAACATCACCACATGGGCTTCGGATTGGTCCATCCAGACAACGGCGTGAAAAGTGCTCATGAATCGGCTTTCTTGAAGTGATGACAAAAACGGGGGAGGGAAGGGGACTGAATGCGTGAGCGAACTCACGCAGCCCGGTGGTATTGCTCGGCCTTTTCCTGGCAATGCACGCACCGTGCAGCCTCGGGCGTGGCGTGCAGGCGGGCGGCGGTGATGTGGTTGCCGCAGTCCGTGCACTCGCCATAGGTGCCCGCTTCAATGCGGGCCAGGGCGGACTCGATGGCCGCCAGGTGTGCGGTCTCGCGCTCGTCGAGGGCAAACTCCACCTCGCGCTCGGTGGCGACCTGGGCGCGTGGGTCTTCGGGCTGTCCGAAATGGTCGGCGGCGGCCTCGGCGCGGCCGACGACACCGCCGCGCTGTGCCGCCAGCTGGGCCAGCAGTTCGGATTGCTGGGCCAATAACTGCTGGCGCAATGGCGCGGCTTGGGTCTTGTCCATGCGGGGACTCCTCAGGGTGATCGGATACCTGCATGGTGCGCCTGTGCGTGGTGCCCTGGGTTGATCAGGGTCAAGGGATGGTGCGCGGTGCCCCCCGCCCTGGGTGCGCCGCTCGGCGGGATCAGCGCTTGGGCGGGCGCGCCAGCATCTCTGCGGTGTTGGTCTTGCGGTCAGCGTTCACGCGCTGCACATGGGCGCGCTCGGCCATGCGGGCCAGATATTCGCGCACGGGCAGGTCGGCCAAGTAGTCGCGGCCATAGATGATCTTGGTGGCCGAGCTGATCAGCGGCAGGTGCACGATGGCCGCGCAGTCGGCCATCGTGAAGGTGTCGCCAGCCACATAGGGGCTGAATTGGGCCAACTGGCCGAAGGCCGCGATGTTCTTTTCCAACTGCGCACCCACCTTTTCGCGCGCGGTCTCGCTCACCGTGCCGCCAAAGAATGCCTGCGGGTACAGGTTGCGCGCCACCAGTTCCAGGTGCAGCTCCAGAAAGGTGATTAATTCGCGCACCTTGGCGGCCTGGTACGGGTCGGTGGGGATCAGCGCGGGCTCGGGGTGGGCGGCCTCGATGTAGTCGGCAATCACCGCCGATTCACAAAGCGCCCCTTGCGGCGTGCGCAGGTAGGGCACCTTGCCCAGCGGGCTGGCGCTGCGGTCGGTCTCGCCCACCCAGGCCATTTCCTCGGTGAAAGGCAGGCCTTTTTCGAGCAGGGCGAGCTTGACCTTGTTGTAGTAGTTGCTGGCCGAAAAGCCGCAGAGTGTCAGCATGGGGATGTCTCCGTTGTAGTGGTTGGGCAAAGTGCACATCGTAAGAGGGTGCCAGGGCCAAGCCCCGTCGCTCAGATGACCCGTGGGCAAGGGCATGGCGGGCTGGCGGCCTACAATCAGCGCCTTCATGCCGACCGCCCTGCCAACCCTTCGTAGCCTTCGCTGGCTCGCCCGCCTTGTGCTGGCGTGGTTTGTGTTGTCTATCGGCGTGGCCGTGGCGTCGCCCCTGGTCAACCCGCAGGCGATGGAGCTGATCTGCTCGGGCTCGGGCGCCATCAAGCTGCTGGTCAAGACCGACGACGGCGCCAAGGAGCTGCCCAGCCACACGCTCGACTGTCCGCTGTGCGCGCATGTGGGGGCACCACTGCCCACCTCGCAGGCCCAGCTGCCTGTGGCACACCCCCTGGCGCATGCCCTGCGCCCCATCCCCGCCGCGCACATTGCTGCGCGCACCGCCGCGCCGCTGCCGCCCCGCGGCCCCCCGGCTTTCTCCTGAAATTGCTATTTGTTTGATAGCTGCTTGCGCTTGATGAATAAGCGCTAGCGGCCTATTTGGCTTGATTTTCAGGAGTTTCCATGCGCAAAAGCCGCATGGCGCTGGCCGTGGCCAGTGCCTTTCCCATCGTCCTGGGCATCGCGTATGCCGGGGCTTCCTCCGCATTCGCCCAGACCGCTGACAGCAATGGCAGCAGCACCGGCAGCAGCCCTGCCCCGGTCAAGGAACTGGGCGTGGTCACCATCACCGGCGGCCAGCCCACCTCGCTGCCCACGCAGATCCCCACCACCATCGAGGGCGTGACGCGCGAGCAGATCGAGCACTCGATCAACGCCACCGACAGCGAAGACGCGCTCAAGTACCTGCCCAGCCTGCTGGTGCGCAAGCGCTACATCGGCGACTACAACCACGCCGTGCTGTCCACGCGCGCCTCGGGCACGGGCAACCCGGCCCGGTCCATGGTGTTTGCCGACGGCATTTTGCTCAGCAACTACCTGGGCAACGGCCCCACCAATGCGCCGCGCTGGATGCTGGTCACGCCCGAGGAGATCGAGCGCGTGGACGTGTTCTACGGCCCCTTCTCGGCCGCGTACGCAGGCAACTCGGTGGGCGCGGTGGTGGACTACGTCACCCGCATGCCGACAAAGTTCGAGGCGCATGGGCAGGTCAGCTACCAGCACCAGCCATTTGACCTGTACAACACCAGCGGCACCTACGGGGGCAAGCAGGTGAGCGCCTCGGTGGGCAACAAAAATGGCGACTGGTCCTGGTTCCTCAACTTCAACAAGACGGACAGCGAAGGCCAGCCGCTCACCTTCCCCACGCGGCTGGTGTCCGCCGGCACCGTGGGCAACGCGGGCACGCCCGTGACCGGAGCGGTGCTGGGCAACAACCGTAGCAACCAGCCCTGGTACCTGCTGGGCACGGCCACGCAGTACCACACGCAGCAAGACCACATCAAGGCCAAAATCGCCTACGACTTTTCGCCCACCGTGCGCGCGGCCTACACCTTTGGCTGGTGGCACAACGAATCCGAAGGGCGGCCCACCAGCTACCTGCGGGACGCCAATGGCAATGCGGTGTACAGCGGCACGGTCAACATCAATGGCCGCTGGTTTGCGCTCGCGCCTACGGACTTCAACGTGTCCAACGAAGACCTCACGCATTTCATGCACGGCCTGTCGGTCAAGAGCCGCACGCAAGGCGTGTTTGACTGGGAGGTGGCCGCCAGCCTGTACGACTACCAGACCGACACCCTGCGCGCCGCCACCGTCGCGCTGCCTGCGGCGCTGAACGGCGGGGCAGGGCGCATCGTCAACAGCAAAGGCACGGGTTGGAACACGCTGGCTGCCAAGGGCACCTGGCGGCCGGATGGCATCCAGGGCACGCACATCGTGGACTTTGGCTTGCAGCGCGACAGCTACCAACTGCGCACTATCGAAAACGCTACGACGAACTGGATCAGCGGTGATGCAGGCGCCCGCAACCAGGCCTTCAACGGTGACACGCAGCTCATCGGCTTGTGGGCGCAAGACACCTGGAAGATCGCGCCGCGCTGGAAAGCCGTGCTGGGCGCTCGCGCCGAGCGCTGGAGCGCCAGCAACGGCCAGACCGGCAACGCCACCACCACGCTGAGCCACCCCGAGCGCAACGAAACCTATGTCTCGCCCAAGGCTGCCGTGGCCTATCAGGCCAATGGGCTGTGGGTGCTCAAGGCATCGACGGGCCGCGCCGTGCGCATGCCCACCGTGGCCGAGCTGTACCAGGGCGGCATCAGCGGCAGCGGCACGCTCATCAACAACGACCCGAACCTGAAGCCTGAAAAAAGCTGGACCACCGAGCTGACCGCCGAGCGGGACATGGGGAATGGTTTGCTGCGCCTCACGGCCTTCTTTGAGTGCACCAAAGACGCGCTGTATTCGCAGACCAATGTGCTCGTCACACCCAACGTCACCAACGTGCAGAACGTGGACGCCATCCGCACGAAGGGCATTGAGCTGTCGTACCAGGCCGCCAACGTCTTCGTGCGCGGGCTGGATCTGGGCAGCAGCCTGACCTGGACGGACTCCAAGATCACGCGCAACGACAAGTTCCCCGCCAGCGTCGGTAAATGGCAGCCGCGCATCCCCGAATGGCGCGCCACTGCCGTGGCCACTTACCGGCCGGACGACAAGTGGTCGTACACCCTGGGCGCGCGTTACAGCGGCAAGCAGTACAGCACGCTCGACAACACCGACCCCAACGGCTTTGCCTACCAGGGCGCGAGCCGCTACTTCACCACCGATGTGCGCGTGCGCTACCAAGTCACCAAGCAGGTTAGCGCCGCTGTGGGCATCGACAACCTTAACAACTACCAGTTCTGGAACTTCCACCCCTACCCGCAGCGCAGCTACATGGCTGAACTGAAAGTAACCCTCTGAAAGGAAAACATCCCATGTCTCTGAATACTATGAAAAAGATAGCTGCTACCGCTTTGTTGATAAGCGCTACAGCCCTGTTTGGCTCTGCATCGGCCCATGTGGTGCTCGAATACCAGGTGGCCCCTGCGGGCGCCAGCTACAAGGCCACCTTCAAGGTCGGGCACGGCTGCGGCGCGTCGCCCACGCGGCAGATTGCGGTGGACATCCCGGCCGGCATGCGCGGCGCGCACCCCATGCCCAAGCCGGGCTGGACGCTGGATGTGCAGCGCGACAAGCTGGCCCAGCCCTACAGCAGCCACGGCCGCAGCATCACCGAAGACGTGGTGCGCATCACCTGGACGGCCAAGACGCCGGATGACATGCTGCAGAGCGCCCACTATGACGAGTTTGTGCTGGTCGCCCAGGCGCCGGAGCAGGCGGGCACCGTGTACTGGCCGGTGCGCCAGGTCTGCGCCGAGGGCCAGAGCGACTGGACCGAGGTGCCCAAGCCGGGCCAGAAGCTGTCGGACCTGAAGTCCCCAGCGGCAGCGCTGGAGATTTTGCCCACCGGCGGCGCTGCTGCCCACCATCATTGACAGTCGGGCCCAGTCCCTCATTCCCATTCCCGTTCCCATTTTTTTGAGCCAACCGAAAGACATTCACCATGAAAAAACTGCTTCACACCGCCGCCGTTGTTGCCGCACTGCTCAGCACCCCGGCATGGGCGCAGACCGCCGCCGTCAAGGTCGAAGGCGCCTGGGCGCGCGCCAGCGTGCAGGGCCAGAAGGCCACGGGCGCGTTCATGCGCCTCACCGCCAAGGACGGCGCCCGCCTGGTGCGCGTCGAGTCGCCCGCCGCCGGTCTGACCGAAGTGCATGAGATGAAGATGGAAGGCGACATCATGAAGATGCGCGCCGTGCCCGTGCTGGACCTGCCTGCGGGCAAGATGGTGGACCTCAAGCCCGGCGGCTACCACGTCATGCTGCTGGACCTGAAGGCGCCCCTGGCCAAGGACAGCTCGGTGCCGCTCACCCTGGTGTTCCAGGACGCCAAGGGCGTGGAAAGCAAACTCAACCTGACGGTGCCCGTGGGCACGACGGCCCCTGGTGGCGCCATGGCGGGCGGCATGATGGATGGGCATAAACACTGAGGTAACCGCCGCCGCAGCGCCTTCGCGGGCGTAACGCATTGGAGTAAGCTGTGACTCCACTACAGACCACCTCTTGCGGAGCGGCCATGAGCGACACATCCAACTTTGGTTTCGGCAAATTCGTCCCCGGCTTTGACTTTCTGCAAAGCTTGGCGAAAGGTGCCTCCAGCAGCATTCCCCAGATGCCAAGCCTGTCGAACTGGGTGGCGCCCACCATCAGCGTCGAAGAGCTGGAAAAGCGCATCGACGAACTCAAGGCCGTGCAGTTCTGGCTGGAGCAGAACTCGCGCGCCCTCACGGCCACCGTCCAGGCGCTGGAAGTGCAGAAGATGACCCTGGCCACGCTCAAGGGCATGAACTTCAGCATGGGCGACGTGGCCAACGCCTTCAAGGTCAAGGCGACCGACAGCGGCAAGAGTGGCCTGGACAAGGCGGCCGACAGCTTTGCCAGCCGGGCCGCTGCAACCGCTCCGGCCGCCCCTGCGCCACAACCCGCAGAACCGGCCAAGCCCGCCCCGGCTGACGGCGATCAGGCCACCAAGGAGGCCGAACCCAGCGTGGTGGACCCCATGCAATGGTGGGGCGCGCTGACCAGCCAGTTCCAGCAGATCGCGGCCAACGTATTGAAAGACGCCGCCCAGCAGACCGCCGCCATCGACACCACCAAAACCATGGCCGCCGAGGCCATCAAGACGGCCACCGAGGTGGCCAGCCAGTTTGCTGCCCAGGGTATGCAGGCTGTGCAGGGCGCCCGGCGCACCGCCGCCAGCGCGGCAAAGGCGCCCGCTGCCAAAAAAGCCGCCGCCAAAAAGGCACCCGCCCCCTCTGCAGCCAAGCCCGCCGCCAAAAAAGCCACGGCTCGCCGCGCACCGCGCAAGCCAGCAGGCTGATCTGGCGTTGCTGCCTGCAGTGCCCGCCACAGCCGGTAAAGTCACGCCATGAAACTCTTTCCCACCGGCCATGCCACCCACCCCCAGTGGCGCATGGCTGCCGCTCTGGTGCTGGCGCAATTGCGCGCCCAGATGGCCCTGCCCGGCTATGCATCCGCCCCCACGCTGGGCCTGCTCTACATCACCGACCACTACGCCAGCGAGGCGCAAGCGCTGCTCGACTATGTCAGCGGCGAACTGCCCGAAGTGACCGACTGGAGCGGCACCGTGGGCGTGGGTGTATCGGCCAACAACGCCGAGTATTTTGACGAACCCGCGTTGTCGGTGATGCTGCTCGATATTCCTGCCGACCAGTACCGCGTGTTCTCGGGCGTGGCCCCGTTGCCGCGCAACCCTGCCAGCGGGTTCGAGGCCGCCACCGCGCTGGTGCACGCCGATGGCCACACCGCCGAACTGGCGGAGCTGCTGGGCGAAATGGCCGCACGCACCACCACGGGTTACCTGTTTGGGGGGCTGAGCGCCAGCCGCGGCGCCAGCGTGCAGTTCGCCGTGGCTGGCAACGGCAACATTGCCGGCCACGGCGCGGCCGGTGGCGTGTTTGATGGCGGCCTGTCGGGCGTGGCCTTTGGGCCTGGCGTGGCGCTGCTGTCCCGGGTCACCCAGGGTTGCCAGCCGGTGGGGCGCTTGCACACCGTCACCGCCGCACACGAGAACGTGGTGCTGCAGCTCGACGGCGAGCCCGCGCTCGATGTGCTGCTGTCCACGCTCGATGTGTCGCTGGACGGCGATCCGCAGACGGCGCTGCGCAAGGTGCGGGCCACGCTGGCGGGCCTGGTCGATGTCGGCGAACCGGCGCAAGGGCCGCAGCGCACCGGCCACTTTGGCACCGACACCCGCGTACGCCACATCGTGGGCCTCGATGGTGCGCGCCGGGGCGTGGCCCTGGCCGACCATGTGGAGCCTGGCATGCACCTGTCGTTTTGTCAGCGCAATGTGGCTGCGGCCCGCGCCGACTTGATGCGCATCTGCGCCGAAATCCGCGAAGAACTGTCGCCGCAAGAGCTGGAGCCAGCGCCGCTGGCCAGCGATGCGCAGGGAGCAGCGCGCATGGCGCCCGGCACGGCGGGGCTGCCAGCTGTCATCCAACCGGCCCGGTCTATCCGGGGCGCCATCTACGTGAGCTGCTCCGGCCGTGGTGGCCCGCACTTTGGTGGGCCTAGTGCCGAGTTGCAGATCGTGCGGCATGCGCTGGGCGATGTGCCTTTGGTGGGCTTTTTCGCTGGCGGTGAAATCGCGCGCCACCACCTGTACGGTTATACGGGCGTGCTGACCGTGTTCACGGCCAGCGCATAGTCCATCGACTTTCTGGGGGAGGGGTGCCTGATATATCGGTGGTCAGCGATATGTCAGCAAAATGACGGGCGTTCAAGGGTTTTCACTGTCGAGGGGGTAGGGCGGTAGTCACTAACGTCCTGGTTAGCCGCGCAACTTGGTTCTGTTACGTCAGGCTCGAACCGTCTAAATTCAGGAGACCCCATGAAATTCACCTTCAAACTTGCTGCCCTCGCTGGTGCTGTCGCACTGTCCACTGCGGCCTTCGCTGCAGACCCTATCAAGATCGGTGTGGACGGTCCTTTCACGGGCGGTTCGTCCTCCATGGGTGTCAGCATGCGGGATGGCGTGCGTCTGGCCGCTGAAGAAATCAACAAGGCTGGCGGCGTGCTGGGGCGTCCGCTGCAATTGGTTGAGCGCGATGACGAAGCCAAGAATGAGCGTGGCGTGCAGATTGCCCAGGAGCTGGTCAACAAGGAGCGCGTAGTCGCCGTGGTGGGCTATATCAACACCGGTGTGGCCCTGGCTTCACAGCGCTTCTTTCAGGAAGCCAAGATTCCGGTCATGAACAACGTGGCCACCGGCTCCATCATCACCAAGCAGTTCGAAAAAGAGTCTGAGAACTACGTGTTTCGCAATGCCGCGCACGACAGCATCCAGGCCCCCATGATTGTTGAAGAAGCCGTGACACGCCGTGGCTTCAAGAAAGTGGCGATCCTGGCGGACTCCACCAACTACGGCCAGCTCGGCCGCGAAGATCTGGAGAAAGCGCTGAAAGCCAAGGGCGTCACGCCGGTGGCCGTTGAAAAGTTCAACATCAAGGACGTCGACATGACGGCCCAATTGCTTAAGGCCAAGGCTGCAGGTGCTGATGCGATCCTGACCTACGGAATCGGCCCTGAATTGGCCCAGATCGCCAACGGCATGACCAAGCTGGGCTGGAAAGTCCCGATGGTCGGCAGCTGGACTCTGTCCATGGCCAACTACATCGACAACGCCGGCCCTGGCGGCGAGGGTGCGCGCATGCCGCAAACCTTTGTGCAAGAACCCACCACGCCCAAGCGCCAGGCGTTCATCGTGAATTACCTGAAAACCTTCAACCCGAAGAACAGCCGCATCGATTCGCCAGTGTCGGCTGCCCAGGGGTATGACTCCATCTACTTGCTGGCTGCTGCGATCAAGCAGGCCGGTAGCACGGATGGCCCCAAGGTCAAGGCTGCCCTGGAGGACCTGAAGGCTCCGGTGGAAGGCGTTGTCACTACCTACGTGAAGCCTTTCTCCAAGACCGACCACGAAGCCATTACCGCCAACATCCCGGTGTTTGGTGAGGTCAAGGGCCAGCGCGTTGTTTACGCTTATCCCGAAGACCAGAAGAAGGCTTCTGAAGTTCGCCTGAAGAAGTAAGCGGTTCGCCACCCGCTGCCGCTGCCAGAAACGCCTGGCAGCGGTATTTTTTCGTTCACTGACATTTTTCACGCCATTCGGCCGATCCGTACGCGAGGGCTCCCCGTATGCAAATTTTTACCCAACTCGTCTTTAGCGGCATTGCGCTCGGCATGATTTATGCCGTTATTGCATTCGGCTATCAACTCACCTTTGCCACGTCGGACACCCTGAACTTTGGTCAGGGCGACGCGCTGATGCTGGGCGCCCTGGTTGGTCTGACGCTCGTAGGCCTCGGTGTTAATTACTGGCTCATGATCCCGCTGGTGTGCCTGTTTGGCGCGCTGCAGGGCGCGGTAGTGGAGCGCATCGGCGTGCGGCCCGCCATCAAGATCAAGTCGGAGTTCGGCTGGATCATGTCCACCATTGCCCTGGGCATCATCTTCAAGAACGTGGCAGAAAACGTGTGGGGCCGCGATGACCTCAAGTTCCCTTCGCCACTGCCGGAGGCTCCGTTCCAGTTCCTGGGGGCCAACATTTTGCCGATGGAAGTGCTGGTGGTCTGCGGTGCGCTGGCCATGATGCTGGCGGTGGAGTTGTTCAACCGCCGCTCCATCTTCGGCAAAGCCGTGGTGGCCACCTTCAATGACCGCGATGCCGCCAAGCTGATGGGCATCAACACCGGGCTGGTGATTACTTTTTCATATGCACTGTCGTCCCTGACGGCCGGGTTTGCAGGCGTGCTGATTGCTCCGCTGACGCTGACGGGCGCCACGATGGGCGCCGTGCTGGGGCTCAAGGCGTTTGCGGTCGCCATCATCGGTGGCTTGACCAGCGGCCTGGGCATTGTGGTGGGCGGCATCATCCTGGGTGTGGCAGAGACCACCACCGGTTTTTATCTCAGCACCGGCTACAAGGATGTTCCTGGCCTGGTACTCCTGCTGATCGTGCTGGCCGTGCGTCCGCAGGGAATTTTCGGCAAATCCGTGATCAAGAAGGTCTGACAAAGTGGCTGCATCCTCTACTACCTCCTTGGCCGGTCCCGGCGCTGTATCGCCAACGTCCCACGGCACCAAGGTGCTGCGGCTGGTCTTGTCCGTTGTGGCTTTCGCCGCGCTGCTGGCGTTTCCCACGGTGGTCGGCAATCCCTATTACATCCACTTGCTGGAGACCATCATGATCTACGCGATCGTGCTCTTTGGTCTCGACATCGTGGTGGGCTACACCGGGCAGGTGTCCTTGGGCCATGCGGGTTTGTTTGGCCTGGGGTCCTACACGGCGGGTGTGCTGGTATTCAAGCTGGCCGCGCCCATCTGGGTCACCATTCCGGCCGCCATTGTGCTGACCGCGGGCTTTGGTGCACTGCTGGCGCTGCCCGCCCTGCGCGTCTCCGGCCCTTATCTGGCCATGGTGACGCTGGCGTTCGGCACCATCATCCAGATTCTCATCAACGAGATGAGTTTTTTGACTGAAGGCCCCATGGGTATCAAGCTGGACAAGCCCGAGATCGGCGGTTTTCAGCTGGCCAAGCGCGAGTATTTCTGGCTGGTGGCCACCATGATGGTGCTGTCGCTCATCGTGTCGCACCGCATTTTGCGCTCCCACCTGGGCCGGGCCTTCGAGGCGCTGCGCGGCAGCCCCGTGGCGTCCGATTGCATGGGCGTATCGGTTTACCGCTACAAGGTCTACGCTTTTGTGATCAGCGCCGGTTTTGCCGGGTTGGCTGGTTGTCTGTACGCGTATTCCGAGCAGTACATCTCCCCCAACTCGTACAACTTTGAACTCACGGTGCTGTTCCTGCTGGCGGTGATCATGGGGGGGCGCAAGAGCCGCATTGGTTCGCTGGTGGGCGCTGCCATCATCGTGCTGCTGCCCAAGCTGCTCGATGATGTGGAACTGTTCCGCTACGTGTCGGTGGGCCTGGCGGTGTTGGTGGCTATTACCGCCGTGGTTGCCATCCGAAGCGGGCGCTCCACCGTATCCCAGATGGTGATTCCGGTGGTGGGCAGTATTGCGCTGGCAGCGCTGTCTTTCTGGTTGCAGACCATGACCGACTGGCGTTTGTCGATCTTCGGCGTGATCATGCTGTTTGTTGTGTACTACCTGCAGGATGGCATTGTTGGTTTTGTCCGCAACGCGCTCAACCTGCGCACGGCACCTCCCGAGTTGCCCGTGCAACCCGCCGATGCATCGCAGGCGGATGCGGTGTCCACAGCCGCCAAGGCGGGTAGATCGACCGAACTGTTGCAAGCCAGCGGCGTGCTCATGCAGTTTGGCGGTCTCAAGGCCCTGAATAATGTGGACCTGAGCATCCAGCGGGGCACCATCCACGGCCTCATCGGCCCTAACGGCTCGGGCAAGAGCACCATGATGAACGTGCTCACCGGCATTTACGTGCCGACCGCTGGCTCGATCAACTTTGATGGCCGCTCTGTGGTGGGGCGCACCTCGTCGGACATTGCGCTGTCGGGTATTGCACGAACCTTTCAGAACGTGCAGCTGTTTGGTGAGATGACCGCACTGCAAAACGTGCAGGTGGGCCTGCACCACAGCTTTGCGAGCAACCTGTTTGATGTGGCCGTGCACACGGGGCGCTATCGCCGTGAAAGCGATGCCTCCATTGCCCGGGGGATGGGCTTGTTGCGTCTGGTCGGCCTGGAAGACCTGGCTGCGGAACAGGCGCGCAACCTGCCTTATGGCAAACAGCGCTTGCTGGAGATTGCCCGCGCCCTGGCGCTGGATCCCCAGTTGCTGCTGCTCGATGAGCCCGCCGCCGGTCTCACCGCCCCGGACATCGTCGAGTTGATCGCCATCATCAAGAAGATTCGCGACCACGGCGTGACGGTGATCCTGATCGAGCACCACATGGATGTGGTGATGAGCATCTGCGACACGGTCTCGGTTCTGGACTTTGGTCAGAAGATTGCCGAGGGCATGCCCGCTGCGGTCCAGGCCGATGCCAAGGTGATTGAGGCTTACCTGGGCGGTGGTGCCGAGACTATCGTGGCCCAGCCCGCCTGAGCCCGACGCACCCAGAAACGACGATACAAGACGCACAACACATGCTGACCATCCAGAATCTATCGGCCGGCTACGGCAAGGTACAGGTGCTTCACGGCATCTCCATCGAAGTGCCCAAGGGCAAGGTCGTGACGCTGATCGGCTCCAACGGCGCCGGCAAAACCACCACCATGCGGGCGGTGAGCGGCATGATCGCGCCCACGGCGGGCCAGATCACGCTCAACGGCAAGCGCATTGATGGCCAGGAGGCCTACACCATTGCCAAGCAGGGGCTGGCGCACTCCCCGGAAGGGCGGCGCGTTTTTGCCACCATGACGGTGACCGACAACCTCACCCTGGGGGCGTTCCCCCGCCTGACTGGCAGCCGCCCCCGGGGCGATGTGGCCGGTGACCTGGAGCGGGCACTGGAGCTGTTTCCGCGCCTCAAGGAGCGCCGCACCCAACTGGCAGGCACCCTGTCCGGTGGCGAGCAGCAGATGCTGGCCATGGCCCGTGCCATCATGCTCAACCCTGAAGTGGTGCTGCTCGATGAGCCCTCGATGGGCCTTGCGCCCATTCTGGTGGCGGAGGTTTTTCGCATCATTGAACGCCTCAAGGGAGAGGGTGTCACCATGCTGCTTGTGGAACAATTTGCAGCGGCCGCCCTGGCGGTTGCCGACTACGGCTATGTTCTGGAAAATGGCCGTATTTCTGTACAAGGCCCGGCTGAGCGCCTGCGCGATGACCCGGCCGTCAAGGCCGCCTACCTCGGCGGCAGTCACTGACTTGGCGCACTCGGCGGTTGAGGAGTGGCCGGGCCGCAGTGCCCGTTGTCGGTCGATACGCTGATCCCAACCCAGGAACCCCCCATGCCCGACACCGCTTTTGATCCCTTTGTCAGCGCGGCCTTGCTCACCATGGCCCGCCTGGGGCGCACGCCCCGGCCGCTGGACTTGCCCGCCGCACTGCGTCCGCAGGATGCGGTCCAGGCCTATGCCGTGCAGGACGCCGTGGTGCGCGAGCGCGGCGAGATCGCCGGCTGGAAGGTGGGCGCCGCATCGCCCCAGGCGCAGCCCGCGCGTGCGCCACTCACGCACGATTCGGTGTGGGTGGCGACGGCCGGGCAGCCCGTGCGCCTGTCTGCCGCCGGTTTTTTTGTGATGGGGGTGGAGGCTGAACTGGTGTACGAACTGGGCGCCGACCTGCCGGGCCGCGCAACGCCCTACAGAGCGGCCGAGGTGCTGGCGGCCGTGGTATCGGTGCGCGCCGCCATCGAAGTGTGCGACACGCGCTATGCCGCCTGGGCGCAGCAGGGCGAATGGAGCCGCCTGGCTGACCAGGCCTGCCATGGGGCACTCATCGTGGGTTCGGGCACGGTCGATGTGGCTTCCGTGCAGTCCCTGGCACAAGGGGTGAGCCTGTCGGTGAATGGCGCGGTGGCCGTGCAGCACTCTGCCTGGGGCAACCCGGCGGGCGACCCGCTGCGGCTGCTGACTTGGCTGGCCAACGACGGCGCGCGCAGCCTGGGCGGGCTGCGGGCGGGCCAGTGGGTGACCACCGGCTCGTGCACCGGCACCGTGCTGGTGGCGCCGGGCACGGTGGTGGTGGCAGACTTCGCCGGTCTGGGCCGCGCCGAGCTGCAGCTGCACTGATGTGCCGCGCCCGGCGCGGGCGAAGGGCGCCGGCGTCAGTTGCGGCGCGGGTTGTCGGGCTGATGGTCGCGGCGGTTGGCCACGCCATCGCCATCGCGGTCCCGGTCGTGGCGGTTGGCCACACCATCCCGGTCACGGTCCCAGCCGCCGCGCTGCATGGCCCAGCGGCCGTCATGCTCCACCCAGCGGGGTTCGCGGTAGTGGTAGCCGGGGCGGGCTTTCACCCAGTAGCCCTGCATCCACACATGGCGGTGGCTGCGCCATTCCCAGTGGCCGGGTACCCAGACCATGCCGCGTCGGGGGCGGGGCACCGCCTCATGGCGCGGTGGCGGCGGGGCCTGGTATTGCACCCGCGCCGGCACAGGCTGCTGGTAGTGGGGGCTGCCCGACTGGATGACGACAGTGGCGCCGACCTGTGCGTGCGCCGCTGTCAGGGCGCTCAGCGACAGCAGGGCGATGGAAGCGGCGGCGAGGGCAATGCGTGCCATGGTGTTCTCCTCAGAAATGATTCCGTGCGGAACCGGGAGCCTTGATCGTGGGGGCGCCGCGTCAAGCGCATGTAGGTGCTGTGCGAAGTGTTGTGAAGTTGTGTTTCAGCGCGCTGGCACGCACGCGCCCTGCAAGCCGGTGCCGGCGCAGGTTGGGTGCCATGGAGACTGTGCAAAATTGCACCCACAGCAACACCCAGGAGCAGTCTTCATGGCGAATGAAAAGAGCGATCCGGCGCACGCGGACCCCAACCAGTTCGCCCTGCTGCGCCAGCGCCGCTTTGCGCCGTTCTTCTGGACGCAGTTCTCGGGCGCGGCCAATGACAACCTGTTCAAGTTCGCTTTCACCGTGATGGTGACCTACCAGCTCAGCGTGTCGTGGCTGCCGCCGGCCATGGCGGGGCTGGTGATCGGGGCGCTGTTCATCCTGCCGTTTTTGCTGTTCTCGGCCACCTCGGGCCAGCTGACCGACAAGTACGACAAGACGCGCATGATCCGCTTCGTGAAGAACCTGGAGATCGCCATCATGCTGGTGGCGGCGGGTGGGTTCATCGCGGGCCATGTGCCGGTGCTGCTGCTGTGCACCTTTTTGATGGGCGTGCATTCCACGCTGTTCGGCCCGGTGAAGTTTGCCTACATGCCCCAGGTGCTCAGCGAGCGCGAGCTCACGGGCGGTAACGGCATGGTCGAGATGGGCACCTTCGTGGCCATCTTGCTGGGCAACGTGGCCGGTGGCCTGCTGGTGGCGCTGCCCGGGAATGGGCTGACAGGGGGCCACACCACCGTGGCCGTGGCCTGTGTGCTGCTGGCGCTGCTAGGGCGGGCCGTGGCGCAGTTCATCCCCCCGGTGCCCGCCACCGACCCGGGCCTGGCGATCAACTGGAACCCCTTCACCGAGACCTGGCGCAACCTGAAGCTGGCGCACCAGAACATCGTGGTGTTCCGCTCGTTGCTGGGCATCAGCTGGATGTGGTTTTTTGGCGCGGTGTTTCTGAGCCAGTTCCCCAGCTTTGCCAAAGAGGTGCTGCATGGCAACGAGCAGGTGGCTTCGCTGCTGCTGGTGGTGTTTTCCATCGGCATCGGCACCGGTTCGCTGCTGTGCGAGGTGCTGTCGCGCCGCCATGTCGAGATCGGCCTGGTGCCGCTGGGCGCCATCGGCATGAGTGTGTTTGCCATCGACCTTTACTTTGCCGCGCGGGGCCTGCCGCCTTCCGACGTGATGGGCCTGGCCGCCTTCGTGGCGCAGCCCGCGCACTGGCGCGTGATGGCCGACCTGGCGCTGCTCAGCCTGTTTGCCGGGCTGTACAGCGTGCCCATGTATGCGCTGATCCAGATGCGCAGCCAGCCCACGCACCGCGCCCGCATCATCGCGGCCAACAACATCCTGAACGCGCTGTTCATGATCGGCAGCGCGGTCATTGCCGGCGTGCTGCTGGGCGCGGGCTTCACGGTGCCGCAAATCTTCTTGTTCACCGGCATTGCGAACGCGGTGGTGGCGTTTTATATCTTCATGCTGGTGCCCGAATACCTGCTGCGCTTCGTGGCCTGGGTGCTCTCGCGCTTTGTCTACCGCTTCAAGGTGCAGGGCGACGAACACCTGCCCACCACCGGCGCCGCCATCCTGGCCTGCAACCATGTGAGTTTTGTCGATGCCGTGCTGCTCATGGCCGCCAGCCCGCGTCCCATCTACTTTGTGATGGACCACCGCATTTTTCGGGTGCCGGTGCTGGGCGCATTGTTCCGCCTGGCCAAGGCCATTCCGATTGCGCCGCAAAAGGACGATCCGCGCGTGTATGCAGCCGCCTTCGAGCGCGCGGCCCAGGTGCTGCGCGAGGGCGATCTGCTGGCCATCTTTCCCGAAGGCGGCATCACCAGGGATGGGCGGCTGCAGGAGTTCAAGGGCGGCATCATGAAGATCATCGAGCGCGCGCAGCAAGAGGGCGTGGAAGCGCCCGTGATTCCGATGGCGCTGACCAATCTGTGGGGCTCATTCTTCAGCCGCATTGAGCGCGGCACTGCCATGGTGCGGCCGCTGCGGCGCGGCATGTTCAACCGCGTGGGTCTCAACGTGGGGCACCCCATGCCAGCGCGCCAGGTGCAGCCCGCGCTGCTGCGCGAGCGGGTGGCGCGCCTGCTGGAGGCTTGAAGAAGGACTATCGGTGCCAGTAGCCGGGCGGCGGTGGCGGCGCCATGGGTGCGCCGTAGGCCGGGCCGGTTGACCCCGGGCTGGTGAGCATGCGGCCGTACACCGGGATCTGATGGCCGCGGGCATACATGCATTGCACATAGGCGCTGTCGTAGCCGCGTTGGCTGCCGTAGCCGGCAGATTGGGCATTGCCAGCGCCCACGGTGGAGCCCATCAGCAAGCCCATGCCCGCGCCCGCCGCTGCACCCTGGTGGTTGCCGCCTAGCGCAGCGCCGGCCAGGGCGCCAACCGCCGTGCCCACCACCGCGCTGCCGACCGTGCTCTGATTGATGGCATCGGTGGCGCCACCCACCTGCACCTGTGCGTACTGCCGGCAGTTGACGTCGTCATACCGGAACTGCTCAAAACTCTTGGCGCTGCCCGGCAGCACCGTCACGCTGGGGCCGGTGGGCATCACCGTGCAGGCGGTCAAGGTGAGCGCCAGCAGCGGCAACGTTGCGAGGGAAAGGGTTCTCATCATGCGTCCTCAGGTAGGAGATGGGGCGCCGGCCAGGCGCCATGGCCATGGCCGTCGGTGGCTGGGGTGTCCGTCAGTTGGCGTTGGCCGGTGGCTGGGCCGGCACCTGCAGCCAACCGCCGGGGCATTGGGTGACGTAAGGGTAATAGCCATCGGGCTGGTTGCAGCGGTACCAGTAGCCCTGGGGCGGCTGCCCGGTGGTGCCACCGCTGTAGCCCGGTGTGTCGTTGCCGCGCTCGATGTAAACGGGCGGTTCGGCAGGCGCCGCAACCACCGGGGGCGACCAGCCGTACGGGTCGGCATAGTAGTAAGGGTAGGCAGGGCGGTAAACGGGATAGCCGAAACCCGGGCCCAGGTAAAGGCCGATGCCGACCCGCGCACCACCCCGGTGTCCATGGCCGTGCCCGCCCCGATCGGCCCACGCCACACCGCTGGCGGCCAGCGCGGTGAGGGCCGTCACAGCCAGCGCGAGAGGCCGCAGTTTTTGCCGCATCATGATTTCACCTTGGTGATCTGTATGGATGTTGTTGGGGGCCATGCCGGGGCAAAAGTTCCTTCCCCTGCGCCTGGCATGGCCGCTACGAGGCCGGGCACCCTCGCTGCCATGAAGCAGACGCCAGGCCGGGAGCGCGGTGCACAGTGTAGCGGCATCGTTGGGCGGGAATAATGGTAAAAACGGGCTCTAGCGCTTTATTTGAAAGCGCCAATAGCTATTAAATGCATAGCATTTGCAGGGAGAAGGGGCCATGAGCAAATCACTGCGCCTGTCCGAAAAATGGTTCCGCCGAGGCCTGTGGCTGGTGGCGCTGGTGTTTGCCGGCTTCCTCATCGGGCTGGGCGGCACCATTGTGGGCGATCTGCCCAAGGTCGAAACACCGCTGCGCGTGGATGACTTCCTGGACCGCGCCGCAGCCGACAAGCTGCGCGCCCAGGTCAAGGACGCGCGCCAGGCCGAACAAGAGGCGCAGACCGCGCTGGAGCAGGCCCAGCTGCAGCGCAGCAAGGCGCGCAGCGAAAGCCAGGTCGAGCGCGAAACCTTCAGCAACTGGCTGGCCGCGCGCAGCGTGACCCAGCGCGCCGAGCATGACCCCGAGGTGCTGGCCCGCACGCAGGCGCTGGACACGCTCAAGCAGGCCGAGCGCACAACCCAGCAGGCGGTCGAGGCGCAGCAGCAGGCCGCGCTCGATGCCCGCCAGGCCGCAGCCGCCGCCCAGGCACGCCTGGGCCAGCTCGAAGCCGCCGGCTACGAAAAGCTCAACGCCGAGCGCCGCAAGGTCGAACTGCGCGTGTTCCTGTACCGCCTGGCGCTCACGCTGCCGCTGCTGGCCATCGCCGGCTGGCTGTTTGTCAAAAAGCGCAAGGGCACTTGGTGGCCGTTTGTGTGGGGCTTCATCTGGTTTGCGCTGTTCGCCTTTTTTGTCGAACTGGTGCCGTATTTGCCCAGCTATGGCGGCTACGTGCGCTATGTGGTGGGCATTGCCATCACGGCGCTGGTGGGGCGCTACGCCATCGTGGCGCTCAACCGCTATCTAGAGCGGCAAAAGCAGGCCGAGTCCCTGCCCGACCCGCAGCGCCGCAAGGAACTGGGCTACGACGTGGCCCTGGCGCGCCTGGCCAAAAGCGTGTGCCCCGGTTGTGAGCGCCCGGTCGATCTGAAGAACGACAAGATCGATTTTTGCCCGCACTGCGGCATTGGCCTGTTTGACCACTGCGGCCACTGCAGCACGCGCAAGAGCGCGTTTGCACGGTTTTGCCACGCCTGCGGCACGTCGAGCCAGCCCGCCGCAACCGCACCGGCAATCCCACCTGCCACATCCGCGTGATACAAAGGCAGGCGGCGCTCAGGGCTTCCCCCCCGCGTGCCGCGTTTCTCAGCAACCTCAACGTCACTCCGGGAGCACATATGGGTTTCTTTTCCAATATTTTTTCCAAGATTTTCCCGTCGGCCAACGCTGCCGAAGTCGTAGTGGCCGCGCCATCGGCGCCAGACGCGGCCGCCCCCGCGGCACCGGCGTCCATCCCGCTGGGTGACGTGGCGCCCATCCTCGACGCCATGCCCGGCGCCAGCGCGCTGAACTGGCGCACCTCCATCGTCGACCTGCTCAAGCTGCTGGGCCTCGATAGCAGCCTGGCCGCCCGCAAGGAACTGGCCGGCGAGCTGCTTTACAGCGGCAACGGCGAACCCGGCTCGGCCGAATGGAACATCGGGCTGCACAAGCAGGTGATGCGCAGCATCGCCGCCAACGGTGGCACGCTGCCGGCCGATCTGCGCGACTGATCCGCGGCGCCGCGCGCCTTCGGTTCCGCCTCAGCAGGCCCCTGCCATCTCGCATGGCAGGGGCCTTTTTTCTGGCGCCGTGTTGGTGACGCAGTCCCGTCGTTGGGCACGCACCGCCCTGGTATTGCCATGTACGGGTGTAGGTTTTCCGGTCTGCGTCAGCGCCTGCGCCACCGCTGCCGCCATTGGCGCTTGATTACTCGCGCCAGGCGCCAGGCCCACGATGCCCGCGCGCGCGCCAGCACGGCATGCTTGAAGCGCATCCAGAGTGCATAGGTCAAGGCAAACCAGCGCAACCGCATGAGTGTGGGCTGCGTCAGCGTGAACAGCCGCGCCACCACGGCGGTGTTCACGATCTTGGTCACCACGATCACCAGCATGCCCAGCAGCACCAGCCCGCGCCCCACCGCCTACAGGCCAGCAGCTTGACGGGCAGCAGCAGGGCCGTGGGCAAAAGAAAGACCGCCACCGCCGCCCAGGGCGGCAGGCTGCGCACACGCGCCTCGACCCACCGCAGGCCAGGCCAGCGGCCAATGCGCGCCAGCAGCCCGCTGCCCGCTGCCCAGGCCAGTCATGGCACGCACGGGCCAGCGCAGCAGATGGTGCAGAAATTTACGAATGGTTTTGGCGCCTTGCGCTTGCGTGATAAGCGCTAATAGCTATCAAATAAATAGCGAAAGGGTGCCGCCATCACCCCATGTTCACACCCCCCGCGCCCGGTCCGCCTTGAACTGCGCCCGGAACTGCGCAAACTGCCCTGCATCCAGCGCCGCGCGCACCTCGCGCATGAGGTTCAGGTAGTAGTGCAGGTTGTGGATGGTGGTGAGCATGGGGCCCAGCATTTCGCCGCAGCGGTCGAGGTGGTGCAGGTAGGCGCGGCTGAAGCCTTCGCGCCCGCCGTCGTCCCACGATACTCCGGAGCTGCCCGCGCAGGCGTAGCAGGTGCAGCTGGTGTCCATGGGCTTGTGGTCGGCCTTGTGGCGCGCGTTGCGGATCTTCAGGTCGCCAAAGCGCGTGAACATCGTGCCGTTGCGCGCGTTGCGCGTGGGCATCACGCAGTCGAACATGTCCACGCCCTGGGCCACGCCTTCCACCAGGTCTTCGGGCGTGCCCACGCCCATCAGGTAGCGCGGCTTGTGCGCAGGCAGGCGGTGGGGCGTGTGGGCCATGATGTCCAGCATCTCGTCCTTGGGTTCGCCCACGCTCACGCCGCCCACGGCGTAGCCGGGGAAGTCCATCTCGACCAGGCGTTCCAGCGACTCCTGGCGCAGGTTCTTGTACATGCCGCCCTGCACGATGCCGAACAGGGCATTGGGGTTGTTCAGGCGGTGGAACTCGTCCTGGCTGCGCTGGGCCCAGCGCAGGCTCATTTCCATGCTCTTGCGTGCCTCGGCCTCGGTGGTGAGGTGGCCCTTGGTTTCGTAGGGTGTGCACTCGTCGAGCTGCATCACGATGTCGCTGTTGAGCGTGGTCTGGATCTGCATGCTGACTTCGGGCGACATGAAGAGCTTGTCGCCGTTCACGGGAGAAGCAAAGTGCACGCCTTCTTCGGTGATCTTGCGCATGGCGCCCAGGCTCCAGACCTGAAAGCCGCCCGAATCGGTGAGGATGGGTTTGTCCCATTTCTCAAAGCCGTGCAGGCCGCCAAAACTTTGCATGACCTCCTGGCCGGGGCGCATCCACAGGTGAAAGGTGTTGCCCAAAATGATCTGCGCGCCCATGTCGTGCAGGCTTTGCGGCATGACGCCCTTGACGGTGCCGTAGGTGCCCACGGGCATGAAGATGGGGGTTTGCACCACGCCGTGGTTGAGCGTGAGGGTGCCACGGCGGGCGTGGCTGGTGGGGTCGGTGGTGAGAAGGTCGAACTGGAGCATGGGCGCGATTGTCCCAGATGGAGCCATCTCCCTGCCGCTGGCCCGCGCGCCGCCAACGCGCCGCTACACTGGTTCGAACCGTTCAATCAAAAGGAGTTGTTGCCATGATCAAGATACTCATCGCCGTGGATGGCTCGGCACTCTCGCTTGACGCCGTGCACCATGTGCTGCGTCTGGTGCAGGACGGCCTGCGCGCCAGCGTGGTGCTGGCCAACGTGCAAGAACCCGCGTCGCTGTATGAGCTGGTGGTGTCGCGCGACCCCGACCTGATCGCCGCCGCCAGCGTGGAGGCGGGCGAGCACCTGATGGCTCCGGCCCGCGTGCTGCTGCAGGCGGCCGGTCTCAGCTGCGAAACCGCCGTGGGCGTGGGCGACCCGGCGCATGTGCTGGTGGACATCATCGAAAGCTCGGGCTGCGACATGGTCATCATCGGCGCGCGCGGCCAGGGCGCCATCAGCAGTGCGTTGCTGGGGTCGGTATCGCAAGAGCTGGCCCATGCCAGCCCGGTGCCGGTGACCATCGTGAAGCACGCCGAGCTACCAGAGCAAGAGGATGATGGGGAAGGCGCCGCAGACCTGGCAGCCTGAGAGGCTGAGAGTCTTTCATCCATGCCCGCCTTGCACGCCAAAACACACCGGCTCGTCGTTGCAAATACTCGCCATAGCCCGAGCTATGGCTGTGTTTTGCGCCTAGACCNCTCTCAGCCTCTGAGCCGCAGATGCGCCAAGGGCCGCTTGCTGCGGCCCTTGGCGTTGGAAGAAGCAGAGGGCTTCGGCGGCTTCAGGCCGCCTTGCGAAACGGCTCGGCCGTGCGCTGCAGCTTGCCGTGCGGCAGGCTGGCCAGGCGCTTGAACATGCGCCGCGCATAGCCATTGACCCACAGGCATTTGTTGAGCTCGTCCACCGGCAGTGGGCCCGACACCACCACGATGTCATTGGCCATGTCCTGCGCGCCCGCTGCGCGCAGGCGCCGGCGCGTGTTGTTGGCCCACGACTGGATGCGCGTGGGGCTGCCATGCTGGTGCACCTGGCCCGTGTGCGCATCGAACGCAATCGCCACCGTGTCGGTCTTCAGCTTGAACCGGCGCTCGCCCGTGACCGCGCTGGGCGTGTCACGCATGTCGTACAGGTAATAGCTGCCGGCCTTGAGCTGGTATTGCATGTCCATGGGGTTTCCTCTTTAGCGGCATTGTCGAGGGCGCACGGTGCGGGCAAAGGCGGGTAAAGGGCTGGAAAGCAGCTCTTTTCTGGCGCCTTTCGCAGGGGCCATGCCGGCGTTGGTGCGCGTGCCATTGTGGCGGCGTCCCGGCGCGTGAGGGCCAAACTTGAGGGCGATGTCGTAACGAGTTGTGAGGCGACGAGGGCGGCAGTGATGGCCCTGGCCCTCTCCGGCGCTGCGCGCTACCTGCAGCGCGTGACACTGGCGCGGCCCAAGCCAGGGCAGCCGTGCAAGGGCCGCCCCGCCGCACTGGCTGCGTCCCCCTTCTCTCGAATTGCGCAGCAATTCGAGAGAAGGGGTGAAGGCGCGCAAGCGCCTCAGGGGGATGTACGCTAGAAATCCACCAGGCTCAGCCCCACGCTGAACGCCGTGCGCTTGTGGTTGTAGTCGATCATGCTGTCGCCATAGCCGCTGAACAGCTGGGTGTGCAGGCGCAGGTTGCTTTTGCTGCCGCCCAGGCCGGTGCCCAGGGTTTGCAGCCATTCCAGCCGGGCCGAGCCGCGCCCGGTGCTGGACAGCGAGTGGCGCACCGTGGCGCCCAGGGTGTTGTCCTTGTCCAGGTTCCAGAACACCTGCAACTCGCCCCGGCCGACGTAGTCGCTGATGCCGGGGTTGTCGTCGCTGGTGCTGTTTTCGGACAGGCGCTTCCAGACGCGCGCCCGCACGTTCCAGCGGTTGTCCAGCTCCATGCCGGTCATGAGATAGACGCGGTTCCAGCTGCGCGACAAGGGGTTGCTCTGGCCGTTGGACTGGTGCACCAGCCCGGCGCCGCTGTAGCGCCAGCGCCAGCCAAAGGGCAGCTGCGCATCGGTGGGATAGACGTAGATCACCTCGGGCTCATGGTCGGTGGTGCGGAAGGGGCGCGAAAGGTCGGGGCTGAACAGCTGCCAGTGCGACTGTTGCGTGTAACCAAACCACAGCGAATCCTTGAGCGTGGGGTGGCCCCGCGTGAGCATGCCCTGGGCCAGCTTGGTTCGCACCGACAGCTGGATGCGGGTTTCGGTGCGCCGGTAGGGCGTGGCTTCGGTGGCGGTGTGCCCCTCGGCATCCGAGCTGGGCTGGCGGTTCACGCTGTTGGCGGCCACCACCGACACGGTGATGGGCCGGTAGCCGCGAAAGCTGAAGGTGCCGCAGTCGCTGCCCGATTCCAGTTCCCAAAAGCGCGAGATGTCGCTGTATTGCGTGTCACGGCAACCTGCGGTGTTCGACACCTCGATGATGCGGGTGGCTGGCAGCCGGGTGTCCACCGGCAGCGGCACTGCCGAGGCGTCTGCGCCCTGCTGGACGGCAGCACCCGGTGCATCCACTGCACCTGCTTTGGCCGATGCACTGGGCGCCTGCCAGGCCTGCTGGCTGGCCCACTGGTCGAAACAGGCCAGGCGCGCCTGGTTGTCGTCGGCCAGGGCCGCGCACCGGCGCCATGCCGTGTCGGCGCTGGCAGGTGCGGCGCTGGCGGTTGCGTTGCGGGCGGCGGGCGCCTGCTGGGCCAGGGCGGCGCTGGCTGGGGCCAGCAGCGCCAGCGCCAGGGCGGCGCCGTGGCGCGCGTTCATTGCCAGCCCGCCTGCTTGCGCAGGACGAAAGGCAGGGCGGTGGGGGGTTGGGCGTTGGTCCATGTTCCGTGTATTTCCTTGCCACAACTTCCTTCGACCACCTGGCCTGTCCAGGTGGCGCTGATGTTGGTGCCGTTGATGGATTCTTCCAGGGTCAGCTCGCCCGCATCCACATCGCCGCTCAGTTGCGCACGGGTTTCACCCCGTTGCACGGTGCCGCGCACGCTTTCGGCCAGCTCGGGATGGGAGCCCAGTTGCAGCACGGCCGTGGTGGCGGGTTGGGGCGCCGCATCGGGTGTGGCGGGCTGCAGCGTGGCTTGCCAGCGGCCCTGCAGGTGCTGGTGCGTCATGTCGGCCGCAGCCGGGCACGCTGCCGTGGATTTTGGGTCATTTTGGCCAATAGCGCTTGCGGGATAAGCGCTGATAGCTATCAAAAGCGCAGCAATTTCCCAGGCGCTGCGGGCACGCGGCGCGGTGGGACCGGGCGTGGCGTGGGCGGTGACGGGATGTGTTGCCATGGTGCGTGAACCTTCTCAGGCGGTAGGCGCCGGGTGGGTGGGCGCAGCCGCATTGGCGGCGCTGGCGGCCTGGGCCTTGGCGGCAAATTCGGCGCGCAGGGCCTTGAGCTTTTCGCGCGGGTCTTCGCGCGTGGTGGCCTTGTCCAGGCCCATCTCGGCAATGAAGCGGCTGGGCCGCGCGGCCACCATCTCGCGGCCCTTTTTGCGCTTTTTGGTCCAGCTCACGGCCAGGGTGCGCTGGGCGCGGGTGATGCCCACGTACATCAGGCGGCGCTCTTCCTGCAGGCGCTGCAGGGTGTCGTCGGCCACCTTGAGCTGGCGGCCTTCGTCGTCGTCGAGCTTGAAGGGCAGCATGCCCTCGGTCACGCCAACCAAGATCACATGCGGCCACTCCAGCCCCTTGCTGGCGTGCAAGGTCGAGAGCGTGACCATGTCCTGCTCTTTTTCGCGCTCGGAGATGGTGGAGAGCAGCGCAATGGTCTGCGACACCTCCAGCAGGCTTTTGGTCTCCCTGGCCACCACGGCACCGGCCGTGTCGTCGATCTGGCCGCCGGCGCGCTGGGCCATCCAGTCGCAGAACTCCAGCACATTGCTCCAGCGGGCGGCGGCCACTTTCTCGCTGTCTTCGCCGTCGTACAGGTGCTGTTCGTAGCCGATTTCCTGGAGCCAGTCGGTTAGAAAGGCGCGCGCGTCTTCGGCGCCATGCGTTTGGCGGGCGCGGTGCTCCAGGTCGTTGATGTAGCGGCCAAACTCGTGCAGGCCATCGAGCGCGCGTTTGGGCACGGCCGCGGGCAGCATGCCGTTGAACAGCGCGCCGAACATGCTTTGCTTGTGCTGCGTGGCAAAGGCGCCCAGGGCGGCCAGCGTGGTGTGGCCGATGCCGCGCTTCGGTGATCCGATGGCGCGCAAGAATGCCGGGTCGTCGTCGTTGTTGATCCACAGGCGAAACCAGGCGCACAGGTCCTTGATTTCGGCGCGGTCGAAAAAGCTGGTGCCGCCCGACACCTTGTAGGGAATGTTCGCCTTGCGCAGCGCCTTCTCGAACGGCTTGGCCTGGTGGTTGGCGCGGTACAGGATGGCGAAGCTCTTCCAGTCCGGCGGCGGGTTGGCGGCGGCGCGCAGGCTCTGGATGCGGGCCACGGCGCGCTCGGCCTCGTGCTCTTCGGTGTCGGCATCGACCACGCGCACCGGCTCCCCCTCGCCCAGCTCGCTGAACAACGTCTTGGGAAACAGCTTGGGGTTGGGGCCGATCACGTTGTTGGCCGCGCGCAGGATGGCGCTGGTGGAGCGGTAGTTCTGCTCCAGCTTGATGACCTTGAGCGCGGGGTAGTCCAGCGGCAGTTTCTTGAGGTTGTCGAGCGTGGCGCCGCGCCAGCCGTAGATGGACTGGTCATCGTCGCCCACGGCCGTGAAGTGGCCGCGCTCGCCCACCAGCAGCTTGAGCAATTCATATTGCGTGGCGTTGGTGTCCTGGTATTCATCGACCAGCACATGGCCCAGGGCCGCCTGCCACTTGGCGCGCACCTCGGGAAAGTCGCGCAGCAGCTTGAGCGGCATGCCGATGAGATCGTCAAAGTCCACGCTCTGGTAGGCCGCCAGGCGCTCTTCGTAGCGCGCCATCACCACGGCAATGCTGCGCTCGTTGTCGTCTGCTGCCTGGGCCAGCGCCTGCTCGGAGCTCAGGCCCATGTTCTTCCATTTGCTGATGGTCCACTGCCACTGGCGCGCCGTGGCCAGGTCGGTGGTGCCGCCGGCGGCGTCTTTCAAGATGCCGGCCACGTCGTCGGCATCCATGATGCTGAACTGCGGCTTGAGGCCCAGCACCGCGCCGTCTTCGCGCACCATGCGCACGCCCAGGGCGTGGAAGGTGCACACCAGCACATCCTTGGCACGGCGGCCAATCAGGCCCTTGGCGCGGTCGCGCATTTCGGCGGCGGCCTTGTTGGTGAAGGTGATGGCGGCAATGCGCTTGGGCTCCATGCCGCGCTCGATCATGTGCGCGATCTTGTGCGTGATCACCCGCGTCTTGCCCGAGCCGGCGCCGGCCAGCACCAGGCAGGCACCGTCGGTGTAATGGACAGCCTGGAGCTGGGCGAGATTGAGACCTGCGGACATGGGGGGGAACGAGAGCGCGAAGCGGGGGACGACAGAGCGCGCAATGATACAGAGCCGGGGCAAGCGGCCCCGCCCCGCACAGGCGCAAAAAATTTCACATGGCGAAGCGGCGGCCACCCATCCCCGCTTCGCCCTGTCCTGCGAGAATGCCCGCCGTGCTGTCTGTTCTGGTCGTTACCTTTCCTTTCTTCGCGCTCGTGCTCTGCGGCTATCTGGCCGCGCGCAGCGGCGTGCTGCCGCAACCCGCTATTTCCGGGCTCAACGCCTTCGTGCTGTACTTTGCGCTGCCTTGCATGCTGTACCGCTTTGGCGCCAGCACCCCCATAGCGCAACTGCTCGACCCGGCCGTGGCCGGCGTGTACCTGCTGTGCGCGCTGGTCATGGTGGGCGGCACGGTGGCCCTCACGCGCGGGCCGCGCATGGGCTGGAACGACGCCGCCTTTGGCGCGCTGGTGGCGGCTTTCCCCAACGCCGGCTTCATGGGCGTGCCGCTTTTGGTGGCGCTGCTGGGTGCGCAAAGCGCGGGCCCGGCCATCGTCGCCATCGTGGTGGACATGGTCATCACCAGCTCGCTGTGCATCGCGCTGTCGCGGCTCGATGGCGCCGGCACCCACGGCGTGGGCGTGGCGCTGCGCAATGCCTTCAGGGGCATCGCCACCAACCCCATGCCCTGGTCGATTGCGC
The DNA here is from genome assembly GCF_017939685.1 of Acidovorax sp. JG5. Lineage (NCBI taxonomy): Bacteria > Pseudomonadati > Pseudomonadota > Betaproteobacteria > Burkholderiales > Comamonadaceae > Acidovorax > Acidovorax sp. JG5. The sequence continues at coordinate 42,248 of NZ_JAGKSE010000008.1, forward strand.
TGGGCGCGCTGGCCTCGGCCCTGCAGTTCACGCTGCCCGGCCCGCTGAACAAAACCGTGGCCATGCTGGCCGACGCCGCCTCGCCCGTGGCGCTGTTCGCCATTGGCGCCGTGCTGGCCCGCTCGCAGATGAGCCCGCACGAGCGCGTGCTGGTGCGCGACTACGTGCCCATCGCCCTGGCCAAGCTGCTGCTGCACCCGCTGCTGGTGTGGGCCGTGGGCCGGGCCGCCATCGCGCTGGGGGTGCCGCTCACGCCGTTCGCCCTCACGGTGCTGGTGTTGCTGGCGGCGCTGCCCAGCGCCAGCAATGTTTCGCTGCTGGCCGAACGCTTTGGCGCGCACAACGGGCGCATCGCGCGGATCATCCTGGTGTCCACGGCGCTGGCGTTCTTGAGCTTTTCGGGGGCGGTGGCGCTGTTGACCTGAGTGCTTTTATTTTGATAGCTGGTGGCGCTTTGTCCATAAGCGCCAGAGGTTAAAAAGATGCGCTTTTCTTGTGGTCGAAAACTCTCTGCAAGGGGCTGGCCTGATTCGGTATGTCCAGCACAGGGCGAGCCAGTTCGTCCGGGCTTCTGGCGCCAGCCAGGTAGTCTTGGCCGTCGAAGTGTCGGGTTTTTTTACACTCGCGGCTCTTTTGGATCGCGATCGCACGCCGAAACATTTGTAAGTGTTTGATCTGTAACGAATAAAACAACAAAACACGTGCGTGGCGCGTAATTTGCTTTCAAGTGCCCAGACCCAAGGCAATCGCGCGGAACGAACCCATGGGGCTCCATTTACCTCACCCAAAACAATCGGAAGTTCTATGACCATGTTCTCCAAAATAGCGCTTGCTGCTGCCATCAGTGTTGCCGGGGTCGCGGCCCATGCCTTGCCGGTGGCGTCCATCGGCGCTGGCAGTGTTGCCACCGCACAAGTCCTTGGTGCAAGCCTGTTTTCGACCAACTTCGTCTCTACAGTGACCAACTCGACCACGCAGCCGCACGTCGAGGTCACGCGGTCAACCGGGTTGAGGACGGCGTATGACTTCTACACCTTTGGCACGTCTGGTGGACTCGTCACGATCGACTTTGACAGCGTCAACTACACGGACATGGAAGTCGGCCTGTGGAACGCTGCGGGCACCTTGTTGGCGGCGAACGATGACAACAACTACGACTTTGGTGGTTCTATTTTGGATGCCGCCATCGTCAACTTCAACGTGGCTGCGGGTAACTACTTCATCGGGGTGTGCCGCTTCGGTTGCGGCTTTGGAAACGCTTTTGCCGTCAGTGGCGGCGCGCTGGGCAACAGCGGTGCCTATGTAATGAATGTGTCGGCAAACCCGGTGCCCGAGCCTGGCTCGCTGGCCTTGATGGGCCTGGCGCTGGCCGGTCTGGGCGTTGCCTCGCGCCGCTCGAAAGCGCGCTGAGCAACGACAGGGCCAGATGCCGGTTTCCGGCGACGCTGCGGCCTGCTTCTCTTTTGATAGCTTAAGGCGCTTTATCTACAAGCGCTGGAGCCATAAAACACCTCAAACTACCCCAGGCAACTTCAAATCGCCAGCGGGTCCACATCCACCAGCCAGCGCACCAGCCCCTTGTGCTCGGGCTGGCTGCGGGTGGTTTGCAGCACCGGCTGCCACGCGGCCAGAAAGCGTTGTAGCGCGGCGCGGCTGGGGCTTTCCATCAGCATCTGGGCGCGTTCCACATTGGCCACGCGCTGGATGGTCAGGGGCACGGGCGGGAACAGGGTGACCGCCTCCAGCCCCGGCAGTCCTGCCGCATGGGCGGCGGCGGTGGCGGCGGTCAGAAAACCCTGCGCCACCTCTTGCGTGCGCGCGTCGGCCCGCACCAGGGCCTGGTACGAGAACGGCGGCATGGCGGCCTCTTCGCGCTCCTTCAGTTGCTGGGCGGCAAAGGCCGGGTAGTCGTGCGTGCGCAGCGCCTCGAACACGGCGTGCTGGGGGTGAAAACTCTGCACCCACATCTCGCACGGCGTGCCCTGCGCGGCCATGTAGGCGGCGTCGCGCCCGGCGCGGCCGGCGGCCTGCATGAGCAGCGCAAACAGCCGCTCGGGCGCGCGAAAGTCGCTGCTGAACAGGGCGCCATCGGGCTGCACGGCGGCCACCAGCGTGATGCGGCGAAAGTCGTGGCCCTTGGCAATCATCTGCGTGCCCACCAGCACATCCACCTCGCCCGAATGCACCTGCGCCAGCTGTGCCTCCAGCGCGCCCTTGGCGCGGGTGGTGTCGGCGTCGATGCGGGCGATGCGGGCGGGCGCGCCGTCGGGGCGCTGCACGTTGCGCAGCAGGGCGCCAAGTTGCTCTTCGAGCTGCTCGGTGCCGCGGCCCATGGGGTGGATGTCGGGGCTGCCGCAGGTGGGGCAGTGGTAGGGCACGCGCACGGTATAGCCGCAGTGGTGGCAGCGCAGCGTGCGGTCGGTTTTGTGGAAGACCTGGTGCGCGCTGCAGTGCGGGCAGTCGCTTTTCCAGCCGCAGTCGGCGCAGTGCAGCACGGGGGCGTAGCCACGGCGGTTCAGCAAAACCATGCTTTGCTCGCCGCGCGCCACGCGCTCGGTGATGGCGGCCAGCAGCGGTGCGCTGAACACCGTGCGCCGGGGTTGCTGGTTCATGTCCACGCGGCGCACGCGGGGCAGGGCACCGGCGCCGCTGCCGGAACCGATTCGACTTGGCATGTGCAGCCGCACATAGCGCCCGCCTTCGGGGTCTTCGGCCGTTGGCGGGCGGCTGGCGTGCCAGCTTTCCAGCGAGGGCGTGGCCGAGCCCAGCAGAACCTTGGCGCCCTGCTCGCGCCCGCGCCAGATGGCCAGGTCGCGCGCCGAGTAGCGGGCGCCCTCCTGCTGCTTGTAGCTCGGGTCGTGTTCTTCATCGACCACGATGAGTTTCAGGCCCGGCAGGCTGGCAAACACCGCCATGCGCGTGCCCAGCACGATGCGGGCACTGCCGCTGTGCGCGGCCAGCCAGCTTTTCAGGCGCTGCGGGTTCGTCATGCCGCTGTGCAGCGAGACCACGGCGCCTGCGCCAAAGCGTGGTGCGAAGCGGCCGACAAAGCGCTCTTCGAGCTGGGGCGTGAGGTTGATTTCGGGCACCATCACCAGCGCCTGGGCCGTGGCGTCGGCCTCCAGCATTTCCTGCACGCAGCGCAGGTACACCTCGGTCTTGCCGCTGCCGGTGCTGCCAAACAACAGGAAGGGGCCTTTTTCAGAGGCAATTCTGGCCCTGGCGCTTTCCTGCTCTGCGCTAAGTGCTATGGTTTGAATAGCGTCTGAGTGGTCGCCCACTGCCTGGGCCGGGCGGCGCAGGCGGCGCGCCAGCTGTTCGGGTTTCAGGTCGCGCAGCTGCGGGGGCAGGGCGGCCAAGGCCACTTCGCCCAGGGCGCGCTGGTAATAGCGCGCCGCAAACGCCACCAGGCGGCGCCAGGGCCCATCGAGCGGGGCCACGCCGTCGAGCACGCCGGCAATGGAGCGCAGGGTGGCGCCGTCGGGCAGCTCGCCCGTGGCCGCGTCGGCATCCCACACCACGCCCAGCACCTCGCGCGTGCCCAGTGGCACGCGCACCAGCGTGCCGGGCGCGAGCGGGCGCTCACTGGCGTAGCTCAGCAGGTCGCCCACGCCGCTGTGCGACGGGGTCTGCAGGGCCACATGGACGATGGTGGGGTGGGCGGACATTACGGGCGCATCTTGATGTGATGTGGGGGTGTGGCGGCTAAGTGCTTGATTTGGCTGGTGCCGGCAGGTAATCCCGGTTTTCTGTGGATAACTTTGTTGACATCCTGTCAGGATGCCCTGCCAGGCCGCATGAATGCTGGCCTGCAACAGATTGCCCGGAAAAAGGGCATGAACAAAAAATCCTTATGAATCAATCGTCTGAAGAATTTCAGGGGGAATTTTTGTGTTAGCACGGTCGTCCGGATATTTGCTGCGCCGCACCACGATTTGTGTGCATAAGTCGTACAGCCCGGGTTCGTCAAGAGGGAAAAATGCCCCCGATTTGTGCTAGCCACCGATGCTGCTCCTCAAAAAATTCTTCAATTTGACCTGCAAGTGATTGATTTCATGGGGGATTTGCAAGAAATCCAGAATTTCTGTGGATAACTTTGTTGATATCTCGGGGGTTTGGCCTGCAAGTCCTTGAAATGACGCGTTTCGGCTGGTTTGCTTACAAAAAAGGCATTTGGATTAAATCGTTCAAAATCAATCACTTAGCGGAAATTTTTAGAAATGGCACAGACCGTTGGAACGGTGTGCAAGCGCCGCCGCCGAGCGACTGGGGGCGCCCCATTTTGTGCATAACCGTGGCCTGCACGCCACCGCGTGGTGCATGGGGCGGCGGCCCCGTCCCTTCAGCGCTGGCGCTGCGCGCGCGAGTAACCGTGCACCGTCTCCACCAGCGCCGCCACATGCTCGGGCGGGGTGAACTGGCTGATGCCGTGGCCCAGGTTGAAGATGTGCGTGGGGCCGGTGGTGGTGCGGTCGGTGTGCGGCGCGCCAAAGCTGTCGAGCACCTTGTGCACCTGGCTGACGATCTGCGCGGGCGGGGCAAACAGCACGTTGGGGTCGATATTGCCCTGCAGCGCCTTGCCGGGGCCGCCCACCTTGCCACCGACGATGGCGCGCGCCTTGCCCAGGTTGGCCGTCCAGTCCAGGCCCAGCACCTCGCAGTCGATGTCCTTCATATCTTGAAGCCAGATGCCGCCGCCTTTGGTGAAGACGATGCGCGGCACGTCGGTGCCGTCCACGCCGGTGCGCTTCAGTTGCGCCAGCACACGCTTCGTGTAGGCCAGGCTGAATTCCTGAAATGCCCCATCGGCCAGCACACCGCCCCAGCTGTCAAAAATCATCACGGCTTGCGCGCCTGCGTCGATCTGGGCGTTCAGGTATTGCGCCACGCTGTCCGCGTTCACGGCCAGGATGCGGTGCATCAGGTCGGGGCGCGCGTACATCAGGCTCTTGACCAGGCGGTAGTCGTCGCTGCCCTTGCCCTCGACCATGTAGCAGGCCAGCGTCCAGGGGCTGCCCGAAAAGCCGATCAGCGGCACGCGGCCGTTGAGGGCCTTGCGGATGCTGGTGACGGCGTCAAACACGTAGCGCAGCTTGTCCATGTCGGGCACGGCCAGCTGGGCCACGGCGGCCTCGTCGCGCACCACCTGGGCAAAGCGCGGGCCCTCGCCCTCGGCAAACGACAGGCCCAGGCCCATGGCGTCGGGCACGGTCAGGATGTCGCTGAACAAGATGGCGGCGTCGAGCGGGAAGCGATCGAGCGGCTGCAGCGTGACCTCGGTGGCGTATTGGACGTTGGTGGCCAGGCCCATGAAGCTGCCTGCCTGGGCACGCGTGGCCTTGTACTCGGGCAGGTAGCGCCCCGCCTGGCGCATGAGCCACAGGGGCGTGTAGTCGGTGGCCTGGCGGCGGCAGGCGCGCAGGAAGGTGTCGTTGGAGAGGGGCGCGAAGGTCATCCCGCAATTGTCGCAGGCGGACCACCCGCCTCGACACTCGACCCGGCGGTGGAAATTTGACGCGCATCAAGCCAGTGCGCCCGCGGAACTGGCTTTGCCAGGCCGCTGGGAGCGTCTCCCCTCAGGGGGGAAGGCGCGAAGCGGCTCAGGGGGGGTCACCGTTCAGCGATGTAGTGCGACATCCGCACGATTTCGCCGGGCGCGAGGAAAGCCCTTACCTCGGTCTCCAGCGCCTGGTCGGCCAGGGTGGCGCGGGCGCGCTGGTGCAGGTAGCCGGCCCAGGATTCGACGATGAAGCGCTCGACATAGCGCGAGGGTTCGCCCAGGTCCTTGTACACGCGCCAGAAGGTGGCGCCATCGCGCCGGCGCGGGGCCTTCATGCGGCCGATGGCGTCCAGAAAGGCCGCGTCGGTGCCCGGCGCGATGCGGTAGCCCACCTCCACGGCCACGGGGCCGGCCTCGGGCAGGGGCTCGGCCTCGATGAAAAGCTCGTCCCACGGCGTGGCCTGGGTCACCTCGTGCAGTGCGCCCATGCGCAGGGGCATGGGGCGGGCCAGCAGCAGGCTGGCCACCATGAGGGCCGCAGCCACACACAGCGTGGGCGTGATGCCGATAAGGTCGGACGAGGCGCCCCAGAAGGCCGAGCCCATGGCAAACGCGCCCAGCGCCGCCACCATGTGCATGGCCACGGCGCGCGAGCGCACCCACTGCGGCGCGCTGGCCTGGGTGGCGGTGTTGAAGGTGGACATGGCCGACATCCACGCCGCGCCCGCCAGCAGCAGCCACAGATAGACAAACCAGGCCCGCTGCGTGAGCGCCGCCACCAGCATGGCCGCGGCAAACACGCCGCCGGCGGTGCCCACGATGGCCTTCAGCCCGAAGCGCGCGCGCAGCCGTCCCAGCACCAGGCCCACCAGCACCGCGCCCGTGCCCAGGCAGCCCATCAGCAGGCCAAAGCCCTGCGCGCCGGTGCCCAGGCGCTGCGCAATCACCGGCAGCAATGCCCACAGCGCCGAGCCCGCCGCGCTAAAGGCCGTCACCCGCACCAGCTGCGCCAGGATCATGCGCGAATGCCAGGCAAAGCGCAGGCCGCTCAATGTGCCGCCCCACAGGCGCTCGGCGGGCAGTTTGGACGGCGGGTGCGCCTTGGGCGGCCAGCGGCGGATCGATTCCCACATCACCAGCGTGGTGGCCACCGTGACGGCAAACACCCAGCCCGCCCCCAGCAGCGCAAACAGCAGCCCCGCCAGCGTGGGCCCCACGGCGCGCGCCGCGTTGTAGGCAATGCTGACGGCGGTGATGGCCTGCGGCCATCCGTCGCGCGGCACCGGGTCGATCACCGACGAGTTCCAGGCGGGGGTGAGCATGGCCGTGCAGCAGCCGCACACAAACACCAGCAGCAACACCGATGCCGGGCCACCCCATCCGCCCAGCACCAGCAGGGCCAGCAGCGCGCAGGCCACGGTCTGCGCCAGCAGCGCGCCCGAAATCAGGCGCCGGCGGTCGGTGGTGTCGGCCAGCACGCCGGCGGGCAGCGCCAGCAAGAACATGGGCATGAACACGGCGGTCTGCACCAGCGCCGCCAGGAACGACGAGCCCGTGAGTTCCACCATGAGCCACGCGGCCGCCATGGTCTGCATGCCGTTGCCGACAAAGAACACCCCGCCGCAGATCCACAGGCCCCGGAAAGCGGTCTGGCGCAGGGGGCTCCATAAAGAGGTTGAGGGCGAGGACATGAGCGCTGGTTGGATGGGGCCGATGAAGGTTCGGGTGGAGCCGGCAGTCGAGCGTGCTGCCGTTCATGCGGTCGACGTGCTGCGAGGATAGCCGCGATGCCCGGTTTGCGCTGCCGTGGGTGGATGTGCTTGCGGGTGGTGGTGGACTGGATGGCCGGGGCGCGCTGGTGTGGGTTGGCACCATTTGAGGTGTTTTTGGCATCCGGCGCTTGATGGATAAGCGCTGGCAGCTATTGATTCAGTAGCGTGCCACTCTGCCCCGACGCCAGCAGCCGCGTCAGCAGTGGGTGCATCACCTTGCGCGCGCTGTAGATCAGGTGGAACTGCTCCTGCACATCGGGCGTGCTGCCCACCTGCACCAAGCCATGGGTCTGCGCCAGGTGCTCGCCCAGCGACACGGGCGCGGGCATCACGCCCATGCCGGTGGCGGCAAAGGTGCTCAAGAGGGCGCTGTCTTCAAACTCGCCGGCAATGCGCGGGCGGATGCGCTCGCGCTCCAGCCAGTGGTCGATGCGCGCGCGCATGGCGGCGTGGTCGGTGGGCAGCAGCACGGGAACCACGGCCAGGCTGTGCGGAAAGCCGTTGGCTGTCGCCTCGGCCCACAGCGGCGGGGCATACCAGGCGATGGCGCTGCTGCCCAGCAGCTGGCTGGTGGTGCGCAGGGTGGGGTTGGGCGGCGCCGCGCGGTCGGCCAGCACCGCGTCGAGCTTGTGCAGTGCCAGCTCGCCCAAAAGCGGCTGAAATTCGCCCTCATGGCACAGCAGCCGCAGGTGGGGCTCGTCCAGCACGGGCGTCAGCAGCCGGTGCACGGCCAGCTTGGCAATGCCGTCAGAGATGCCCAGGTTCAGCCGCAGCGTCTGGCCACTGGCGGCCTCGCGCACGCGCACGGGCAGCAGCTCACCCAGCGCAAAGATGAGGTCGGCCTCGTGCAGCGCCGCCACGCCGGCGTCGGTCAGCACCAGGTTGCGCCCCTCACTGCGCAGCAGGCTTACACCCAGCGATTTTTCCAGCTCGCGCACCTGGGCGCTGATGGTCTGCACGGCCATGTCCAGCCGCTCGGCGGCGCGGGCAATGCCGCCTTCCTTGGCCACCACCCAGAAGTAGAAAAGATGGCGGTAATTGAAGCTTTGGCTCATGGGGGGCTTTCGGTGGGTGAAGCGGTGGGGTTCGTAAAAACCGAACCAATGCTACCAATATGACAGGTTTTTAAGAATCGATGCCGCCCCTACAGTGCAGCCCTGTGCCCGAGGCGAGCGGTGGGCAAAACAAATTCCCTTTCGGAGAAAAAGCATGGAAACGATAGGAACCTGGTGGATGTGGGCGGGATTTGCCGTCTTTGTGGTGGTGGCCATTGCCATCGACCTGTTGGTGATGGAGCGCCAGGGCGCGCACAAGGTCACGATGAAAGAGGCCGTGCGCTGGAGCCTGCTGTGGTTCTCACTGGCCTTTGTGTTTGTGGCCATTTTGTGGTGGTACCTCGATGGCAGCCAGGGCCGCGAGGTGGCCAACACGGTGTCGATGCAGTTCATCACCGGCTATCTGGTCGAAAAGAGCCTGTCGATCGACAACATCTTTGTCTTTTTGATGCTGTTCAGCTACTTTGCCGTGCCGCCGCAGTATCAAAAGCGCGCGCTCATCATCGGCATCATCGGCGCCATCGTGCTGCGCACCCTGCTGATTCTGGTGGGCGCCTGGCTGCTGGCCACCTTCCACTGGCTGCTGTATGTGTTTGGCGCGTTTCTGGTGTTTACCGGCGCGAAGATGTGGTTTGCCGCCGGGCAGGAACCCGACATCGCCACCAACCCGGTGCTCACGCTGCTGAAAAAGCGCATGCGCATCACCGACCGGTTTGACGGCGAAAAACTCAGCACCATGATCGGCGGCATCAAGCACTACACCCCGCTGTTCGTGGTGCTGGTGCTGATCGGCACCACCGACATCATCTTTGCGGTGGACAGCATTCCGGCGATTTTTGCCATCACCAGCGACCCGTTCATCGTGCTCACGGCCAACATCTTCGCCATCCTGGGCCTGCGCGCGCTGTACTTTTTGCTGGCCGACCTGGCCAACCGCTTCCACCTGCTGGCTTACGGCCTGGCGCTGGTGCTGGTGTTCATCGGCGGCAAGATGCTGCTGATTGACCTGGTGAAGATTCCGATCGGCTACGCGCTGCTGGTCACGGCCACGCTGATTGCCGGCTCCATCGTGCTGTCGCTGCGGGCGTCGAGCCAAGGCTCGCCTGCCCTGCCTCCCAAGGGCTGAGCTTTGGCCGCCATGCAGATGCTGTGCAGCTTGCGCCGCTGGTTGCGGGGGCTGGAGCCCCGCGTGCGGGGCCACATGGACCGGCCCTGGCTGCTGAGCCTGCAGCCCTGGCTGGAGCAGCGCGCGCTGTTCCGTTTTCAGCGCCAGCCCCTGGCCCGGGGCGTGGCAGCGGGGATGTTCTGCGGGCTCATTCCCGGCCCGCTGCAGTTGCCCGGCACCCTGCTGGCTTGCGCCTGGCTGCGGGGCAATGTGGTGGCGGGGGGCATGACCACGTTCTATACCAACCCCCTGACGATCGTGCCGCTGTATGCGCTGGCCTTTTACCTGGGCGCGCTGGCGATGCCGGGAGAGCAGGTCATGCCCGCCTGGGGCACCGTGGCGCCGGACGGAGTGTTTTCCGTGCAGGCGCTGGCCGCATGGATGCAGGCCCTGGGCACGCCCCTGCTGGTGGGGTTGCCCACCCTGGGCTTGCTGCTGGCGGCGCTGGGTTATGTGGCCGTGCACATCCTGTGGCTGGCTCCGGCTGTGCAGCGCGGGCGCCGCTGGCAGCGCTGCCGCACCGCAGGCTGCACCAGGCCGCCTGCGGAGCATTGACCAACAGGTTTGGATGCGCTCAGCCCGAAAGGCGCTGGAGACGCCAACGGGCTGAATCGATAGCAAGGGAAATGGAATCAGGCCGTGGCGCGGGCCAAGGCCTGGTCAATGTCCCACAGGATGTCGTCGATGTCCTCGATGCCCACCGAAAGCCGCACCATGTCGGCGCTGACACCGGCGCGGGCAAGTTCCTCCTCGCTGAGCTGGCGGTGCGTGGTCGAGGCCGGGTGGATCACCAGCGTCTTGGCGTCGCCGATGTTGGCCAGGTGGCTTAAAAACTCGCAGTCGTCGATGAACTTCTCGCCCGCCGCCGCGCCGCCTTTCACGCCAAAGGTCAGGATGCCCGAGGCGCCGGGGTGACCGTCCACCACGCGGAACTGCTTGTGGGCCAACGCGTGGTACGGCGAGCCGCTCAATCCGGGGTAGTTGACCCATTGCGCCTTCGGGTGGCCTTGCAGGAACTGCGCTACCTTCAGGGCATTGCGGCAGTGTTCGCGCATGCGCAGGTGCAGCGTTTCGGCGCCCTGCAGCAGCTGCCAGGCGTTCATGGGCGAGAGCACGCCGCCAAAGGTGCGGTTGACCTCCATGCGCGCCTTCATGGTGTAGCCAAAGTCGCCAAAGGTCTCGTAAAACTTCACACCGTGGTAGGCGCGGCTGGGCTCCACCATCTCGGGGAATTTGCCGTTGTCCCACGGAAACTTGCCGCCTTCCACCACCACGCCGCCCATGGTGGTGCCATGGCCGCCGATGTATTTGGTGGCGCTGTGCACCACGATGTCGGCGCCAAACTGCAGCGGGTTGCACAGGTAGGGGCTGGCCACGGTGTTGTCGATGATGAGCGGCACGCCGTGCGCGTGCGCCACCTCGGCAATCGCGGTGATGTCCAGCACGTTGACCAGCGGGTTGCCGATGGTTTCGCCATACACGGCGCGGGTGTTGGGGCGCATGGCGCGGGCAAAGTTTTCGGGGTCGGCCGGGTCCACGAACGTGGTCTCGATGCCCAGCCGGCTGAACCCGACGCCGAGTTGCCCCACCGTGCCGCCATACAGCGTGCTCGCCGCCACGATGTGGTCGCCGGTTTTCAGGATGGCCAGCAGTGCCGCCATCTGCGCGGCCATGCCGCTGGCGCAGGCCAGGGCAGCGCGGCCGTTTTCCAGGCTGGCGATGCGCTCCTCCAGCACGGCCACCGTGGGGTTGCTGATGCGGCTGTAGACATTGCCAAAGGTCTGCAGGTTGAACAGGCTGCTGGCATGCTCGGCGTCGTCAAACACAAAGCTGGTCGTCTGGTGGATGGGCGTGGCGCGCGCACCGGTCACCGGGTCGGGCTGGGCGCCTGCGTGGATGGCGCGGGTGCCGAAACCGTAGGCGTGGTCGGCGCCGGAAGAAGGGGTATTGGCCATGGTCTATGTCAAAAGTGCCTCCAGCGCTTGTGCAGAAAGCGCTGGCAGCTATCAATAAGGAAGCTTGCGCAGCCGCTTGGCGGTGATCACGCCGGTGTTCACGCCCATCCAGCCCAGGCCGCCGAAGAGGCGCGCATGCTCAATTTTTACGCAGCGGTTCTGGATTACCTGCAGGCCCGCGTCCTCGGCGCGCTGGGCGGCGTCCTCGTTGACCACGCCCAGCTGCAGCCACAGGCAGCTGGCGCCGATGGCGATGGCCTCCTCGGCCAGCGGCGGGATGTCGTCGCTTTTGCGAAAACAGTCCACCATGTCGATGCGCCCGCCCTGGCGGGCGATGGCCTGCGAGGCGTCGGACAGGCTGGCGAAGCAGGTCTCGCCCAGAATGCTGCCGCCGCCCTGCGCCACCACCGGGTTCACCGGCACGATGCGGTAGCCGTGCGCCTGCAGGTACTTGGCGGCAAAGAAACTGGGGCGGTGCCACTGCGGCGACAGGCCCACCACCGCAATGGTGCGGCAGCGGCCCAGCACGTCGCGCAGGGTGCTGATGGTGTCGGGGGTGCGGCTCATGCGGGGCAGTGTACGCAAGCGCGTCTGCCCCCGCCCGCCCCGCGCCGCAGGCCGGATGCGTTGGCGGCTACAGCGTCGCCAGCGCTTGCCGCACCTCGGCCACGCTGAGGATCTCGGTCAGCACCACCGGCGCCTTGCCCGGGGCGTAGAGCACATACACCGGCACGCCGCTGCGGCCGAGCTGGGTGAGGGCGGCGGTGATGGCGGGGTCGCGGCGCGTCCAGTCGGCGCGCAGCAGGGCCACCTTGCGGTCGGCAAAATCGGCCAGCACGCTGCTGTCTGCCAGCGTGGTGCGCTTGTTGTACTGGCAGGTCACGCACCATGCGGCGGTGAAATCCACAAACACCGGCTGGCCAGCGGCCATCAGCGCGGCCGCACGGTCTGCGGACCAGGGCTGCCAGGCATTGGCAGCGCTGGTGCCGCCGCTGCCGCCGGTGGCGACCTGGGCGGCGTTCTCCACCGGTTTGATGACATTTTGGCCAATAGCGCTTATCAGCCAAGCGCTGCCAGCTATCAAAACAGAAGCAATCACCACCCGCGTGCGCCCGCGCAGCGTGAGCGACCACACCAGCGCACTGCCGGCCACCAGCAGCGCCAGCAAGGCGCCCGCGCCGTCGATACCGCTTTGCTGGCCCAGCACCCACACCAGCCAGACCACCGTGGCGAACATGGGAAACGCCATGGCGCGGCGGAAGGTGTCCATCCATGGGCCGGGGCGGGGCAGCCAGCCCACCACGGCGGGCACCAGGCTGGCGGCAAGGTAGGGCAGGGCCATGCCCAGGCCCAGCGCGGCAAACACGGCCAGCGCCTGCGCGGCGGGCATGCCCACGGCAAAGCCCAGCGAGGCACCCATGAACGGTGCCGTGCACGGCGAGGCAATGGCCACGGCCAGCACGCCCGACAAAAACGCATCGCCCACCGGGTGGCGCGCCTGCAGCGTGGCCAGGCGCCCCGGCACGAACTGGCCAAACTCGAACAGGCCCGCCAGGTTGAGCCCGATCAGCGTGAACAGCCCGGCCAACAGCGCCACCACGGCGGGCGACTGCAGCTGAAACCCCCAGCCCAGCTGCTCACCCGCCGCGCGCAGGCCCAGCAGCAGGCCGCCCAGCGCCAGAAACGACAGCACCACACCTGCCGTGTAGGCGGCACCGGCCAGGCGCTGCGCGCGCCGGTTGCTGCCGTGCTGCGCAAAGCCCAGCACCTTGATGGCCAGCACCGGAAACACGCAGGGCATGAGGTTGAGCAGCAGGCCGCCCAGCAGCCCGCCGGCCAGCGCCGCCAGCAGCGTGCCCAGCGGGGCGCTGGTGGGGGCGGAAGGCGCGGACTGGGCCTGGTTGGCCGCCAGCGCCGCCGCGAGGGCGGGCGACACGCTGGCGCGCGGGGCGGCGGCCCAGGTGCCGCTCACGCTGGCCACGGTGCGCCAGGCGTGGGGCGCTTGCTGGTCTGCGGGGCGCTGGTCGAGTGCCAGCACCAGCGGCAGGCTGGCGGGCGTGTCGCCGCGCTGGGGCGACAGCGGCAGGTCGGCGGTCCAGACATCGCCGTTCCAGGCCTGCGTCCAGTCCTTGCCGGGCACGGCGGCGGGGATCAGCACCTCGGGTGTTTCGGAAAACAGGGCCAGCGTTTGGCCGCGTGCGGCAGCGGGCAGCCCGCGCACGGTCAGTTGCAGGCGCTCGCCCTGTACCCGCACCTGGCTGCCCTGGCCGTCGCCCGCCAGCGCCAGCGGCTGGTCGGCCTGGCTCTGGGCGAAGGCGGCGGCGTGCAGCGCGGTGGAGCCACGCACCGGCAGTTGCAGCGCAAATTCGCCTTCTTCGGGAATGCACTCGACGCGGCACACCAGCCAGGTGGCGCGCAGGCGCACAGCCAGCGTGCCGTTGCCTGCCAGCGGCGCCTGGAAGTCGGGGCCCACCTGCACCGGCACGGGCAGCAGCACCGTGCCTTCGTAGCCATGGTTGGCCAGGGTGCCGATGCGGATGGTGTGGGGCACGGGCCAGGCGATGTCGCCAGCGGCCAGGCCGGCAGGCAGCGTCCAGCTCAGCTCGGTGGGCAGGCCCGAGTCGCCGGGGTTTTTCCAGTAGGTGTGCCACTCGGGCTGGTGGGTGATTTGCAGGCCCAGCCACAGCGGCTGGCCGGGGCCCACGCCTTCGGGGGCGTGCGCGATGAGTTCGGCGCGCACTCGGGGCGTGGTGACCACGCTGCTGGTGCTGGTCCCCGGTTTTTGGCTAAATTGGGCGCTGACGCCCGTCCATGAAGCGCTGGCAGCTATGAAAAGCAGAGCGAAAAAGAGGCGCGAGAGCAGACGATAAGGCATGGTTACAGGGTGTGAGCGCTGGCGCAGCGGTTGGTTCCGGTGCGCCCTGGCAGGGCACGCCGGGCGTGGTGCACCCTGCGCGTGGCGCGGCCTGACGGGTTGCCTCTATTGTGTCGCCAAGCTCAGCTGGGCCTGGGGCGTCCATTTTTCGTCCGCCGCGGTGGTCCGGGGTGCGGCGATGAACAGGCGCTCCGCGGGCAGCTTTTGCTCGGCCAGGTAGGCCTTGACGGCCTGGCCGCGTTGCGTGGCCAGCTCGGTCGCCAGGTCTTCGGTGGCGGCGGGCAGGTGGGCCAGCAGCAGGGCTTCCATCTCGGGCACCGGCAGGTCCTTGGCCATGCCCACCAGGTTGCGCGGCTTGGGCATGTCGGCGCGGCGGTACACCTCCTTGAGCAGCGCCGGGTATTCGGCGGCCTGCACGGGGCTGGTGTCGGCAGGGGTGGCGCGGCGCTTGGCGGCGCGCACCAGCGCTTGCAGGCGCTCGCGCTGGAGGGCCTCGCGCTCGCGCGCCAGGCTGGCCGTGCCGGTCACGGTGATCTTGAGCGCGGGCCGCTCGGTCAGGGCCTGGGCCACTTTGTCCAGGCTTTGCCGGGCTTCGGGCGTGAGCGTGGCGCTGCCGGGGGCAAAGGCCACGCTGCTGAGTTCGTCGCCGCCGCCAAACGCGCGGGCCAGCAGGCTGAACGGCGCCGTGATGGCCTTGCCGATCAGGTTGACGATGATCTTGAAGATGACGGGGCCGACGCGGAACTGCGGGTCGTTCAGCGAGCCGCTGATGGGCAGGTCGAGGTCGATCACACCCTGGCTGTCGGCCAGCAGGGCCACGGCCAACCGCACCGGCAGGCTGTTGGGGGCGCCCTCCACGGGGTCGCCAAACGTGAGCTGGTGGAGCACCAGCTTGTTGCTGGCGGTGAGCTGGCCGTTGGGCAGCACCTTGTAGGACACGTCCATGCTGAGCTTGCCGCGCTCGATGCCATGGCCCGCGTATTTCACCGCATAGGGCGTGAGGGGCGGCAATTCGAGGTCGCGCACCTTGCCGTGGATATCGAGCGCCAGCGGCTTGGCCAGCGGGTTGAGCTTGCCAGTGATTTCCAGCGAGGCCGAGCCCTCGGCGCGGCCGCGCAGTTCCAGGTCGGCCAGCACGGGCTCGCCGCCCGGCGGCTGGGACGAGAACGCGCTGAGCTTGCCGGTCAGCTCGGTCAGGTCGGCCGAATAGTTGGGCTTGATGAAGTAGTCCGAGAACAGCACCTTGCCGTTGACCAGGCTCACCGGGCCGAACACCACCACCGGCGCCAGCGGGTCGGGCGGCAGGGGGGCGCTGGCCGATGCGGTGGCGGTGTTTGCGGGCGTGTCGGGGGGCGTATCAGGGGCAGCGGCCACGGGGGTGGGTGGCGCGGGCGTGGCGGTGGGCGCCTGGTTGTTGACCTCGGCCGGGCTTTTGGCGATGTCGCTCAGGTTGATCCGGCCGTTTTCGTTGATGGCGATGCGCGCATAAAAGTCGGCCAGGCTGGTTTCCTTCACCTCCACGCGGGGGGCGGTGTTGGGCGCCAGGGCCACGGAGAGGCCGCGCAGGCCCAGGCTCTTCCAGGCCAGCAGTTCCTCGCCCACCTGCTCGGCGGTCTTGGGCGTGGCGGCGGCCGTGCTGTTGGCGCGCAGCGCGTCGATGGCGGCGTCGCCGTTCAGGCGCAGCGTGGTGCCGCGCGGGCTTTGGGACATCGCCACCTGGCCGCGAAAGCCCACGTCGGCGCGCAGCAGTTCGATGGCGAAGCGGTCGGCCAGGTAGCCGTCGAGGGCGTGCAGGGGCAGGCGGCTGGCCTCCAGGCGGCCTTGCGTGGCAAAGGGCTGGGGCGTGAGCGTGCCCCGGTAGTCGAGCTTGCCGGCGTTGCCCCCGAATTCGAGTTTGCCGGCGTTGCCCCGGCGTGCAGCCACCTGGGCCGACAGGTGGAACGCTTCGGGCTTGCGGCCGTCCGGGGCCAGGTTGCGGGCCTGCAGGCTCAGCGCCGACAGGTTCAGTGCCACGGGGCGGGGCTGGGCGCGGTCGGCAAAGGCCACGCTGCCCTGGTCCACGTTCAGCTCGCCCAGGCGCACGCGCCAGGCGGGCGCTGCCGCCGTGGTGCTGCTGGCGGGCTTGGCGGCGGGCGTGGTGGCGGGTGCGGCCTTGAGCCAGCGCTCGAACATCCAGCGGCCGTCGGCGGCGCGCTCCACCGTGGCCTGGGGCTGGGTGATGCCCAGGCGCGCGATGTCCACGGTGCGGGTGTCCAGATTCAGCTTCAGGCCGTCCAGGCCCAGCTTGCCCACGCTGGCCAGCGCGGTCTTGCCCTGTTGCAGCGCCAGTTGCTCCAGCGCCAGCGGGCCGGCGCTGAGGGTGACCCCCGTGGCGCCTGCCTTGGCTGCGTCACCGGCGGGGGCTTGCCACTGCACGGCCATCTCGCCGCTGAGCTGGCCGGTCAGCGCGGGCTCCAGCGTCTGCGCCAGGTAGGGCGCGGCCAGCTGCAGAGCCAGGGCCTTGGCCGACAGGTTGACCTCGGCGGCGCGGTCGGTGGCCTGGCCCTTGAAGGCCAGGGTGCTGCCCTGCAGGCTTTGCGTGCTGCTTTGCACGCCCAGCGCGCCCGTGAAGGTGAGCGGCGCCTTGAAGGGATAGGCCACATCGGCCACATCCAGCGTGAAGTCGGTGGCCTGCAGCGCGGCGGCGGGCCGGGTGCTCTGGTCGGTCCAGCGCAGCTGGCCCTGGCGCACGGCGGCCTGCGCCACGGCCACGGTCCAGCCGGGCGGGGCGGCGGGTGGAGTTGCGCTGCTGGCGCTGCTGGCGGGTGTCGTTGCGCCGCTGGTAGATGGGGTCGCGCCGCTGGCGGGGCCCTGGGGGGCCGGTGCGGCAGGCGGTGTGGGTTTGGCGGTGGGGGATGCCGCCGGAGATCCCGCCGGTGCGGCCAGTTGCGCGAGGTTGATCTCGCCTTTGGCATTGCGCGTGGCCGTCACGATGGGCGATGCCAGCTCCACGCGGGCCAGGCGCACCACCTGGTCGAGCGGTCGCACATCGGCCATGTCCACCGTGAGGCGCTCGTAGGACAGCAGGGGTTGCTGGTGGCGATCGGTGATCTGCACTTTGCGCGTCTGCACCTGGCCCGACAGCGTCACGGCCAGGCGGGGTGCCTGCTCGAACGCCACCTTCAGGTCCAGGTCGAGGACGGCGCCCTGCACGCGCACCGGCAGGCTGGCAGGCAGGTAGGGCAGGTAAGGTGCCAGATCCAGCCCCTCCCACTTCAGCGTGGCGTCGCCCTTGCCGGTTTGGGTAAACGGCGTGGCCTGCGCCGACGAGTCAAACCGGCTGCCGTCCACTTCGAAAGACAGGTGCGGCTCGACCTGGATCTCGCGCTGTGCGGGCAGGGTGCTGATGAAGGGCACTTTGAGGGCCAGCTGGCGCACGGCGTGGGTTTTGTCCACCGTGCGGTCGTCAAAGTCGATGGCGCCGCCGGTCAGCGTGAGGTTGTGCAGCGCCAGCCGGGCGGGGCCGCTGGCGGGTTTGTCGGTGGGGGCGGTGAGCCGGGCCAGGATGTCGTCCACGTCGTAGTGGCCGTCGGCCAGGTGCGTAAGCCGCAGATGGGGCGCGTCGATCGCGAGGGCGTCCACCACCGGCGCCAGGCGCAGCAGCGACTGCAGCTCGGCATCGGCATAGATGCGCGCAATGCTCAGCTGCGGCGGGCCGCCCTGGGCGCCGCCGATGGCGATGTCGCGCAGGGTGACTTCCAGCGTCCAGGGCTTGAACTCGATGGCCCCCACGGTGACGGGGCGGCCCAGCTGTTCGCTGGCGATGCGCTCCAGCGGGCCCTTGACCAGCGCCGGCACCGACAGCCAGCTCAGCAGCCACAGCAGCAACAGCGCCAGCAAGGCCCACAGGCCCCGGCGAACCCAACGGTGGTGGCGTAATGTGGCGAGCGACGTGAGGGCAAGGGGCTGGGGCATGGGGCTGTCGGGCAATGTGGAGCGAAAGGGGGCGCAAAGCCCGTCGGACCGGCGGCGCGGGCTTTGCACAGGCCGGATTATCCGCGCGTGCCGCTGCTCCACTACCATGGCAGGCATGACCGCCGCTGCCACCCCATCCCTGCCGTCGCGCCTCTGGGCCGACCTTTCCACCCGCGACTTCACCCGGCTGCTTGCCAGCGGCCAGGCCCGGCAGACGGTGGCCGTGCTGCCCGTGGCGGCCATCGAGCAGCATGGGCCGCACCTGCCGCTGTCGGTGGACGCCACGCTGCTGCAGGGCGTGATCGACGCCGCCCTGCCGCTGCTGCCGGCTGCGCTGCCCGCGCTGTTCCTGCCGCCGCAGGTGGTGGGCCTGAGCCCCGAGCACATCCGCTTTCCCGGCACGCTCACGCTGTCGCCCGCCACGGTGATCGCGCTGTGGACCGAGATCGGCGAATGCGTGGCGCGCGCCGGGGTGAAAAAGCTGTTGCTGTTCAACGGCCATGGCGGCCAGGTCAGCGTGATGGACATCGTGGCGCGCGAGTTGCGCACGCGCTGCGGTCTGCTGGTGTACGGCGCCAGCTGGTTCAGCCTGCCGCTGCCCGATGCGGTGGCCGGCCAGTTCAGCGCCGAAGAACACCGCTTTGGCATCCATGCGGGCGAGATCGAGACATCAATGATGCTGCACCTGGCGCCCGCCACGGTGCACATGGAGCACGCGCGCGATTTCCGCTCCACCTCGCAGGACCGTGCCGAGCGCTACGCCATTCTGGGCAACGGCAAAAGCGCCAAGCTGGGCTGGCAGATGCAGGACTACCATGTCGCCGGCGCGGTGGGCAATGCCGCCGCCGCCACAGCCGACAAGGGCCGAGCGGTGGTGGACGCCGCCGCGCAGCAACTGGTGCGGCTGCTGCAGGAACTGCACGATTTGCCGCTGACCACCCTGGTGAAGGGCCCTGGGGGCCTGGCCGAATAGTGGGGTTTGGGTGTTTTGGGTGCTTTTGGCCTCTAGCGCTTATCCAGCCAGCGCAAGCAGCTCTTGTTTTGATAGTGGCTGACTACATCACCCGCCCGAACCACCACACCGACAGCCCGGCGGCCAGCAGCGCCAGCGTGGCGCCCGCCAGCGCCAGCAGGGCCGAGATTTCGGTTTCGCGCTTTTCCACCGTGAGGCGCGAACTCAGGGTTTCATAGACTTTTTTCAGATCGGCGGCCGTGGCGGCGTGGAAGTATTCGGCCTGGGTGCGCAAGGCCACCGCCTTGAGGGTTTCTTCGTCGAGCCGCACGCGCATCGACCAGCCCTCGAAGCCGATGGTTTCGCCCTGCACCGTGCCCACGCCCACGGTGTACACGCGCACGCCCCGGTCGGCGGCCCATTGGGCGGCTTCCAGCGGGTCCACGCCGGTGGTGCGCTGGCCGTCGGTCAGCATGATGATGGCGGCCGAGTTGTACGAGCCCGGTGCCACGGGCGTGAAGGTTTTCGCCGGGTCTTGTTTGGTCACTTCGTCGAGCGAGCGCGGCCGCATGGCCTGGCGCCCGCCCAGGGCCGCGATGTCGATGCCCGCATCCGGGAACAGCGTGGCCAGCGCCAGCATGATGCCGTTGCCCGTGGCCGTGCCGCGCTGCAGCTGAAAGCTGTCGATCGCCTTGACCAGGTCTTCATGGCTCTGGGTGGGCAGCTGCGCCAGCTGGGCACTGCCCGCAAAGGCCACGATGCCCACGCGCACATGGCGCGGCAGCTCGGCGATGAAGGCCTTGGCGGCGTCTTGCGCGGCGGTGATGCGGTCGGGCTGCACGTCGGTGGCGCGCATGCTGCCCGACACATCCATGGCCAGCATGATGGTCTGCTGCTCCGAGGGCAGCGTGATCACCGCCAGCGGGCGCGCCGCCGCCAGCAGTAGGGCCACCAGTGCCAGCAGCAGCAATGCGGGCGGGATATGGCGGCGCAGGCGCTGACCGGGGCCGAGCGCCGCGCGCACCAGACCGAGGCTGGGGTAGTTCAGCGCTGTCTGCTTGCGCCGGTGCAGCAGCCAGGCATACAGCGCCACCAGCAGCGGCACCGCCAGCAGCAGCCAGAGCAGGGTGGGCCAGAGAAAGACCATGGTCGGGTGTCCTTGGGTTCTTATGTTCTTGATGGAGCGGTGTTAGGCAGCGGCCCGCCCGGCCGGCACGCTGGTAGCGCGGGGGCTGGGCTTGAAAGCGCGCAGCCGCGGGCCGGCGCGGCGCTGGCGCAGGTCCATGAAGCGCAGCAGGGCGTCGATCAGGTCGTCATCGGTGCGCAGCTCCAGCGTGTCGGCGCCCGCTGCGGCCAGGCTGGCGCGCAGAGCGGCCTCGCGTTCGGCGGCCAGACGGACAAAGCGCTGGCGAAAGGCCTGGTCGTGCGTGTCGACCTGCAGTTGTTCGCCGGTTTCGGCATCGCGCAATAGCACCAGGCCCAGGTCGGGCAGTTCGAGTTCGAGCGGGTCGAACAGGCGCACGGCCACCACGTCGTGGCGCTGCGCCAGCTGAGCCAGCGGCTTTTCCCAGCCGGGCGCGCTGATGAAATCCGACACCACGAACACCGTGGAACGCCGGCGGATGCCGCCGAGGCCGGCCTGCAGCAGCAAGCCCAGTTGCGTGCCGCCAGCGGGCTGGACGGTGCCCGGCTGCAGCAACCGGTGCACCAGGTGCAGCACCTGCGCGCGGCTGCTGCGCGGGGGCAGCACGGCATCCACCGCACGCGCGCTGCGGCCCTCTGCGCCCTTTGCACCGCCCGCACCACCTGCGCCAGCCGCGCCATACAGCATGGCGCCCACGCGGTTGCCGTGGCGCGTGAGCAGGCGCGCCAGCACCGCCACAAAGCCGGTGAGGATGTCGCGCTTGGCGTGGCCCTGTGGACCAAAGTGGATGGAAGGGCTAAGGTCCAGCAGAAACCAGGCCGACATCTCGCGGTCTTCGGTGAACACGCGCACATGGGGGGCGTTCAGGCGGGCCGTGACGTTCCAGTCGATGTGGCGCACATCGTCGTGGGGCTGGTATTCGCGCAGATCGGCCAGGTCCAGCCCGCTGCCGCGAACCAGCGTGCGGTAGTCGCCCTGCAGCAGACCGTCGAGCCGGCGAATGACATGCCACTCCAGCTGCCGCAGCAGGCGGTCGGCCTGGCCGGGCAAGCTGGGCAGGGGCTGCCCGGCGGCGGTTTCAGGCGGCTTTTTGCTCATGGTGAGGGCCCATGCTGTTTTGCGCGTGGTGCAAAGGCCGTGCAGGCGCCGGTATCTTGGCCATGATGCGATCAATCAGCGCATCGGCATCCAGCCCGTCCGACAGCGCTTCGTACGACAGCGACAACCGGTGGCGCAACACATCGGCTGCCAGGTCGGTCATGTCTTCGGGCAGCACATAGGCCCGCCCGCGCAGCATGGCCAGGGCCTGGGCGCCTTCGGCCAGGCAGATGGTGGCGCGCGGGCTGGCGCCGCAGGCAATGAACTGCGCAATGTCCTTGACGCCATGCTGTGCGGGCGCCCGCGTGGCCGCCACCAGCTTCACCGCATATTGCAGCAGCGACGGGTCCACATACACGCTGCGGCACTCGGCCTGCAGGGCCGACAGCTGCGCCGTGGTGGCCACGGGCAGCACCTGCACGGGCGCATCCAGTGCGCGCTGGGCAATCACGAACTCTTCCTCCTCGGTGGGGTAGCCGAGCAGCACCTTCATCATGAAACGGTCCACCTGCGCCTCGGGCAGGGCGTAGGTGCCTTCGGTTTCGATGGGGTTTTGCGTGGCCATCACCAAAAAGGGCTCGGGCACCTTGTGGGTCTCGCCGGCAATCGTGACCTGGCGCTCCTGCATCACCTCCAGCAGGGCGCTTTGCACCTTGGCGGGCGCGCGGTTGATTTCGTCGGCCAGCAGCAGGTGCGTGAAGACCGGGCCCAGCGTGGTGCTGAACTCGCCGGTTTTCTGGTTGTACATGCGCGTGCCCACCAGGTCGGCGGGCACCAGATCGGGCGTGAACTGGATGCGCTTGAAGCTGCCCTGGATGGTGCGGGCCAGCGTTTTCACGGTGAGCGTCTTGGCCAGGCCGGGCACGCCTTCGACCAGCAGATGGCCCTGGGCCAGCATGGCCACCATCACGCGTTCGAGAAAACGGTCTTGCCCGACCACGACGCGCTTGACCTCGTAGAGCACCTGCTCCATCAGCGTGGCGGTGGATGCGGCAGCAGGGGGTGTGGCGGTGGGTGTCATGGCGTCCTTGCAGAAACGGGTGGAGACTAGAACGGCGGCATCCCTACCGCAGCCGCGGCGTTTTCAATGGGCACGGCAAAGCCGATGCCGATGAAGGTGCGGGCCTCGGTGGGGTTGAGGATGGCGGTGACGATGCCCACCACCTCGCCGTCCATGGTGACCAGCGGGCCGCCCGAGTTGCCGGGGTTGGCGGCCGCATCGAACTGGATCAGGTTGGTCAGTGGACGATTGCCTTCTGGCGATTCGAATTCCCGGTCCAGGCCCGACACGACGCCCGCCGAAGCCGACGGCCCGATGCCGAACGGAAACCCGATGGCCACCACCTGGTCGCCCGCCCGCAGGTCTTGTGTGGAGCGCAGCGTCGCGGCGGCCAGGTCGTCGGGCACCTTGTGGGCCTGGAGTACGGCCAGATCGTTCTCGGGCTGGACGCCGGTGACGCTGGCGGTGGTCTCCAGCCCGTCGTGGAAGGTGATGGTGATGCGGCTGGCGCCCTGCACCACATGCAGGTTGGTGAGGATGATTCCCGAATCCACAATCACCACGCCGGTGCCCACGCCGCGCTCGACCTCGGTCTTGCCGTTCTTGCTGCGCATGTAGCCCACCACGCGCACCACCGACGGCGCCACGGCCTCCACCGCTGCTGCGGCGGGCGATGGCAAGGTGGTGGTTTCCAGGGTGCGCAGCACGGCGGCGTCGATGTCGTCCTGCGTGATGCGGCGCGGCGCTGCGCCCGGGTGCAGCCACAGGCTGGCCAGCAGCAGCGCGGTGAGCAGCACCACGGCCGCCCACAGGGCGCGCAGGCGGTTGCGCTGGGCGGTGGTGGCTGTGGATGGTGCGGAAGCTTGCGCCAGCGATGGCGACGGCTCCGGCGTGCCTGCGGATTCGGCCGCCGGTTCTGCCGGGCGCCGGGTGGGGCGGGAACTGCTGTAGAGGGCGGGCCGGGGCATCCTGTCACCTTCTGGTTCCATGGCCATTTCCTGTCCCGGCGCGCATGCCCATGGGCTGCGGGCGCCGCGCCGGTGCTGGCGCGCGGGGGTGAGGAAAAGGCATGTCGCGCCAGGGCGTGGCGCACGGATTTGACAGTAGCACGGATCGCTGATTTGTGCATCCGCCTTCTGGCATGGTGCGCTGGGCGCGCCGGCCGCTGTGGGGCGGGCGCGGGTGCGGCATCATGGCGGCATGCCTTTTTTTATCGACACGCATTGCCACTTGGACGCCGCCGAGTTCGCCGCCGACCGCGACGCCGTGCGCCAGCAGGCCGCTGCCGCGGGCGTGGCGCATTGCGTGATTCCGGCGGTGGAGCGCGCCAACTGGGACGCCGTGCGCGAGCTGGCGCACCACCATGGCGACAGCTACGCCCTGGGCATTCACCCGCTCTGCACCGCGCGGGCGGCCGATGCCGACCTGGCGCTGCTGGCCCAGGCGCTGGAGCAGCACCGCCATGACCCGCGCCTGGTGGCCATCGGCGAGATCGGGCTGGATTTTTTTGCCGAGGGCCTTGACCTCGCGCGGCAGGAGCAGTTTTACCGTGCCCAGCTGCAACTGGCGCGCCGGTTTGACTTGCCGGTGATCCTGCATGTGCGCCGCTCGGCGGACAGGCTGCTCAAGGGCCTGCGCGACATTGCCGTGCCGGGCGGCATTGCCCATGCCTTCAACGGCAGCCTGCAGCAGGCGCAGGCGTTCATCGCGCTGGGTTTCAAGCTGGGGTTTGGCGGCGCGGTGACTTATGACCGGGCACTGCAATTGCGCCGGCTGGCGGCCGAGTTGCCCGAATCGGCGCTGGTGCTGGAAACCGACGCGCCCGACATCCCGCCGCACTGGCTTTACACCACGGCCGGGCAGCGGGCCGCCGGACAACCCCAGGGGCGCAACGCCCCGGCCGAGCTGCCGCGCATCGCTGCGGTGGTGGCGGGCCTGCGCGGGATGCCGCTGGCGGAGTTGGCGCGCGGCAGCACCGCCAACGCCTGTGCGGCGCTGCCGCGGCTGGCCGGGCTGGTGCAGGAAGTTTGAGGTGTTTTTGGCCGCTGGCGCTTTCCAGATAAGCGCTGGTAGCTATTTATTTGATAGTGACCGAGGTGTGTGTTGGATTTCAGGCCAGAATGGGCGCATGAAGGAAAACAAGGCGGCTGTGGGCCGGTCCACCCGACCCCGCGATGTGCACAGCCCGCTCCTGCCGTCCGGCGGCGAGCGCCTGGCGGGGCTGGCGCCCGTGGTGTCCGAACGCACGGTGGTGCTGGTGCTGGGCAGCTTTCCGGGCGCGGCCTCGCTGCGGGCGGGGCAATACTATGCGCACCCGCAAAACCATTTCTGGCGCATCCTGCAGGCGCTCTGGCCGCAACACCCGCTGCCCGGCGCAGCGCACTATGGCGAGCGCTGCGACTGGCTGCTGGCGCGCGGGCTGGGCCTGTGGGACGTGTACGCCAGCTGTGAGCGGGTGGGCAGCCTGGACACCCGCATCCGCAATGCGCAGGTCAACGACTTTGCCAGCCTGCGCGCGCGCTGTCCCCGGCTGGCGGCCATCGCCCACAATGGCGGGGAGAGCTTCAAGCATGCGCGCAGCACGGCGTTGCTGGGGGTGGCGGTGCACCGCCTGCCTTCCACCAGCCCAGCCAACGCGTCGTGGAGTTTTGAACGTAAATTGAACGCCTGGGCCGAACTGCTGGCCCGGCATGGATTGGTGTGAATGGCCCGCAATAAAAAGACCGAAGTTGAACTGCCCGAAGTGAGCGTCTCTGACGATGGCGAGGTGCGCCACCTGCACCTGGGCACGCCCTGGATCCAGGGCTCCATGCGCGTGGCCGAGCCGTTCGAGATCGAGTTGCAGTATGTGCAGCGCATGATGGCCTGGCTGCTGTTTGTTGAGCCCGCCAGTGTCACCAAGCGCCACGCCATGCAGCTGGGGCTGGGGGCCGGGGCCATCACCAAGTTTTGCCACAAGAAACTGCGCCTGTGCACCACCGCCATCGAGCTCAACCCGCAGGTGCTGGCGGTGTGCCGCCAGTGGTTCAAGCTGCCGCCCGATGGCCCCAAGCTGCGCGTGGTGCTGGCCGATGCGGCCGAGGAAATCCGCAACCCGATGTGGCTGGGCACCGTGGACGCCCTGGCGGTCGATCTGTACGACCACGAAGCCGCGGCGCCGGTGCTCGACAGCCCCGACTTTTACGCCGACTGCCGCGCCCTGCTGACCGAAGACGGCTGCATGACCGTCAACCTGTTTGGCCGGGCATCGAGCTTCGAGCGCAGCCTCAAGAGCATGGCCAGCGCCTTTGGCGAAGACGCCCTGTGGGCCTTCAAGCCCACCCGCGAGGGCAACACCGTGGTGCTGGCGCAGCGCACGCCCAGCCGGCCCAAGCGCACCGAGCTGGCCGCGCGGGCCGAGGCCATCCAGGCGCGCTGGGACATCCCTTCGGCCAAATGGCTGCGCGTGTTCAAACCCGTGGCGGGCTGACCGTCCGCCGCTCCGCCTCGCCATTGAACTGAACACCGAAGCCCCTGATGAAAACCTTCACCGAATTCCCCGCGCCCGCTGCGCCTGCGGCCCATGCGGGTCCGCTGGACTGGCGCAGCATGGTGGGCTGGCTGCGCTCCGATGGCGTGATCTCGCCGCAAGAGGCGCACCGCACCATCGCCCGCTGCTCGCAGGCCGAAAGCTCGCAGCATCCGCTGGTGCGGCTGGCCAGCGTCGCCATGGCGCGCGCCAGCGATGGCAAGCCGCTCGATATTGAATCGCTGACCGAATACCTGGCCCAGCGCGCCGGGCTGCACTACCTGCGCATCGATCCGCTCAAGGTGGACGTGGGCCGCGTGGCCGACACCATGAGCGCCTCGTATGCCGAGCGGCACAAGGTGCTGCCGGTGCAGGTGACGGCCAAGGAGGTGGTGGTGGCCACGGCCGAGCCCTTCATCGACGACTGGGTGGCCGAGGTGGAGCGCCAGTCGCGCCGCACGGTGCGCCGGGTGGTGGCCAACCCGCAGGATATTCACCGCTTCACGGCCGAGTTTTTTGCGCTGGCCAAATCGGTGCGGGCGGCGCAGAAGGCGGGCGGCAACTCGGGGGGCAGCAGCTTTGAGCAGCTGGTGGAGCTGGGCCAAAGCAACAAGCAGCTCGATGCCAACGACCAGGGCGTCGTGAAGGTGGTGGACTGGCTGTGGCAATACGCTTTTGATCAGCGCGCCAGCGACATCCACCTGGAGCCGCGCCGCGAGCAGGGCGTGATCCGCTTTCGCATCGATGGCGTGCTGCACCCGGTCTACCAGATGCCCATGGGCGTGCACAACGCCATGGTGTCGCGCATCAAGCTGCTGGGCCGCATCGACGTGGTGGAAAAGCGCCGCCCGCAGGACGGCCGCATCAAGACCCGCAACCAGCGCGGCGACGAGGTGGAAATGCGCCTGTCCACGCTGCCCACGGCGTTTGGCGAGAAGATGGTGATGCGGATTTTTGACCCCGACAACACCGTCAAGGATCTCGACGCGCTGGGCTTCGCGCCGCACGACGCGCAGCGCTGGGAGCAGCTCGTCAAGCGCCCGCACGGCATCATCCTGGTGACCGGGCCCACCGGCTCGGGCAAGACCACCACGCTGTACGCCACCTTGAAGCGCGTGGCCACCGAAGAGGTGAACGTGAGCACCGTGGAAGACCCGATCGAAATGATCGAGCCCAGCTTCAACCAGACGCAGGTGCAGCCGCAGCTCGACTTCAACTTCGCCGAAGGCCTGCGCGCCCTGATGCGCCAAGACCCGGACATCATCATGGTGGGCGAAATCCGCGATCTGGAAACCGCCGAGATGGCTATCCAGGCGGCGCTGACGGGCCACCTGGTGTTCTCGACGCTGCACACCAACGATGCACCCTCGGCCATCACCCGCATGATGGAGCTGGGCGTGCCGTCCTACCTGATCAACGCCACGCTGCTGGGCGTGCTGGCCCAGCGGCTGGTGCGCACGCTGTGCAAACAGTGCAAGCAGCCCGATACGTTGGCCACCCCCGAGGCGCTGGTCGAGGTGGTCAAGCCCTGGAAGATCACGGGCGCCTACCAGCCCTACAAGCCCGTGGGCTGCGTGGACTGCCGCATGGGGGGCTTTCTGGGGCGCATGGGGCTTTACGAGCTGCTGACGGTGAGCGAGGCGCTCAAGGACAAGATCACCCAGGCGCCTTCGATCGAGGTGCTGCGCCGCCAGGCGGTGGCCGACGGCATGCGCCCCTTGCGCCTGGCCGGCGCTCTGCGGGTGGCCGAAGGGCTGACCACGCTGGACGAGGTGATTGCGGCGACGCCGCCGCTCGATTGATCAAGTCGGGGTAAACCCGCACTCACCCAGGGCGCCGCACCGCAGCGGGCGGCGATTGTGACGGGATGTAGGTGGAATCCACATCGCTATGCGCCCACATTCCCCGCACAATCCCGTGGTTGAGATTCCGCCAAGGAGACATTCGTGAAAATCAAGAGTCAAAAAGACTTTTTTGCCGGCCTCATGTTCATGGGCGTCGGCGTGGCCTTCGCCTGGGGCGCCACAACTTACAACGTCGGCACCGGCGCCCGCATGGGACCGGGCTATTTCCCCCTGTTGCTGGGTATTTTGCTGGCCATCATCGGCGGCGTTATTACGTTCAAGGCCACCGTGGTGGAAACCGTGGACGGTGAAAAGATCGGCAAATGGGCCTGGAAGCCGCTGTTCTTCATTCTGGCCGCCAACTTTGCCTTCGGCATTTTGCTGGCCGGCCTGCCCAGCCTGGGTATTCCCGCCATGGGCCTGATCGTCGGCATCTATGCGCTGACCTTCATTGCCAGCCTGGCAGGCAACGAGTTCCATGCGAAGTCGGTGTTTGTACTTGCCACGGTGCTCGCCGTGGGCAGCTATGTGGCATTCGTCTGGGCGCTGAAGCTTCAGTTCCCGGTGTGGCCCAGTTTTATTTCCGGTTAAGGCAGGAGCACCCACACTATGGAATTGTTTGACAACCTGGCGCTCGGCTTCGGCGTCGCCTTCACGTTTCAGAACCTCGTTTACTGCTTTGTCGGCTGCCTTTTGGGCACGCTGATCGGCGTGCTGCCTGGCATCGGCCCCGTGGCCACCATCGCCATGCTGCTGCCCGCCACCTACGCGCTGCCGCCCGTGGCGGCGCTGATCATGCTGGCCGGCATCTATTACGGCGCGCAATACGGGGGCTCCACCACCGCCATTTTGGTGAATCTGCCGGGCGAATCGTCCTCGGTGGTGACCGTGATCGACGGCTACCAGATGGCGCGCAAGGGCCGGGCAGGGCCCGCGCTGGCGGCTGCTGGCCTGGGCTCGTTCTTCGCCGGTTGCGTGGGCACGCTGATCCTGGCGGCGTTTGCGCCACCGCTGACCGAAGTGGCCTTCAAGTTCGGCCCTGCTGAATACTTCTCGCTGATGGTGCTGGGCCTGATCGGCGCCGTGGTGCTGGCCTCGGGCTCGCTGCTCAAGGCCGTGGGCATGATCGTGCTGGGTCTGCTGATTGGCCTGGTGGGTACCGACGTGAACTCGGGCGTGGCCCGCTTCAGCTTTGACATTCCCGAGCTGACCGACGGCATCGGCTTCGTGACCATCGCCATGGGCGTGTTCGGTTATGGCGAAATCATTGCCAACCTCTCGCGCCCCGAAGACGAGCGCGAGGTGTTCACGGCCAAGGTCGAGGGCCTGTTCCCCACGGCGCAGGACTTCAAGCGCATGTTCCCCGCGGTGCTGCGTGGCACGGCCCTGGGCTCTGCCCTGGGCATCCTGCCCGGCGGCGGTGCCTTGCTGTCGGCTTTTGCTGCCTACACCATTGAGAAGAAAACCAAGCTGCACCCCGGCGAAGTGCCCTTTGGCCAGGGCAACATCCGCGGAGTGGCTGCGCCTGAGGCCGCCAACAACGCGGGTTCGCAAACCTCGTTCATCCCGCTGCTGACGCTGGGCATTCCGCCCAACGCCGTGATGGCGCTGATGGTGGGTGCGATGACCATCCACAACATTCAGCCGGGTCCCCAGGTGATGACCAGCAACCCCGAGCTGTTCTGGGGCCTGATCGCCTCGATGTGGATCGGCAATGCCATGCTGGTGATTCTGAATCTGCCGCTGATCGGCATCTGGATCAAGCTGCTCACGGTGCCCTACCGCTGGCTGTACCCGTCCATCGTGCTGTTCTGCGCGGTGGGTGTGTATTCCACCAACAACAACACCTTTGACGTCTGGATGGTGGGTATCTTTGGTCTGATTGGCTACATCTTCCACAAGCTGGGTACCGAGCCTGCGCCCTTGCTGCTCGGCTTGATCCTGGGCCCGATGATGGAAGAAAACCTGCGCCGTGCGCTGCTGCTGTCGCGCGGCGACTGGAGCGTGTTTGTCACGCGTCCGCTGTCGGCCGGCCTGCTGGCGGCTGCTGCCTTGCTGCTCGTCATCGTGCTGCTGCCCGCCGTGAAGAACAAGCGCGAAGAGGCCTTCGTCGAAGACTGAGCCCCTTACCCCGTTCGCCGGTCCCGCAGGGCGGGCCCCGGCTGCAAGCACAGCGGCACCTTCGGGTGCCGTTGCTTTTTGGGGCGGTGACTCGGTGGAAAGGGCGAAGGCCCGGTACACAATGGCGCACCGAGGACCGCATGCAACCACCCAACCGCCCCACGCAGCACCCGCACCGGGTCATGCTGCACAACGAGATCCACGCCCGCCCGCCCGAGGCCCTGGCAGCACCGCTGGCCATTGCCCACATCGTCATGCTGGCCGATGCGGCGGGCCGCGAAGCCAGCCGCGCCCATGTGGCGGCACTGCTGCGCGACCACCACATGGCGCTGCCCGATGCCCAGACCACCCACTTGCGGATGGACCTGGGTGCTTTTCGGCTGCGCTGGGAGCTGCACACCGAGTTCGTCACCTGGACCTTCATGGTCCCGGCGTCCGCCGAGGCCTTTGGCGAGCGCGAGCCCACCAGCGCCATCGATGTGGTTCCACACGAATGGCTGGCCGCCCTGCCGGGCCATTGCCTGTGCAGCCTGAACCTGTGGGTGCTGCCCACGCAGCAGTTTGGCTCGGGCTCGCTGGTCAAGCATGTGCTGCACGAAGACACGCTGGTGGCCTCCACCGTGGCCGACGGGCATGGCGAGCTGTACACCGACTTTGCCATCCACGCCGATGGCTTCTCGCGCATGGTGCTGCTGGCGGGCGGCATGGCGCCGCGCCGCCTGGGCCGCCTGGTGCAGCGCCTGCTGGAGATCGAAACCTACCGCATGGCCGCCCTGCTGGGCCTGCCCGCCGCACGCGAGGCCACCACGGTGCTGGCCTTTGCCGAGCGCGAGCTGGCCGCGCTGGCCGATGCCATCCGCACCGCCAACCGCGATGCCGAGCCCGCGCTGCTCGACCGCCTGACCCGCCTGGCCGGGCAGGTGGAAAGCCAGTACGCCGCCACGCACTCACGCTTTTCGGCCAGCAGCGCCTATTTTGAGCTGGTGGACCGCCGCATCCAGGACATCGCCGAATCGCGCCTGGCGGGCATGCAGACCATCCGCGAGTTCATGGACCGGCGCCTGACGCCCGCGCGCAGCACCTGCGAGTGGGCCACGCGGCGCCAGGATGCGCTGTCGCAGCGCGTCTCGCGCATGAGCAACCTGCTGCGCACGCGCGTCGAGATCGAGCAGCAGCAAAGCAGCCAGGCCCTGCTGGCCACCATGAACCAGCGCCAGGATCTGCAGCTGCAACTGCAGTCCACGGTGGAAGGCCTGTCGGTGGCGGCCATCACCTACTACATCGTCGGGCTGGTGAGCTACCTGGCCAAGGGCGCGCAAAAGCTGGGCTGGCCCTTGTCGTCCGAGACCACGGCGGCCGTGGCGATTCCGGTGGTGGCGGTGGGCGTGTGGTGGTCGCTGCGGCGGCTGCACCACCGGGTGTTCCATGCCCATTGAGGCCCAGCGTGCCCTGGGCGTGCCGCCGATAATGGCCCCATGCCATCCGGCGACTGCCCTTGTATGCGGGCATCCGCTCGGTGGGCGGTGCAGGCCCTTGGGGGAGCGCGCTGCCGGTTTTTGAATGCGTTTGCGTGAGTTTTAAGTAAAAAGTGCCTACAGCCCTATCCCAACCATCGCAAGCAGCTAGAAAAAATGTAGCAACCGGCCTCTTGCTGGCGCTGTTCGGCGCCATCGCCTTCAGCGGCAAGGCCATCATCGTCAAGCTGGCCTACCGCCATGGCGTGGACGCGGTCACGCTCATCATGTACCGCATGCTGTTCGCGCTGCCCATTTTTGCCGTCATGGCGTGGTGGGCCAGCCGGGGCAAGCCGCCTTTGTTGCGCCGCGACTGGCTGGGCGTGGCGGGCCTGGGCGTCACGGGCTACTACCTGGCCAGTTTTCTCGACTTTGCCGGGCTGGCCTACATCAGCGCCAGCCTGGAGCGGCTCATCCTGTACCTCAACCCCACGCTGGTGATGATGCTCGGCTGGCTGCTGTATGGCCGCCGCATCCGCTGGGGCCAGGCGCTGGGCATGGCCATCAGCTACTGCGGCGTGGTGCTGGTGTTTGGCCTGGAGGCCCAACTGCAGGGCGCCGATGCGGCCTGGGGCACGCTGCTGGTGTTCTTGAGCGCCGTGAGCTATGCCATCTACCTTGTTTACAGCGGCGAGATGGTGCAGCGCATCGGCGCGCTGCGGCTGGTGGGCCTGGCCACCACGGTGGCCTGCCTGTGCTGCCTGCTGCAGTTCGTGCTGCTGCGGCCCCTGAGCGCTGCGGTGGTGGCGCCGGAGGTGATTTGGCTGTCGGTGCTCAACGCCACGCTGTGCACGGCGGCGCCGGTGCTGATGGTGATGATGGCCATCGAGCGCATTGGCGCCGGCATGACTGCGCAGACCGGGATGGTGGGCCCGCTGTCCACCATCTTCATGGGGGTGTGGATTCTGGGCGAGCCCTTCACGCTGTGGGTGGCGGCGGGCACCGCGCTGGTGATGGCCGGCATCTTTGTGTTCACGCGCATGTCGCGCTGAGGCGACGCGGGGGGGCGCCCGACCGGGCTGCCAAGCCCCACTTATGATTTGAAACGGCTGCGTGTTGCAGCCAGTCATCGGGAGTTTTTTATGGATATGGGTATCGCGGGCAAGTGGGCGCTGGTGTGTGGCGCCAGCAAAGGGTTGGGGTTTGGCTGCGCGCAGGCGCTGGTGCTCGAAGGGGTGAACGTGGTCATCAACGCGCGCAATGCCGATGCGCTGCAGTTGGCTGCTTCCAAATTAATAGCTGTTAGCGCAGACGCAGCAAGCGCCAGAGGTCAAAATGGCATAAAACCCATGGTACTGGCGGTGCCTGCCGACATCACCACCCCCGAAGGCCGGGCCGCCGTGTTTGCGGTGCCCGGCGGGCCGGGGCGCGACTTCGACATCGTGGTGACCAACGCGGGTGGCCCGCCTACCGGCGACTTTCGCGACTGGGACCGCGACGCCTGGATCAAGGCGGTGGACGCCAACATGCTCACGCCCATCGAGCTCATCAAGGCCACGGTGGACGGCATGGCCGCGCGGGGCTTTGGCCGCATCGTCAACATCACCTCCAGCGCGGTGAAGGCACCGATTGACATCCTGGGCCTGTCCAATGGCGCGCGCAGCGGGCTCACCGGCTTTGTCGCCGGCGCCGCGCGCAGCAAGCTGGCGGCGCAGGGCGTGACCCTGAACAACCTGCTGCCCGGCAAGTTCGACACCGACCGCCTCGCCACCACGCTGGGCGCGGCCGCCACCAAGACCGGCAAAAGCCTGGACGACGTGCGCCGCGCCCAGCAGGCGCAGATTCCGGCTGGCCGATTTGGCACCCCCGAAGAATTCGGCGCCATCTGCGCATTTTTGTGCAGCGTGCATGCGGGTTACATGACGGGCCAGAACCTGCTGGCCGACGGCGGCGCCTACCCTGGCACGTTCTGACAGCGTTGGGGATGCTTTGTTTTTGATAGCTGCTTGCGCTTACCCACAAAGCGCTGGCGGTTGTTTTTATTCAAAACCCTTCAGCGCCGCGACGACACCACAATTCCGCCCACGATCAGCGCAAACGCCACGGCGTGGTAGCCGCTGGGTGTCTCGCCCAGAAACGCGGCCGACAACAAGGCTGCAAACAGCGGCGTCAGGTTGGTAAAGAACCCGGCCACTGCCGGCCCGGCCCGCTGCACGCCAATGCCCCAGCAGCGGTAGGCCGCCAGCGCCGGGCCGATGGCAATGAACAGCAGCGCCGCCGCCAGCGGCCAGCCCCATGCGATGTGCGTGTGCCCCGTGGCCCACTCGGCGCTGGCAAAGGCGCCCGACCAGGCCAGGCCAAACACCATCTGCCCGGCCAGGAAGGCCGCCCAGTCGCCGCGCAGGCTGGCGGGCTCGGTGGTGCGCACCAGCAGCCAGCTGTAGAACGACCACGCAATGGTGGCCAGCAGCATGAACAAGTCGCCCACCACCAGGCGCAACGCCAGCAGCTGGCTCCACTCACCGCGGCTGAGCACGGTGAGCACGCCCGCCATCGACAGGGTCGCGCCCGCCAGCTGCTGGCGGGTGACGGCCACGCCAAAAAACAGCGCGCCCACCGCCAGCATCCACACCGGCATGCTGGAGCCCACCAGCGTCACGTTGATCGGTGTGGAGGTCTGCAGCGCCAGGTATTGCAGCGCGTTGTACAGGCCCACGCCCAGCAGCCCCAGCAGGGCAAAGCGCCGCCAGTGCGGCCACAGCGGGCTGCTTGGGCGCAGCACACGGTGCGTGAGCGGCAGCAGCAGCGCCAGGGCCAGCACCCAGCGCAGAAAATTGAGGGTGATGGGCGGCACCAGGTCGTGCACCATGCGGCCCACCACGGCATTGCCGGCCCACAGCAGCGGCGCCGTCACCAGCAGCGCCGCGGTGCCGGGCGTCAGTCGTTGTGTCATGCCGCCACTGTAACGGCGCTGCGGCGGGCAAGGCTTGCAGATTCATGGCAGGATGGCGCCCACTTTTCAAACCCATTACAGGAGACCGTTTTCATGAGCCTTGCCGTCCAGATCCGCCAGCATGGCGGCCCCGAAGAACTTCACCTGGTTGACGTGGCCGTGGGGGAGCCCGGGCCGGGCGAAATCCGCATCCGCCACCATGCCATCGGCCTGAACTTCATCGACGTGTACCACCGCACCGGCCTGTACCCTTTGAGCATGCCCGCCACCATCGGCATGGAAGGCGCCGGCGTGATCGAAGCCGTGGGCGAGGGCGTCACGCACCTCAAGGTGGGCGACCGCGCCGCCTATGCCAGCCAGCCCCCCGGCGCTTATTGCGAAGTGCGCGTGATGCCCGCCCAATGCGTGTGCCTGCTGCCCGACGCCATCAGCTTCGAGACCGGCGCGGCCATGATGCTCAAGGGCCTGACGGCGCAATACCTGCTGAAAAAGACGCTGCCCGTGCAAGGCCTGCAGGCTGGTGACTTTGTGCTGTTCCATGCCGCCGCCGGTGGCGTGGGCCTGATTGCCTGCCAGTGGGCCCGCGCCCTGGGCCTGCAGCTCATCGCCACCGCCGGCACCGATGCCAAGTGCCAGCTTGCGCTGGCCAATGGCGCGGCCCACGCCATCAATTACGCCACCGAAGACTTTGCCGCGCGCGTGAAAGAGATCACGGGTGGCAAGGGCGTGAAGGTGGTGTACGACTCGGTGGGCAAGGACACTTGGGACAAGTCGCTAGCGTGCCTGCGGCCGTTTGGCCTGATGGCCAGCTTTGGCAATGCCTCCGGCCCGGTGCCGCCGTTCGCGCCGGGCTCGCTGGGCGCCAAGGGCTCGCTCTACGTCACGCGCCAGACGCTGTTCAGCCACATCGCCACGCGCGAAGGCACGCAGGCCATGGCTGACGACCTGTTTGCGGTGGTGGCCAGCGGCCAAGTCCAGATTCACATCGACCAGCGCTATCCGCTCGCCGAAGTGCAGCAGGCGCACCGCGACCTGGAAGCGCGCAAGACCACCGGATCCACCATCCTCACGCTGTGACGCTGGCCGCCGCCGCATCTGCCGCCGACTGGCTGGCCGCAGCCCGCGCGGCCGCCCGCCAGCCGCCCGCGCAAGCGCGCCAGCCGCTGTGGGTGGCGGGGCAGGCCGTGGGGTCGGTGGCGTCAGGGGTGTTGAATCCAATTGATCTCTGGCGCCTTTCTGACAAGCGCTACCAGCTCCTGAATCAGGAGCAATCGGGTGGCGTGGTGTGGCACCTGGATGTGCCACCCGACGCGGTCACGCCCGCGCTGAACCTGCTGGCGCAGGCCCTGCGCGCCGAGGGCCGGTGCGGCCCCTGGCGCGACGAGCAGCTGGCGGTGTGCAATGCCCGGGGTGAGCGGCTGGGCACCGTGGAGCGCGGCGCCGTGCGCGTGCTGGGCATTGCCACGCGGGCGGTGCACCTGGTGGGCCGGGCGCCCGATGGCCGCATGTGGGTGCAGCAGCGCTCCCGCACCAAGCCCAACAACCCGGGCATGTGGGACACGCTGATGGGCGGCATGGTCTCGGCCGCCGACACCTTGCAGCAGGCGCTGGAGCGCGAAACCTGGGAGGAGGCGGGCTTGCGCTTGCCGCAGTTGCACGGCCCGGAACATGGCGGCCAGGTGCATTTCAGCCGCCCCAGCCGCGAGGGCGGCGGCGTGGGTTACATGGTCGAGCGCATCGACTGGTTTCGCTGCACCGTGCCCGGCGGGCTGGAACCCCGCAACCAGGATGGCGAGGTGGAGCGCTTCGAGCTGTGGAGCCTGGCGCAGGTGCAAGAACGCATGGCCGCGGGCGACTTCACGCTGGAGGCCGCGCTGGTGCTGGGCGCTTGCTTGGGTCTTTGAGAAGCCGTCTGCGGCAGGGCATCCTACTGCGCGGATCCGCCTTTCAGGCGTGCGTCACCCAGTCGGCATGCTCGCGCCCGTTCAGGTGCGGCAGGGTGTTGAAGGTCTGCAGCATCAGCCGCTTGGGCGACACGCTGAACTCCGTCACGGCGCTGTTGCGGATGCGCATGTTCAGCGCAATGGTCACCTCGGGCGCCGTGCCCAGCACCTCGCCCACCGCCGCCGCAATGGGGCCGCCGCTGCTCACCAGCAGCACGTTGTGCCCCGCGTGCTGGTGGCGCACATGGTCGAGTGCGGCGCGCACGCCGCCCGCAAACGCATCCCAGCTGGGCATGCCCTGCGGGCTGATCACGCCCGCCATCCATTGCGCCAGCGCGTCGCACAGCAGGCGGAAGTGCTGGCGGTAACGCTCGGGTGTATCGGGTTTGGGCAGTGGCTGGGGGTGGATGGCGCGGATGAGCGCCAGGCTGTCGTATTCGTTGAGGCCGGGCATCTGCAGCGGCTCGGGGGTGATCTGCAGGCCTTCGGCAATGCCTTCGAGCGTTTGTGTGTGGCGCCGCAGGGTGCCGGTGAGGATGGCGTCAAACGCCTGGCCCTGTGTGCGCCAGTGCTCGCCCAGGCGCACCGCCTGCTGGCGCCCGCGCGGGCTGAGTTGGTCGTAATCGTCCGCACCAAACGAGGCCTGGCCATGGCGCACAAGGTAAAGGGTTCCCATGGCGCGATTGTGGCTTGCACAGGGCCTGCGCCCTTGTCGCTGGTGCGACTTGTGCTATCAAATAGTGAGCAAATTGACGCCGTGCGCTGGTGTGGCGGCCACCATCCCGTGGGTGGCTGAAATTTCATTCAATAAAACTTGATCGCCGTGTTTTGACTATGGGATGGTGTGGCTCTAAATTGCGTGAACTGTCTTGATGGTTTCACCGAAAGAAACTCCATGTCCACTTCAACCCGCCCCAAGGCGGTCATCACCCATGAACGAGGTGCCACCTCGTCGGTGGAGCGTGCCTTGCGCGTGCTGCGCGTCATGTCCGAAGGCGGCAGCCTGCGCCTGACCGACATTGCGTCGGCGGCAGACCTGGACAAAGCCACGGCGCTGCGGTTGCTCGACGTGATGGCACGCGAGGGTTTTGTGAAGCGCGACGCGCAAAGCAAGCAGTTCACGCTGGGGCCCGAGCTCACGGTGCTGGGCGCTGCGGCGCTGCGGCGCTTTGACCCGCGCCCTCTGGCACGGCCCAGCCTGATGCGCCTGGCGGGCGTGTTCCAGGACACCGTGGTGCTCTCGATTCGCAGCGGTGTGGAGTCACTGTGCATTGACG
Organism: Acidovorax sp. JG5; assembly: GCF_017939685.1. Classification (NCBI taxonomy): domain Bacteria; kingdom Pseudomonadati; phylum Pseudomonadota; class Betaproteobacteria; order Burkholderiales; family Comamonadaceae; genus Acidovorax; species Acidovorax sp. JG5. The sequence goes on from NZ_JAGKSE010000008.1 coordinate 79,818, forward strand.
TGGAGGAGGGCACCTACCCCATCCGCGCCAACTACCTCACCGTGGGCAGCCGCCGGCCACTGGGCGTGGGTGCGGGCAGTCTGGCGTTGCTTGCCGCGATGCCCGATGACGAGCGCGAGGCGGCGCTGGAGACGCTGTTGGGCCAGCTCGATCGCTACCCGCGCATCACCCCCGCGCTCCTGCGCGAACGCATCGACCAGGCGCGTGAGCGCGGTTTTGTTGTGCTGCTCGATGTGGTGGTCGAGCGCATGGGCGGCATTGGCGTTGCCATCCTCGACCCCGAGGGCCGCCCCGTGGCGGCACTGAGTATTGCAGCGCTGAACGAGCGCATCCTCACGCGCGAGCCGGCGCTGGCGCAGGCGCTGCTGCACGAGGCCACGGTCTGCCAGGTGCGCTGGGCCGAAGCCACGCGCGCCGACCGCCGACCTGCATCCCCCATCAAGGAGACATGTAAATGACGACAGCTTTGCGGTCCGCCTACCTGCGCGGCGCAGGCGGCACGCCTTTCGGGCGCCACGAGGGGCGCAGCGCGCTCGATCTGATGGACGTGGCCGCTGCGCAGGCCATCGAGACCAGTGGCCTGCGGCGCCATCAGATCGACGGCGTGCTGTGCGGCTACGCCACCACGCTGCCGCACCTGATGCTGTCCACGCTGCTCTGCGAACGCCTGGCGCTGCGGCCTCACTATGCACACGGGTTGCAGTTGGGCGGCGCCTCGGGCGCCGCGATGCTGATGGCGGCGCGCGAGCTGGTGCGTTCGGGCCGCTGCCGCAATGTGCTGGTGGTGGGGGGCGAAAACCGCCTGACGGGCCAGTCACGCGACAGCTCCATCCAGACCCTGGCGCAGGTGGGGGATGCCGATTACGAGGTGCCCAACGGCGCGTCGGTGCCCGCGTATTACGCGCTGATGGCCTCGCAGTACATGCACCGCACGGGTGTCACGTCGCAGGATCTGGCCGAATTTGCCGTGCTCATGCGCGCCAACGCGGCCCATCACCCGGACGCGCACCTGCGCACGCCCATCACGCTGCAGGAGGTGCTGGCCGCCAAGCCGATTGCCCGGCCGCTGTCGCTGCTGGACTGTTGCCCGATCTCGGACGGGGCCATGGCGCTCGTCGTGTCGGCAGAGCCTGCAGCGCAGGGCGCGGTCGCCATGGTGGGCGCCGGCCAGGCACACCGCCACCAGCACCTCACGGCGATGGGCGATGTGATGCAGTGCGGCGCTGCCGAGGCGGCGCAACGCGCCTTTGACGAGGCCGGGCTGGGCCTGGGTGATGTGGACTACCTGGGCATTTACGACTCGTTCACCATCACGCTGGTCATGCTGCTCGAAGAGATTGGCTTCGCCCCCCGCGGCGGGGCTGCCCAGCGCGCCCGTGCGGGCGACTTTGCCCCCACCGGGGCGTTGCCACTCAACACGCACGGCGGCCTGCTGTCGTTTGGCCACTGCGGTGTGGCCGGCGGCCTGGCGCACGCGGTGGAAACCTGGCGTCAGATGACCGGCCAGGCCGGTGCACGCCAGATCGCGCCGCCGCGCACGGCCTTCATCCATGCCGACGGGGGCGTGATGTCGTCCCATGTCAGCCTGATCCTTTCGCGCGAGGACTGAGCCATGAGTGCCCCCGAAACCACCGCCGCGCGCCCCCTGGCCGCCCCTTTCACCGATGGCCTGCGCGAGGGCCTGCTGCGCTACCAGCAATGCACCCACTGCGGCGGCGCGCAGACGCTGGCACGGTATGCCTGCCAACACTGCGGCGAGCGCGGTGGATTGCACTGGCGCGACGCTGCGGGCGCGGCCACGGTGTGCGCCGTCACCGAGGTGGCGCGCGCTCCGTCCGACGAATTCCGTGCGCTGGCACCGTACACCCTTGTGATCGTGCAGCTCGACGAAGGGCCGCGCCTCATGGCACATGCCGTGCCAGGCGTGCGCATTGGCGACCGCGTGCATGCGGGCTTCTTCGAGCACCAGGGGCGCACGCTGGTGCGTTTTGCGCCAGTGACCTAGAACTTTTTGATTTCGCGTTCTTGGATCGGCATTCGTAATAAACCAATACAGGAGACAAACCATGATGCGCACTGCAATTTCCCCCCTGACTTCCCGCCGCCACTGGATCGGCATGGCCTGCGCCGCGCTGTGCACCGCGGCGGCACCGCTGGCCTTTGCGCAGGACTACCCGAACAAGCCCGTCAAGCTGGTCGTGCCCTACCCGCCGGGAGGCCCCACCGATATCGTGGCGCGCGCCGTGGCCCAAAAGCTGCAGGAGCGCCTGGGCCAGCCGTTCGTGGTGGACAACAAGCCCGGTGCAGGGGCCAACCTGGGCGCCGAGACCGTGGCACGCAGCGCGCCAGACGGCTACACGCTGGTGGTGGCCACCACGGCGCACGCCATCAACCCCGCGCTGTTTGCCAAGCTCAACTATTCTCTGCTCAAGGACTTCGCGCCCATCTCGCAGCTCACTGGCGGCCCGCTGGTGATCGTTGCGAACCCGGCCCTGCCCGCCAACAATGTGGCGGAACTCATCGCGCTGGCGAAAAGCCGCAGCGGCGGGCTGAACTATGGGTCGTCGGGCAATGGCCAGTCCACGCATCTGTCGGCCGAACTGTTCAGCGCCATGGCCGGGGTGAAGATGACCCATGTGCCCTACAAGGGCAGTGCGCCTGCGCTGACCGACGTGATGGCAGGGCAGGTGGACCTGATGTTCGACACCATGCTGTCATCCATGCCGCATGTGAAGGGGGGCAAGCTCAAGGCCCTTGCCGTGACCAGCGCCCAACGCTCGGCTGTTGCGCCCGACCTGCCCACGGTGGCGGAGTCCGGCTTGCCCGGCTACGAGGCCATTGCATGGAACGGCCTGCTGGCCCCCGCCGGCACGCCCAGGGAAGTTGTCGCGCGGCTGAACACCGAGCTCAAGGCAGTGCTCGAGAGCCCCGACATCCGCCAGCGCTTTGACGCCCAGGGGTTTGCCGCGGCCTGGAGCTCACCGGTGGCCTATGGCGCCTTCCTGCAGGCCGAGGTCGATAAGTGGGCCAAGGTGGTGAAGACCTCCGGCGCCAAGATCGACTGAGCCAGCACGCCTTCATCCACCTCGTTCATTCCATCCACCCTCATTCTCTGGCGCGTTGCCCGCGCCGGTTCTCACCATGACTGACCTTCTCACTTCTGCGCTGCAGCCGCGCTCGGTCGCCATCATTGGCGCCTCGGACAACATCCACAAGATCGGCGGGCGGCCTATCTATTACATGCAGCGCCATGGTTTTCAAGGCGCCATCTATCCGGTCAATCCGGCGCGCGAGGAGATCCAGGGCTACAAGAGCTATGCCTCGCTGTCGGCCCTGCCGGAAGTTCCGGATCTGGCGCTGGTGGTGGTGGGGGGTGACAAGACCGTGGCGGCCGTGGAGGAGTGCGCGGCACGCGGCGTGAAGTCGACCGTCATCATCGCTTCGGGTTTTGGCGAAACGGGCCCGGAGGGAATGGAGCTGCAGCGCCACATGGTGGCCCAGGCGCGCGCTGCAGGCATGCGGCTGTATGGCCCCAATACGCAGGGGCTGGCCAACTTTGGCACCGGCGCCATCGCGGGCTTTTCCACCATGTTCATCGAAGTGCCGCCCATGGACGGCCCCATCGGCATCGTGAGCCAGAGCGGCGGCATGAGCGCCATGACCTACGGCCTGCTGCGCGGGCGTGGCCTGGGCGTGCGGCACGTACACGCCACGGGGAATGAGGCCGACGTGACTGCGGGCGAGCTGGCGCTGGCGGTGGCGCACGACCCTGACGTGCGTTTGCTGCTGCTGTACCTGGAAAGCATCGCCAACCCCGAGATGCTGGCCGCCGCGGCCGCCCATGCGCGCGAACGCGACCTGCCCATCATTGCCATCAAGGCGGGGCGTTCGGCGCTGGGGCAGAAGGCCGCGTCCTCGCACACGGGCTCGCTGGCGAACGAGGACCGCACGGTGGATGCGTTCTTTCGCCACCACGGCATCTGGCGCGTGCGCGACCCGCATGAGCAGGCGCGCGCGGCGCAGGCCTACCTCAAGGGCTGGCGCCCCGAGGGCAGGCGCCTGGTGATCATCAGCAACTCGGGCGCCAGCTGTGTGATGGGCGCCGATGCGGCAGAAGACGAAGGTCTGCCCCTGGCGGAGCTGTCGCAGCAAACGCAGGCCGCTGTGGCATCCCAGTTGCCGGGTTTTGCCACGGCCAGCAATCCCATCGATGTCACCGCGGCGCTGCTGAGCGACAGTGGCCTGTTCGGCAAGGTGCTGCCGGAGGTGGCGCAAGATCCGGCGGCCGATCTTTTCTTTATCAATATTCCCGTGGCCGGCGCGGGCTACGACGTGCAGGCCTTTGCGCGCGATGCCGCAGCGTTCGAGGCCACCACGGGCAAGCCCGTGGCCGTGGCTGCCTGGCAGGAGAGCGTGGCCGAGCCGTTTCGCGCGCAGGGAATTCCCACTTTCCCCAACGAGGGCGAGGCACTGGGTGTGCTGGCACAGGTCGCGAACCATACGGCGTTGATGCGTCGGCAACGCGTGGCGTGGCCCGCGCTGCCCGAGGTGGCCCTTCCGAGGGGCGCGCAGGGCTTCCTCAACGAGGCCGACAGCCTGGCGCTGCTGGCGCGCCATGGCGTGCCTACCGTCCCGATGTACCTGTGCCGCTCGGCGCAGGAGGCGCGGGTGGCGTTCGACGCCGTCGGTGCGCCCGCTGTGGTCAAGGCCTGTTCTGCCGAGGTGCCGCACAAGACCGAACATGGTCTGGTGGCGCTGGGCGTGGCCACATCCGAGCAGACGGGTGCGCTGTACGAACGCTTTGACGCGAAGATGACGGAGATGGGCGTGGCGCGCGACGGCGTGATCGTGGCCGCCACCCGCAAGGGCCGCCACGAATTCATGGTGGGCGCGCGCATCGACCCGGTCTTTGGCCCGGTGGTCGTGGTGGGCGATGGCGGCAAGAACGTTGAGGCGCTCAAGGATTGCGCCGTGCTGTTGCCGCCCTTCAGCCAGGAAGAGGTGGTTCGCGCCCTGGGCACCCTGCGCATCGCTCCGCTGCTGGGGGGCGTGCGTGGCGATCCGCCACTGGACGTGCAGGCGCTGGCCGATATTGCGGTGGCCGTAGGGAAGGTGATTGCCGGGGCCGGCGGTGCCATCGCCTCCGTCGACCTCAACCCGGTGATGGTGGGCGCCGCCGGTGACGGCGCCATCGTGGTGGACGCGCTGGTGGAATGCGCTGTCCCCACGCCGGCCGGCCGCGCGCAGCCCGCTTGAGGCCACAGCTCGTGGCATTTTGCTATTGAATAAGTAGCTGCATGCGCTTACAGGATAAGCGCTAGAGGCCAAAATGCCTTGAAGTATTGGGTGGGAGCCAGGGGCCGCTCAATCCGGCGCGCCACCGGGTGCGAGCGCACCCATGTTGCGCAGGATTTCCGCGCGCACGTTGCGCACATGGTTCACGCCTGCCGCATCCGCAGCCTCTTCATCGGCGTCTGTCACGGCGCGGCCCATGGCCACATAGTCCCGCAGGCGCAGCTTTTGCAGCGCGGCGAAGCGGTGCTGGGCATAGACGATGGGCATCTGGATCGAAGGGAACAGCCGCCGGAGTTCCAGGCTGCCGCTGGCTTCGAGCAGGGCGCGGTAGAAGTTGCGCCGGGCGCGGCCGAAGGCATCGCCGTCGCCCTCGTCTTCGGCGGCGCGCAGTTGGTCGAGCGCCGCGCCGATGGGCTGCGATGCTTTTCCCGCCTGGATGCCGCGTGCGGCAGAGCGCGCCAGCAGCCCGGTCATGCGTTCGGCCACGTCGAGCACGTCCAGGGTCTGCTGCGCCGACAGGGATTTGATGGCCACCCCGCGGTGGCGAAAGGTGTCCACGATGCCGTCCGCCGCAAGCCGTTGCAGCGCCTCGCGCACCGAGTTGCGGCCGACACCGAACTGCTGGGCCAGGTCCACCTCGACCAGCCGCTGGCCCGGCGCGAAACGCTGTGCTTCCAGGCCGTTGACCACGCCATAGAACACCACATCGGAGGCGCTGCGGGCATCGCCGGCATTGGCCGCAGAAAGAGCGTTCTCGGGGGGGGCGGAAGGGTTCATCGCGGAAATTATAGGGAGGCTCTGAAGTTGCCAACCAAATATTGGACAATATCGTCCTAATATATCGTCCTACAATAAATCGAAAAATCAGACGTTTTCACGACCCACCCCACCCGAAGGAGAAGCTCCATGGACTTCGATTTGCCACCTGAGATCAAGGAACTGCGGGACAAGACGCGGCAGTTCATTGCCGAACAGATCATCCCGCTCGAAAACGACGAACGCCAGTCGTCTCATGGCCCCAGCGAGGCGCTGCGCCGCGAGCTGGTCGCGCGCGCCCGTGCCGCCGGCCTGCTCACGCCCCACGCTTCGAAGGAAATGGGCGGCCTGGGTCTGAGCCATGTGGCCAAGGCCGCAGTGTTCGAGGAAGCGGGCTATTCGTGGCTTGGCCCCACGGCACTCAACATTCACGCACCCGACGAAGGCAACATCCACCTGATGGAAGAAGTGGCCACGCCGGCGCAGAAAGAGCGCTGGCTGCGCCCGCAGGTGGCTGGCCACACCCGCTCGTGTTTTGCCATGACAGAGCCCTCGCCAGGCGCGGGTGCCGACCCCTCCATGCTGGCCACCACGGCGGTGCGCGATGGCGATGACTACCTCATCAACGGGCTCAAGTGGTTCATCACCGGTGCCGAGGGTGCGGACTATGCCATCGTGATGGCGCGCATGGAAGACGGCGCGGCCACCATGTTCCTCACCGACATGGACCGCCCCGGCATCACCCTGGAGCGCAGCATGGACGCCATGGACAGCTGCTTTACGGGCGGGCATGGCGTGCTGCGCTTTGACAACCTGCGCATACCCGCCGCCGACGTGTTGGGCGAGATCGGCAAGGGTTTTCGCTACGCCCAGGTGCGCCTGGCGCCCGCGCGCCTGACGCACTGCATGCGCTGGCTGGGCCAGGCGCGCCGCGCCCACGATGCGGCGCTGGCCTACACGCGCCGCCGCCAGGCCTTCGGCAAATCGCTGGCCGAGCACGAGGGCGTGGGCTTCATGCTGGCCGACAACGACATGGACCTGCACACCGCGCGCCTGCACATCTGGCACACCGCATGGCTGCTGGACCAGGGTGAGAAATGCAATTTCGAATCGAGCCGTGCCAAGGTGGTGTGCTCAGAGGCCGAGTGGCGCGTGGTGGACCGCAGCGTGCAGATGCTGGGCGGATCGGGTGTCACGTCCGAGTCGCCGGTGATGCGCATCTTTACCGACATGCGCGCCTTTCGCATCTACGACGGCCCCAGCGAAGTGCACCGCTGGAGCATGGCGCGCAAGCTGGTCCACCAGGCCGAGAAGGCAGGGGCGCAGGCATGAGCGCGGCCATCGATCGTTTTCGCCTGGATGGCCGCGTGGTGCTGGTCACCGGCGCGTCCAGCGGGCTGGGCACGCACTTCGCACGCTTGCTCGCACAGGCTGGTGCGCGCGTGGCCGTGGCGGCACGCCGTGCGGACAAGCTGCAGGCCGTTGTCGACAGCATCACCCAGGACGGTGGACAGGCGCGGGCCCTGTCGATCGATGTCTCCGACGGGGCCAGCGTGCGCGCCTGCTTGGATGCGCTGGCCAGCTGGGGCGCCCCTGATGTCGTGGTGAACAACGCCGGCGTCACCGTCACGCGGCCGCTGCTGGAGCAGACCGAAGCGGACTTTGATCAGGTGCTGGACACCAACCTCAAGGGCTGCTGGCTGGTCGCCACCGAGGCCGCGCGGCGCATGGTGGCGGCCGGGCAGGGCGGCAGCATCGTCAACGTGGCGTCCATCCTGGGCGAGCGCGTGGCTGGTGGCGTGGCGCCCTACGCGATCTCCAAGGCCGGCGTGGTGCAGGCCACCAAGGCCATGGCGCTGGAACTGGCGCGCCACCGCATCCGCGTGAACGCGCTGCTGCCGGGCTATGTGGTGACCGACCTGAACCGCGAGTTCCTGACCAGCGACGCGGGCGACAAGCTGCGCAACCGCATCCCGAGCCGGCGCTTTGGCGAGTTGAACGACCTGGACGGTCCGCTGCTGCTATTGGCATCGGACGCTGGCGCCGCGATGTCGGGCGCCACGGTGGCCGTGGACGGCGCACACCTGGTGAGTTCGCTATGAGCGCCGGCGCCGCAACCCTGCCCCTGGGGCCGCTCGCCGACTACCTGTGCGACCAGGGTCTTGCGGGCAACGAAGCGATCCAGGCAGCCCCGCTGTCGGGGGGGCAGTCGAACCCCACCTTTCGTGTTATGGCCGGTGAACACGCCTACGTGGTGCGCAAGAAGCCGGCCGGTGTTCTGGCACCGTCGGCGCATGCCATTGACCGCGAATACCGCGTCATGCGGGCGTTACAGGAAACCGATGTGCCGGTGCCGCGCATGCGGGCCTACTGTGAGGACGCGTCCATCGTCGGCACACCGTTCTACGTGATGGATTTCCTGCCGGGCCGCGTGTTCATGGACCCGGCCCTGCCGGACAGCACCCCCGCAGAGCGCGGCGCACTCTACCGCGAGATGGGGCGCGTGATGGCCGCGCTGCACAGCGTGGACCATGTGGCCGTGGGCCTGGCGGACTACGGCCGCACGGGGCGCTATGTCGAACGCCAGATCGACCGCTGGTCGCGCCAATGCCGTGCGCTGACGGTGCCGCTGGACCCGGCCATGCACCGGCTGATGGACTGGCTGCCCGCACAGGTGCCCGCGGCGGACGAAACCACGCTGGTGCACGGCGACTACCGCATCGACAACCTGGTGTTCCACCCCACCGAGCCGCGCGTGATCGGCGTGCTCGACTGGGAGCTGTCCACATTGGGTGACCCGCTGGCCGACCTGGCCTACCACTGCATGGCCTGGAACGTGCCGCCCGCCCTGTGGCGCGGCATCGGCGGGCTGGACCTGCCCGCGCTGGGCATTCCTACCGAGGCGCAGTACCTGGCCGACTACCGTGCAGCCACGGGGCGCGATGCGCAGGGCCACTGGTCGTTCTACATGGCCTACAACCTGTTTCGCATGGCGGCCATCCTCTACGGCATTGCACAGCGCGCAGCCGATGGAAGTGCGGCGTCGGCCGATGCCGAGGAAACCGGGCGCAAGGCCGGCCCGCTGGCACTGCTGGGCTGGGAGTGGGCGCAGCGCCACACAGCGCGGTAGCGCAGGGGCCCGCAGCCCGCGCGCATTCAGCGTGCGCGGGCCTCGTCGGCACTGGGCAGCAGCCGGCGTTGCTGCAACTGGCCGAACCACTTGCGGAACATGTCCTCGGTGTCCATGCAGGCCGCAAAACCTGCCTGGCGGATCTTCACCGAGCTCATGATCACGGGCGGCAGGGGCCCGGTCTTGCCATGGTTCATCTGGAAGTCGGCGTAGGTGGCGCCCTGGCCGATGAAGGCCGCCAGCGCGCGCGGGGCGGCCAGCTGGTATTTGTTGACGATTCGCTCCCACGCTTTTTGCTGGCCCGGCAGGGTGGTGCCCAGGGATTGCGGCTCGGGCTCGCCCACGGGCATGCCCAGCACCTCGGCGATGGTGGGCCAGACGTTCTGCCAGACGAACACGTCGCCGTTCTCCAGGTTGAAGGTTTCGTTGCGTGCGTTGGGCGCGTCTGCAGCCCAGGCGCAGGCCTGGGCGATCAGGTCGGCGTCGATGGCCTGGTTCACGCGCGCGGGGCCGCCGGGGTAGGCCAGGGGCAAGCCCTGCTCGTGGCGCAGCCAGGCATAGACGCCGATGGCCGGGATCGGGTTCATGTGGCTGCCCAGGGCGTCGCCAAAGACGATGCGCGGGCGCATGATGGTGAAGTGCCACGCCGCCTTGGCCTGGCGTTCGCGCAGGAAGTCTTCCTGCAGCCAGTAGAAGTTTTCGTGTGCGTCGCGCGGCCAGCGCTCGCGCGCTGGCACCGCGATTTCGGGGTGAATGTGCACGCCGTAGGCCTTGCCGCCTTGCATGATGGTGACGTGGCGCAGCGCGCCGCCGGGGCGGTCCAGCGGCTCAACCACGTTGCGCAGCATTTGCAGGTTGGTGCGCATCTGGTCCTGGTCGCGCCAGCCGCCGACCAGCCCGCCGGGCTGCTCGTACACCGCGGCATAGACCACATGGGTGATGTCGTCGCGGCCAGCCAGTGCCGCCGCGCAGGCGTTGCTGTCCTGCAGATCCAGCTGCAGGGCCTCGGCCCCGGGCGGCGGGGTGATGGGGCGGCGGGCCACGCCGATGGCGCGCCAGCCGGGCAGGCTGGCGAAGTGGCGCAGGCAGGCCTGGCCCACCACACCGGTGGCGCCCACGATGAGGGCGGTCTTCTCGGGTGTCGTCATGGCGAAGGCGCCCTCACTTCTTGTTGACCATCGGGCACTTGGACTGCGCCAGCGGCAGGAAGGCCTTGTCGCCCGGCACCGTGGCCAAGAGCTTGTAGTAGTCCCAGGGGTACTTGGATTCGGCCTGCGACTTGACCTCGAACAGATACATGTCGTGCACCATGCGGCCGTCCTCGCGGATGCGGCCGTTCTTTGCGAAGAAGTCGTTGATCGGCGTGGCCTTCATCTTGGCCATGACCTGGGCCGTGTCGTCGGTCTTGGCGGCCTGCACGGCCTTGAGGTAGTGCATGGTGGACGAGTAGGCGCCTGCCTGGCTCATGTTGGGCATCTTCTTCATCTTCTCGAAGTAGCGCTTGGACCAGGCGCGCGTCTCGTCGTTCATGTCCCAGTAAAAGCCTTCGGTGAGCATCAAACCGCCCGCAGTGCGCAGGCCGATGGCGTGGATGTCGTTGATGTACATGAGCAGGCCGGCCAGGGTTTGCTTGTTTTTTCCCTGCGTCAGGCCGAACTCACGCGCAGCCTTGATGGTATTGACCGTGTCGCCACCCGCGTTGGCCAGACCGACGACCTGGGCCTTGCTGTTTTGTGCGCTGATCAGGAAGGAGGCGAAGTCCGTCGCGGCGATGGGGTGCTTGGCGGCTCCCAGCACCTTGCCGCCCTGGGCCGTGACCACGGCGCTGGCTTGCTCCTGCAGGCTGTGGCCGAAGGCGTAGTCGGCGGTGATGAAAAACCAGTCCTTGCCGCCGCGCTGGGTGATGGCGCTGGCCGTCACGTTGGCCAGGGCATAGGTGTCGTACACGTAGTGCACGGTGCTGGGCATGCACAGGTCGCCCGTGAGGCGGTCCAGCCCGGGGCCGTTGAAGACGACGACCTTTTGCTTTTGCTTGGCCACTTCCAGCACTGCCAGTGCGGGCGCGGAGACGGCCACGTCCATGATGGCGTCCACCTTGCCGGTGTCGAACCATTCGCGTGCCTTGCTGGAGGCGATGTCGGCCTTGTTCTGGTGGTCGGCCACGATGAGCTCGATCTTCTTGCCCAGCACCTGGCCGCCAAAGTCGTCGATGGCCATCTGGATGGCCGCCGCGCTGCCCGGGCCGGTGATGTCGGCGAATGGGCCGCTGAGGTCCGTGAGGATGCCCAGGCGCACGGTGTCGTCGGAAATCTTTGCGTCCTGCGCTGTGACCGCGGTGGTCGCGGCCAGCAGGGCCAGGCTGGTGCACAGCGCGCGGCATGCGCGTGGCAGGGGGCTGCGGGGGGTGTGGCGGTTCATGCTTGTCTCCTTGAGTGTGTGGCTAGCGGGAATCAAATGGTGGCGATGGGCGTGACGGGCGAGCCCACGGCGCCGGGCAGGCGCAGCGGCGGCGCGGTGAGGAAGAACCGCGTGCGCCCCAGCGCGTGCAGTGCCTCGGCGAGTTCGTCCAGATACCACAGCTCGCCCAGCGGCAGCCCGAGCTTGAACAGGCAGTGCTCGTGCAGCGGCACCACGGCATAGGGCGAACCGTCCTGCGGCACGCGGGTGGGCGGGTGGCGCTCCACGGCATAGTTGTCGGCCACCAGGGCCGCGATGCCGCTGTCAGTGATCCATTGCAGCAAGCGCTGGTCGCTGCCGTCCAGCGCCGCGCAGCTGTGGTGCAGGCGCTCGGCGTCGGGCTGCCCCTGCATGGACAGCACCACGCCGGCAAAGCCGGTGCGCAGCAGCAGCATGTCTCCCGGCTCCACCGTGGCGCCGCACTGCGCCATGGCGTGCATGAGCTGTTCGTAGCCGATGTCCTGGAAATCCGTGCCGTACACGCGGGCCAGGTCCACCAGCACGCCGCGGCCCTGCATGCCTTTCCTGGCCAGGTTTTCCACGCCCAGGGCACGCGCCACGCTGGCGTCGGCGGGCCGACCCGCGCAGCACACGGGGCGGTAGGGGCCGGGCGCGCCCTGCGCGTCGCGCTGCGGCAGGCCATGGTCAACGGGCCCCAGCACATGTTCGTGGCCCCGGTAGCCGTTGTAATAGGTGGTGCGCAGCTGGCCGTCGCCCTCGGAGTCGAACAGCGAACCCACATGGGCCAGCGAGTCCCACTGGGTGGAGTACTGCAGCGAGAGCAGCACCTGGTCATCGCTGATCACATCGGTGGCGCCCGCGTACACGTGGCCCAGCGGGAAGTTGAGGTAGGGCCGGTCGCCATTGCGCGTGGGCGAAAGGCGCGGCGGATGACGCCGCGCGTTGAGTGCATTGCCGCCTGGCAGGTCCAGCGGCAGCGAGAGGCAAAAACTGCGCCCCTCGCGCACCTCTTGCGCGCCCTTGCGCACCTGTTCGGGGCCAATCAGGTTGGCGCGCCCGAGTTGGTCGTCGGGCCCGAAGTCGCCCCAGTTCGAGCCTGGTGGGCGTTGTTTCCATCGCATGCTGTTGTCTCCCGCCGCTGTGGATCGCGGATGTGGAGACTATGGTGTTGGGCGCAGGCGGCCCATGTCAAACCCCGTGGTGAATATTTCGAGGAATGAAATCAAATATCGGGTAAACCCTTCCGTCTGACGCGGCGTTTCGCGCAAATCAGTGTGCGGATCAGGTGGCGTTGCCAGAGATGGTTTCGTTGAGCAAAACTACCGACCGGGGTGTTTCAGGCTGCTGCGGGCGTCTGCGCGAATACGGGTGCATCCACATTGCCGCCGGTGAGCGCCACGCTCGCTGGTGCTTTGCATGGGCAGGCCCCAGCGGTATTGCGGCGTGGGCGGGAAGTCGCGGCACACCACTGGCGCGGCGGCTTCGATGTTGGCCAGGGTGGGAAGGAAGAGATATGGTGCCAATTCCTGTTTTGATAGCTGCTAACGCTTACTGGGTAAGCGCTACAGGCTGTTTTGAAGGGCGGTGGTGCATGGCGGGGCCGCGAAAGGGAAGGAATCAGGACAGCGGCTGGTCCAGCACGCCGCGTGCGCCGGGGCGCTCGCGCAGGGCCTGGAACCAGCGCTCCAGGTGAGGCCGGGCGGTGCGCTCCTGGGGCAGGCCCCACCAGCGGTGGATTTCGCAGGCGACCGGAATGTCGGCCATGGTGAAGTGCTCGCCCGCCATGAAGGGCTGGCGCGCCAGATGGGCGTCGAGCAGCGCCAGTAGCGCTTCGGTGGCGGCCACCGAGTGGCGGATGAGCGCCTCGTTGCGCTGCGCGGCCGGTGTGCGGATCCACTGAATGAAGGCGTCGCGCCCGGCCGGGTTGAGTGCGGTCTGCTGCCAGTCCATCCACTGCTCGGCCACAAACCGGGCGGGCAGCGCGTCGGGATAGAGCTGGCCGGGTGCATAGCGGGCGCACAGGTAGCGCACGATGGTGTTCGACTCCCACAGCACCACGCCGCCTTCGTCCTCGATCAGGGGCACCAGGCCGTTGGGGTTGAGGTGCAGGTAATGCGCATCACGCACGATGCCGAACTGACCGCCCGCATCGGTGCGCTGCAAGGGCAGCGCCAGTTCCTGCGCCGTCCACACCACCTTGCGCACGTTGATGGACGAGAGCCGTCCCCACAGCCGCAGCATGCTCAGCCCCTGGCCTGGTGCGCGCGGATGGCCGCTGCCAGCGCGGCGATGGCGGTGCGGATCTCGTCGCTGGTGGCCGTGACATACGACAGGCGCAGGGTGCGGGTGTCGGGGTGGTCGGCATAAAAAGGCGCGCCGGGCACGAAGGCCACGTTGCGCTCCACCGCCTCGGGCAGCAGGGCCTGCGCATCCACTCCATCGGGCAGCCGCACCCACAGGAACATGCCGCCCGCCGGGCGTGTCCATTGCACGTCAAGGCCGGCCATCTCGTGCTCGAGTGCGGCCAGCATGGTGTCGCGCTGCTGCTTGTAGAGGGCGCGGATCGTGGGCACATGGCGGTCCAGAAAACCGTCCTTGATCACCTCGGCCACCACGCGCTGGTTGAAGCCGGGCGTGTGCAGGTCGGCCGCCTGCTTGGCCTGCAGCAGCTTGGGATAGATGGCCTGGGGCGCCACGATGTAACCGATGCGCAGGCCCGGGGCCAGCACCTTGGAGAACGAGCCCATGTAGATGCAGCCGTCGGGGTTGCGCGCCGTCAGGGGCGCGGGTGGGGCTTCGCCAAACCACAGGTCGCCATAGGGGTTGTCTTCGATCAGCGGAATGTTCAGCGCGGCCGCCTTGGCCACCAGCGCAGCGCGGCGCGCCTCGGTCATGGTGCGGCCCGTGGGGTTCTGGAAGTTGGGCAGCACATAGGCCAGGCGGGCCTTGTCGGCGCCGCTGCCGGCCTGGGCGGCAAAGTCGTCCACCAGAATGCCGTCGTCGTCGCTGGCCACGCTCACGGCCATCGGTTCCTGCGGCGCAAAGGCCTGCAGCGCGCCCAGGTAGGTGGGCGTTTCCACCAGCATGCGGCTGTTTTTGTCGAGAAACACCTTGCCGATCAGGTCCAGCGCCTGCTGCGAGCCGGTGGTGATCAGCACCTGGTCCGGGTCCACGGCCCAGGGCAGCATGTCGGCCACGGCCTGGCGCAGCGGGGCGTAGCCCTCGCTGGTGGCATATTGCAGGGCGGCGGCGCCGTCGCGCGCCATCACGGTGTTGCAGGCAGCGGTGAATTCTTCGAGGGGGAACGCCTTGGGCGAGGGCAGGCCACCGGCCAGGCTGATGATGCCGGGCTTGTCGGTCAGTTTGAGGATCTCGCGGATCGCGGAAGGGTTCATCTTGGCGGCGCGTGCGGCCAGGGTCCAGTTCGTCATGCAGTCATCTCCAGTGGGCGCCCGGCAGGGGCGCGCTTGTCATCCGATAAAAAGTGCCGCTGTGCGGCGGTGCAGGAGCCTGCGGGTGGGCGATGGGCTCGCACTTTAACCCGCCGGGTCCGCCCTGTGCGCAGCGCCATTCGCCATGTGGCCGTGGGTGTGTGGCGGGGTGTCATCATCATCCCGGACGGGGCGGTGCGCGCACCGGCATGCGGCGGCCCAGCAATACGGTGGCCATCACGGCCAGGCCAAAGCCCACGCTCGCCGCGTCCAGGCCCTCGCCCAGCAGGGGCACGGCAAACAGCATGCCCAGAAAGGGTTGCACCAGTTGCACCTGGCTCACGCGCACCGTGCCGCCCAGCGCCAGGCCCCGGTACCAGGCAAAGAAGCCCAGCCACATCGAAAACACCGACACATAGGCAAAGCCAGCCCAGGCCTGCGCGGGCAGGGGCACGGCGGGCCACGACAGCGCCGCCAGCGGCACCGTGACCGGCAGCGAGATCACCAGCGCCCAGCAGATCACGAACTCGGCCCGCATGTGCTGCGACAGCCGCGCGCCAAAGCCATAGCCCACGGCCGCGCACAGCATGGCGCCCAGCAGCAGTACATCGGCCGGGTGCAGCGCCAGCCCGGCACTGCCCGACCGCAGCACGGCAAAAGTCACCACCAGACCCGTGCCCAGCACCGCGCAGGCCCAGAAGGCTGGCGACGGGCGCTGGCGGTGCAGCAGCGCTCCCACGGCTGCGGTGGCCAGCGGCAGCACGCCCACGATCACGCTGGCGTGCACGGCGCTGACGTGGCGCATCGCCACCGACGTCAGCAGCGGAAAGCCAAACACCACACCGAGCGCTGTCAGCACCAGTGGCCGGGCGTCGGAGCGCTGCGGCAGCGGTGCCCGCAGGGCCAGCAGCAGCGCCCCCGACAGCAGCCCGGCCAGGGCCGCGCGCCCCATGGCGATGAACAGGCCCGACATCAGCGGGGCATCGGGCGTGCCCACGGCCAGGCGGGTCATGGGCAGGGTCAGGGCAAAAATGGTGACGCCGAGCAGGCCCAGGGCCAGTCCGCGGGCCTCATGGGGGTGGGCAGGGTAGTGGCTGGGCGCGGTCATGTGCGCACCATCCATGCGGCCGTGACGACCAGCACGCAGCCCATGGCACGGTTGAACCACAGCAGGCGCCGGCCGTGCGCCAGCCAGTGGCGCAGCAGCGCGCCCACGGCGGCATACACAAAATTGCTGGACAGCGCAAACAACGCCATCACCGGCAGCACCACGGCCAGGCGCTGCAGGCTGTCTTCGCGCCCGATGATCCAGCCCGCCACGATGGTCAGCGACAGCAGCCAGGCCTTGATGTTCACGAACTGCAGCGCCGCCCCTTGCCAGAAACCCACGTCCATGCGGGCGGCGTCGGCCTCGCCGAGCTGGCCGCTCTGGCTGAGCTTCCAGGCCAGCCACACCAGATAGGCAATGCCCACGGCCTTGATGCCCCAGCGCAGCGCGGGCAGCGCCAGCACCGCAGCCCCCAGGCCGCCCGCGCACAGCAGCAGCAGCGCGCTCCAGCCCACGGGCACGGCGCAGACAAAACGCATCGCGTGGCGCAACCCGCGGTTGGCCGCCAGCGCGGTGGACAGCGTGGTGTTGGGGCCGGGGCTGAAGCTCATGGCGGTGGCCAGTGCCAGCAGGGCAGTGAATTCAACAGGTGGCATGGCGCTGAAAAGAAAAAGGTAGGCTGTTACTGTAGAGGTAATTGCAATACAGTGCCGGTACAGTTAATCTGACAATCACGCCATCTGTAGTGGTGATTGTTTCAGCACAGTCGGCATTTCTGCACAAGGCCCTTCCCATGCTTACCCGTTCCAGCAGCCACACACTGACCGAACAGTTGGCCGAGCGTTTTGCCGAGCGCATCCGCTCGCGGCTGCTGCCTGCGGGCACTCGCCTGCCGTCGGTGCGCGAATGCGCGCGCCAGCAGGGCGTGAGCCCCTACACCGTGGTCGCGGCCTACGACCAGTTGCAGGCCCAGGGCTTGGTGGAGGCGCGCAGTCAACGTGGTTTCTTTGTACGCGATTTTGTGCAAAATGGGGCGCAAGCGCAGGAGGGGCAAGCGCAATCAGCTATACAAAATATAGCAAATGTAGCCCTCAGGACGGCCACGGGCACCGCGCCTTTGCCATCGGGGTCGCGCATCAACGCCACGGCGCTGATCCGGGGCATGTTCCACCAGGCATCCACCCATCCGCAGCCGGGCGCCGGCGTGTTTCCGTCGGATTGGCTGGAGGCGGGGTTCATGGCGGCAGCGGTGCGCAAGGTGACCGGCAGCCGCGCGCTGCAAGACGGCTCGCTGCAGTATGGCGACCCCATGGGCGACCCCGGCCTGCGCCAGGTGCTGGCGCGCAAGCTGGCGGGCCTGGACATTCCCGCGCGGGCCGGGCAGATCATGACCACGGTCGGCGCCACCCATGCGCTCGACATCGTCAGCCGCACCCTGCTGCGGCCCGGCGACCCGGTCATGGTGGAGGAGCCCGGCTGGTCGGTGGAGTTTGCGCGCCTTGATGCCCTGGGCATGCGCATCCTGCCCGTGCCGCGCCACGCCGATGGCCCCGATCTGGCTGTGATGGCGCGCTATTGCGAGGCCCACGCCCCCAAGCTGTTCGTGAGCGTGAGCGTGTTCCACAACCCCACGGGCTATTGCCTGTCGCCCGGCAGTGCGCACCAGGTGCTGCAGCTGGCACAGCAGCACAACTTTCATGTGGTGGAAGACGACACCTACAGCCACATCGCGCCCGAGCACGCCACGCGGCTGTCGGTGCTCGACGGCCTGCGGCGCACCATTTACGTGAGCGGTTTCGCCAAGATCCTGGCGCCCAACTGGCGTGTGGGCTACCTGGCGGCGCCGCCCGATCTGGTGGAGCGCCTGCTCGACACCAAGCTGCTGTCCACCCTGACCACACCGTCCATCCTGGAAAAGGCGCTGGCCCTGTGCATCGATCAGGGCCAGCTGCGCCGCCATGCCGCGCGCATGCGCCTGCGCCTGGCCCAGGCACGCGCACGCAGCGTGCAGCTGGCGCTGGACGCCGGCTGCAGCTTTGCGGCCGAGCCGGCGGGGCTGTTTGGCTGGGTGGAGACGGGTGTGGACACTGACGTGCTGGCCCAGCGCATGCTGGACGAGGGCTACCTGCTGGCGCCCGGGGCGTTGTTCCACGCCAGCCGGCAACCCTGCACGCTGATGCGCATCAACTTCACCACCACGCAGGACGCGGCCTTCTGGCGCGTGTTCCAGCGGGTGGTGGCGCAGAGCCGGTAGCCACGGTGCGCTGCACTGCAACGGGCCGCGCAGGTTCAGGCGGCGGCGGGGCGTTCCACTTCCAGATCGGCCAGCACCCGCAATAGCGCGCGGTTGACTTCCTCCAGATCCATTTCATGGGTTTCGCACAGCTTGCGGATCACGCTGGCGTCGTCCGATTCCAGTGCGCGGGCCATCTGCAGGCCCGAGGCATAGGGGCCGGTGCCCAGCACGTCGGCGTCATAGATGCGCTCGGACAGCGGGATGCGGCGCAGGATGGTGCCCAGGGATTCGCCCATGACATCGTCCAGCTGCGACAGCAGCCCGCACAGGTAGATTTCGCGGCGCAGGTCGTTTTCCACACCGGCATCCAGCAGATGCGTCATGAGCTGCGCCCGCATCACCATGGCCTCGCGCACGGGCCGCAGGTTCAGGTTGGTGCTGGCGTGGGGCAGCTGATCGGACAGCCAGCGCTTGATGGAGCCATAGCCCATCATCACCAGCCCCCGGCGCAACGAATCGATGCCCGTGCGCAGGCCCAGCGCCGCCGAGTTGGTGTAGACCATGAAGCGGTAGGCCAAGAGCGGGTCTTCGCCCAGGATTTCTTCGAAGGTTTCCAGCGACTGCTCGGCGTCAATCGCCTTCATCAGCTTCACGATGACTGCGTGCGAGGGCTGTGGCGACTGGTGCCGCTGGCCGTAAAGCACATCTTCCACCGGCCAGCCGGCCAAGGCTAGGGCGTTTTGCTGATCGAGGCAATGCTCCATGAGCGCGCGGCTGGCGATGTTTTCATACATCTGGCCGGCCAGCACTGGGCTTTTGCTGCGGGTTGCGGGGGCCGGGTCACCGGGGCGGGCGGGGGTGGTTTGCAGTGCGGCCACGGCGTCTTCGGGGCGCAGCGTCAGCAGGCTGTTGTCAAAGCAGCGCGCCACCTCGGGCTCGGGCAGGCGGGCCATGTCGCCACGCCACACCAGCTTGAGGCCGCGCTGGTGCGCCGCCTTGACGCGGCTGAAGATGGCGGTGTCCGACAGCCAGTCGCCCCGCACCTCGATCCACGGGGCGCCGCGCGGCGCTTCATCCAGCAGCGTGCACAGAAGCTGGCGCGTTTGCGCAGACAGCAGCAACGGCGGCGAGCTGGCAGACCACAGCTCTTGCACCGTGCGCAGCAGGTGGGCGGCATCCACCACCGCGGCGGCCTCGTTCTGGGCGTAAAGCCGGATGCCCGCGAGTTTGCGGGCCCGGTTCCACAAAGGGCGGTAGCCAAGAATCAGGCTGCCGAGGACGGATTGGACCATGGGCGGTGAAGCGATAAGACAGCGGGGCCGGATCCTGGCGACGGGGTGGACCCCCATCGCGCGAGCAGGTCGTCCTTAACTGATGAAGTTGAACAGGGACAGCTTCTGAACCTGGGCATAGGACTTGAGGGCAGCCTCATATCCCACCTGCTGGTTCTGGAAGTCCGAAATGCCCTGGATCATATCGAGATCCTCGGCGCGCGAGCGGTCGTCTTCGAGCTGGATGGAGCGCTTTTCCTGGTCGCCCGTGATGCGGTCTGCACGGTTGAGCAACTCGCCTGCGTAACCGCGCATGTTGTGCATGCGCTCCAGCCCCGTGTCGAGGTTGGCCAGCGCCTGGCCCACGGCTTGACTGGCGGCGCTGCTGTTGGGCGCGCTGCGGAGGTCGTTGATCGCGCTGTCGAGGACGCTGAACACGCTGGCGCTGGGTTGCAGGGTGATGGTATCGCCCAATACGGGAGTGCCAGTGAGGCTGAATGACATCACCGTATCTGTGCCT
This sequence comes from Acidovorax sp. JG5, assembly GCF_017939685.1. NCBI lineage: Bacteria > Pseudomonadati > Pseudomonadota > Betaproteobacteria > Burkholderiales > Comamonadaceae > Acidovorax > Acidovorax sp. JG5. Next base: position 99,923 of record NZ_JAGKSE010000008.1, read on the forward strand.
TCGCTGATGGTGATGGGTAAGGGTTGGCCAGTCTTGACGGGTGCACTGGTCGCGGTCGATGTGGTTTCCGTGCCGTCCTTGGCAGTCTTGGTCAGGGTGTAGCTGAGGGAGGTCGTGCCCGCAGCTAGGTCCACGTTGGTGGCGGTCACCGCCAACGCATACGTCGCTCCATCCAGCGCCTCGCGGTTGGAGGTTGTGATGGCGCTCGTTACCAGGGAGCTGCCGGTGCCGCGGGTGACGCTGGCGTTGTACACCCCGTCGCGCTGCGGCTGAAACATGAAGGCCGAATCGCCGTCCAGCGTGTTCGGAATGGCCACCCCCGTGCTGCTGTACTGCCCTTCCAGGCCGTTGAAGTCGTAGTCTGGCGACGTGCTCTGCGGCCCAAGGAATGGGGACAGTGCGCTGCCCAGGGCGCCCAGCAGCGGAACGCCATTGGTGTCCTTGCGGTTGGCCACCTCCGACAGTTGTTCGCGCAGGCTCTGCAACTGGTTGGCAATGGTGGCCCGGTCGTTGGCCGTCAGGGTGCCGTTGCCCGCGTTCACGATGAGTTCGCGTGCGTTCTGTACCAGGCCCACGGCGTCGCCCATGGCGGATTCGGCCTGCGCAATGGCGTTGCGCTGTGTTTCCAGAGCGCGCTGCTCGGTCTGGATGCGGCTGATGCGCGTCAGCGCGCGCTCGGCCTGCGCGGCTGCCACCGGGTCGTCGCTGGCGCGCACCACGCGCTTGCCCGAGGTCAGGTTCTCCTGCAGGTTGGACAGGGAGGTCTGGCGCTGGCCAATGTTGCGCAGGGCGTTGTCGTACTGGTTGGCGGTGCTCACCCGGTATAGAGAGTTGCTCATGACGGACTCCGTTCAGACCTTCAGCGGCCCAGCCCCTGGATCAGGGTGTCAAAGATATTTTGTGCGATCTGGATCAACTTGGCCGAGGCCTGGTAGGCCTGCTGGTACTGGATCAGCCGTGCCGCTTCCTCGTCCAGGTTGACGCCCGAGACGGCCGTGCGGTCGCGCTCCAGATTGGCCGCGATGGAGGAGGACAGCTCGGCCGCAAACTGCGCGCTTTGCGTGCGCGTGCCCACCTGCGCCATGGCGCTGGCAAAGCCATCGGACAGCGTGGCGCCGTCGAACATGGGCACGTCGCGCAGGGCCATGAGTGCGCTGGCGTTGCCGGTGTCGCGTTGGTACCAGTCGCCGTATTGGGGATCGGTGGCGTTGCCTACTGTGACGGTGTCGTTGTCCTTGGGCGAACCGCTGAGCGTGATTTCCCAGCCGTCGATGGAAATTTTTTCGCCGGAAACATAGTTGCCGGAAACAATGGTTGGGGGCGCACCGGGAAGCGATGCTGAATATGTGGCAGGCGATCCTGCTTGGAAGGTAATCGTTACAGGACTTCCCGTTGCAGGTTGCGTGATCGGGCCGGTTGCCTTCAGCGAAACCAACTGAAGCGAACCCATATTCGCTGGTCCCATGGCCGCATTGACCGGATTGGCCGCCGCCAAATTCACTGGCGAGTACTGCACCGCCTTCAGTTCCGCTGCAGCACCCTGCAGTGGGTTGATCATGAACTGGTCGCCAGCGACTGGAGCGTTGGGTGGGGCTGTCGGGACGACGCTTAACCCCTGCGCCGAGAAAACAGCCGCCATCGTCGTGGCCGGAGCCGAGTTGTCGAAGCTGAACACCTTGCCATCCGAGTGCCGCGTGACCGACCCCGCGCCTGCCGTGGTAAAGCTGATGGTGTAGCTGGATGCCTGCAGCAGCGTCGGATTCGAAACCGCCAGCATCATGGAAGCCAACGAGCTATTGCCGCTGCCCGCAGTGGCATTGCCCAGGCTGATCGGCGCAAACAGGTTTTGGCCGGGCTGGCCGTCCAGCGTCAGCCCCAGCTTGTTCTGCGTGTTCATCGACTCGCTGATGGCAATGGCCATGCGCCCCAGCAGATTGCGCCCCTCGGCCAGGTCGTTGTTCTGAAAGCGCAGCAAGCCTGCCACCTGGCCGCCGCCGAGCATGCTTTCGTTGAGTTCCACCTTGGTGCTGGAGCCCGGCTGCTGGAAGTTCAGCACCTTCTTGCCGCTGCCCGCGCCAAAGTCGGCCGGGTCGTCGATCGACAGCGTGGCTGCCTTGCTGCCCAGCACCAGCGGCTGGCTGCCGGCCACGAACACGCTCACGGTGCCGTCATCGGCGGCCACTTGCGAGGTCTGGATGTGCTGGTTGAGCTCGCGGATGAGCTGGTCGCGCTGGTCTAGCAGGTCGTTGGCGGGCTGGCCGTTGCCCTGGGCGCGGGCAATTTGCTCGTTCACGCCGGCAATGTTCTTGGCCAGGCTGTTGACCGTGAGCATGCTGCCTTTGAGCTGCTCGGCCACGGTGTAGCCGATTTCGTCCAGGCGCTGCGAGGCATCGCGCATGCGCGCCGCCGTTTCGTCCATGCGCGTCAGGGCCACGCTGCGCGCGGTGAGGTCGGTGGGGGCGCTCACCACATCGGAGAGCGCGTTCATCATGTCGTTGATCGAGGCGCCGATGCCGCTGGTGCCGCCGGTAAAGACCTCCTGCAGCTGGCGCAGTCGGTCCATGCGCACCGTGTCGCCCGCATCCACCGCCGATGCCGCCGTGGCCTGGCGCGTGAGCAGCTCGCTGTGGTTGCGCTGGATGGTCTGCACATCCACGCCCTTGCCGATGTAGCCGCCCCCGGTGAACTGGCCCTGCACGGTCTGAAGCACCACGCTCTGGCGCGAATAGCCGGGCGTGTTGACGTTGGCAATGTTGTGGCCGGCGGTCTGCAGGGCCACCTGGTTGGCCTGCAGGGCGCGGGCGCCGACGTTGAGCAGACTCATGGCTTACCTCGGTTCTTCTCGTCCATCACGCCTGGGCACGTTGCACGCGCAGCGCACTGTTGATGGCGCCGCTGAGCTTCTTGGCGTATTCGGGGTCAGTGGCGTAACCGGCCTTCTGCAGTTCTGCCGCATAGGCCACGGCCGAGCCGGTCCGGGCGGTGGCCTGGGCTTTTTCGTAGCGCGGGCTGTCGGTGATCAGGCGGGCGTAGTCGCGAAACGAGTCTTCGTACGAGTCGTAGGCGCGGAACCTGGCGGTCACCTTCTGGGCCTTGCCGTTGATGTATTCGGTGGTGGTGATCTCGGCCACCTTGCCGGTCCAGCCCTTGCCGGCCTTGATGCCGAACAGGTTGAACGAGTTGGAGCCGTCCTTGTGTTTGATCTCGCTCTTGCCCCAGCCGGTTTCGTGCCCCGCCTGGCCCAGCATGAAGCTGGCCGGAATGCCGCTGTCTTGCGCCACGCGCTCGGCGGTGGCGCTGAGCGACTGCACGAAGCCGTCGCGCCCCTTGGGCACCGGGCCCGTGGCCACGGGGGCTGCGCCGCGCGAGGTCACGCCGGGCAGGCTGAGAGTGGACGGCACGGAGATGCTGGTGTCGGCACCGCCCATCTGGCGCGAAAGCTGGCGCGCAATGGCTTCCGACAGCCCGCCGGGCACGCCCGACATGTTGACCGACAGCTGCTGGTCCAGCAGGTCGGTGCCCAGGTTGCCCTGGGCGCCGTCCATCAGGCCGGATTTCATGGTGGCTTCGCGCATGCTCTTGATCAGCTCGCGCATGAACAGCGATTCAAACTGTTTGGCGGCTTCCTTGGCGGCCTGGGGGCTGTTTTGCCCGGCCTCGTATTTCAGGGCGTTGAGCGAGCGTGCATCGGCCGCCAGCGCATTGGTGGTGCTGGAGGTCGCGGAAGAGGGCAGGGTCAAAGCCATGGTGACTCCTGGTGCGTGGCCGACAGGGCGCTGGTGGGGCAGGGCATGGTCAGATCACTTCCAGCTCGGCGTTCAGGGCACCGGCCGCCTTGATGGCCTGCAAAATGGCCAGCAGATCCTGGGGCGTCACGCCTAGGCTGTTCAGTGCGCGCACCACGTCACTCAGCAGGGGCGATGCCGGCATGTTGACCACCTTGCCGCCGTCGTACTGGATGGCGATGTCGCTCTTGACCGCCGACACGGTCTGGCCGCGCGACAGCGGATTGGGCTGGCTGATGACTGGTGTCTCATTGATGATCACCGACAGGTTGCCGTGGGCGATGGCGCATGGGCCCAGTGTCACGGCCTGGTTCAGGACGATGGAGCCCGTGCGCGCGTTGATGACCACCTTGGCGGCGCGGGGTGTTTCGGGCAGGGGCAGCTCCTCCAGATCCGCAATGAAGTTCACGCGCGCATGCGCATCCGGTGGTGCCTGTACGCGCACGGTGCGTGCGTCAAGCGCTTCGGCCGTGCCCGGGCCACGTCGCGCGTTGATCGCCTGCGCTACCGTGCGTGCCGTCTGGAAGTCCGAGGCGTTGAGCCCCAGCGTGATGGTGTCGCCTTCGTGCAGCGGCGTGGGTACCGAGCGCTCCACCAGCGCCCCGCCAGGGATGCGGCCGGCACTGAGGTGGTTGACCTGCACGCTGCTGCGGTCGCCCGCCGTGTTGGCGCGACCTCCGGTGGCACCGGCGCCAGCCACCACCAGATTGCCCTGGGCCATCGCATAGATCTCTCCATCTGCGCCACGTAGCGGCGTGGCGATGAGGGTGCCGCCCTTGATGGATTTGGCCGAACCGATGGAGGAAACCGTCACGTCGATCACCTGGCCAGGCTGCGCGAACGGCGGCAGCTGGGCAGTGACCACCACAGTGGCCACGTTGTCGAGTTTGAGGGCCGCCGCGCCGGGCGGCAGGCTGATGCCCATCTGCTGCAGGTAGTTCTGCATGGCCTGCCCGGTGATGGGCATGCCCGATTTGTCGCCTGTGCCGTCCAGGCCGACCACCAGTCCGTAGCCCGACAGCTGGTTGTTGCGCACCCCTTGCACGGCGGCGACTTCCTTGATGCGCAGCGCCTGCGCGGGCAGGGCCAGGGTCAGCATTGCGAGTGCGGCCAGGTAGGCAATGCGGCGGGACAAAGGCAGGAAGTTCATGGCTCCATTGTGGAGACCTGTGCCGCCAGCTAAAGCGTGAAAAGAGGCGGCTTCCGGCGCTTGTTGGGGTCACAAAGTGGGCTGCGTTTCAAGCTAAATTGGACTCAAGCGCTTATCCATCAAGCGCGAGCAGCTATCGTTTTTGATTTCTCGGGCGTTGCACCTGTGGTGCTGGCAGCGGGTTGCGGATGCAGTAGTAGTAGCCGTTGCGCACGCTGGCGATGTAGTTGGGGCGCACTTTGCCGGCATCGTCGGCGGGGTCGTACAGGCCGGTCTGCACGTGGTAGGGGGTGTGGGGCCGCAGGGTCACGCCGCCGCCGTAGAAGCCCGCGGCCTCGGCGGCTTCCATTTCGTCGACGGTGGGCAGTGCCGCCTGCTGCGACTGGCAATAGCGCTGCGCCATGTCGCGCGATACCAGCTGGTCTGCATGCCCCGGCGCAGACAGCAGCCACTGTGCAGCGCCCAAAGGGTTCTGGTGGGCGGAAAAGCGCGTGCCGCTGAAGTAGTCCACCACGGCGCGCGCCAGCGCTTCGCCCAGCTCCTGCGCCGGGGCGGTGACGGTGAAGCTTTGTGACGCACCCGTGCCCAGCCGCACCAGCGTCACGGTGGCCTGTACCAGCGTCTCTTGCAGGCGCGTGTAGCTGATGTAGGCGGCCAGTGCCACGTTGCGCGCCTTGTTCTGCAGGGCTTGCTTGGCCGCAGCATCCAGCACGGCTGCACGTTGCAACTCGTCAGGCGTGATGCCCGAAAACTCAAAACGCAGCCGGGGCCGGGTGCCGTTGATGCGGCGGCTTTGCTTGTCCACTTCGCCAATGAACTGCGCATTCACCGAGCGGCCGAGCTGGCCGAGTGCCATGCGCTCGTGGTGGGCCTGCAGCTGGTCCACCGCCTGCAGCGCTTCCAGCGTTTTGGCCGGGTCGGCTTTGGCGGCGTGCAGGTCGGCAAAGATTTTCCGGTCCTGCCCATAGTCGCCCAGGTCGGCAGCGCGGATCACGGGAATGTTGGGCCAGACGGTAAAGGTCTGCTCAGGAGGGTCGCGCAGGTCCTGCGCGGTGGCCAAGCCGCCGCACAGCACCAGCGCCAAGGCGGAGAGGCGGAGAAACCGAGCGACCAGGGGGTTCATTTAGAACGGCGTGATGGAGTTGAAGGCGCGTGTCAGCCAGCCGATGGCCTGGGCCTCCGCCTGCTCGCCCTGGCCGCGGGAGACTACGCGCACGTTGGCAACGTATTTCGAGTCGATGGCGCTGCCTGCATGCTGTGCTTCGCGGCTGAGATGGCGAGGATCGACGATGCCCGAGAACCGCAGCACATCCACGCTGCGGTTCACGCCCACCTGCTTTTCACCCGTGATGACGAGGTGACCATTGGGCAGCACTTCGGTGACTATGGTGGTTATCTTGCTGTCGAATTCATTTTCGCTGGTCGTTTTGCCGCCGCCTTTGAAATCGTTGTTGTAACCAGCTTCCATGGCCGAGCGCCCGGCGATCTTTGCTGCTGTGGAAGCACCGAGCAGAGGGAGCGCTGTGATACCGCCGCCAACGCTGCCGTCGCGGTCAACGTTCGACCGGCTGTTTTGGCTAGCCTTGATTTTCTCGAAAACCCTGATGGTGACCATGTCGCCCACAAAACGCGCCCGCTGGTCTTCGAGCGGGGGACGGTAGCTGGCGGTATGGAACAGGCTGCCCGTGGCAGGCCCAGCGCTGCGAGACGGTGCGGGGGCCAGGAGCGGTGGCGCGGTGGACAAAACGTCCACGGGGGGCGGTGGGTTCAAGCTGGCGCAGCCCGCGGCGAGCATGGCGAGAGCGGCGCAGCCCATCAGGCGCAGGAGGGTGTTCATGGCGGTGCTCCTCACATTTGCGCCAGTTTGGCCAGCATCTGGTCCGAGGTCTGGATGGCTTTGGAGTTCATCTCGTAGGCGCGCTGGGTCTGGATCATGTTCACCAGTTCTTCCACCACGTTGACGTTGGAGTTTTCCAGAAACTTGTGCCGGATTTCCCCGAGCGCGTTGGTCAGCGGATTGCCCACTTCCGGCGCTCCAGAGGCCACGGTTTCGCGGAACAGGTTGTTGCCCATCGGCTCCATGCCGGCCGGGTTGGCGAAGTTGGCCAGTTGCAGCTGCGGGCCGTTGGTGGTGACGCCGGCCCGTGTGATCGAGACCTGGCCACTGCGGCTGATGTCCACCGTGTCGCCCGTCTGCACCGTGATTTGCGGCACCAGCTCATGTCCTTCGGGCGTCACCACGACGCCTGTGGAGCTCAGCGTGAAGTTGCCTGCCCGTGTATAGGCGGTTGTGCCATCGGGCAACTGGACCTGGAAGAAGCCCTGGCCATTGATGGCCATGTCCAGCGCATTGCCGGTGCTCTGCAAGCCACCTTGCAGGAAATTGCGCGACACAGAACCCACATTCACGCCCAGCCCCAGGTGCAAGCCTGTGGGCAGTTCGGCGTTTTCGTTGGCTTGCGATCCCACCTGGCGCTGGTTTTGGTACATCAGGTCTTCGAACACGGCGAAATTGCGCTTGAAACCGGTGGTCGAGACGTTGGCCAGGTTGTGCGAGATGACGTCCAGCTGGGTTTGCTGGGCGGTCATGCCGGTCTTGGCGATCCACAGTGAATTCATCATGGTGGTTTTCCTTTGGTTTCTGGTGCGGCGCTTAGCCGTTGAGGCTCAGCAGCTGGCTGGCGCTCTTGTCGTTGGTTTCGGCGGTCTGCAGCAGCTTCATCTGCTGTTCGAACTGGCGTGCTGCGGCGATCATGCCGACCATGCTTTCGACGGCGTTCACGTTGGAGCCTTCCAGCGCGCCGGGTTGCATGCGGGCGTTGGGGTCGGCGGGCAGGGCGTCGCCGGCTGCGGCACGGAACATGCCGTCATCGCCGCGCCGCACCGGGTTGTCGGCCGTGGCCGTGGCCAGCTTGAGGCGGCCCACCGGCGTCGGGGGCTCATTGCCCGTCCTGGCGGTGACCGTGCCATCTGTGCCCAGCGAAATGGTGGCGTTGGGCGGAATGTCGATGGGCGCGCCGCCGTCCGACAGCACGGGCAGACCGGCCGGTGTGACCAGTTGGCCGGTGTTGGAGACTTCGAAACGGCCCGCGCGGGTGTAGGCCTCGGTGCCATCGAGCCCTTGTACGGCAAACCAGGCATTGCCCACGGCCATGGCGTCTAGGTTGCGTCCCGTGGTCTGGGCCGGCCCGGTCTTGTCCGAGTGGCCGGCGGTGGCTTCGAGCGCGAACACGCGCGTCGTCGAGCCTTCGCCCTGGACGGGCACCGAACGGAAGGTGGACAGCTCTGCGCGAAAGCCCTGCGTGGACGCATTGGCCAGGTTGTTGGCCAGCACCGCCTGCCGGTGCGCGGCGGCGTTGGCGCCCGTCATGGAGGTGTAGATGATGCGGTCCATTGCAGTGCTCCGGGTTCAGTGGTACTGCGTGGGTCAGCGCAGGTTCACCAGGGTGGACATCACCTGGTCTTGCGTCTTGATCGTCTGGGCGTTGGCCTGGTAGGCGCGCTGGGCGGTCATCATGTTGACCAGCTCGGCCGTCAGGTCGACGTTGGAGTCTTCGAGCGCACCCGAACGCAGCGCGCCAAAGTTGCCGTCACCCGGCTTGCCCAGCACGGCCGCGCCGGAGTCAAACGATTCCACCCAGTTGTTTCCGCCCACGGCCAGCAGGCCCTGCGGGTTGCGGAAGTTGGCCAGCGCCACCTGCGCCTCGGCACGGGTCACGCCATTGGAGTAGGCGGCCATGACCATGCCGTTGTTGGCGATGCCGATGCTCGTGAGGTCGCCCGAGGCATAGCCGTCTTGCGAGAGGTCGGCCACGGCGAATTCGCTGCCGAGCTGGGTGACGGTCGAGAGATCAATGGTCACATCCCACGGCGCGGGTGGATTGTTGGGGTTGACCGCGGACGGATCGACGTTCACCGTCAGGGGTGAGGGTGTGGAACTGACGTACTTGCCATTGCCGTCAAAGGTGATGGTGCCCCGGGGGGCAGCAGTGGTGTCGAGCGTGTCATACACATTCCACTGGTTGGCGTCGGCCTTTTGAAAATAGATGCTGACTGGCACAGGCACGCCTTGTGTGTCATACACGTTGATGGAGGTGCCGTAGGTGGAACGATCCGCAGGGGCGACGGCGGCAACGGCTGGCGGGCCTACTTTTGCAGGGTTGCCAGTAGCGCGTGCGTCCAGGTTGAGCACCGCAGTGATGCCGGCGGTGGCTTTAGCCTCGATGGGTGCGCCCGTCGGGAAACTTAGCGGTTGCGCCTCGGAGGTGCTGAGCCCCGTAGCAGGATCGATCTTGAAGCCCATCACCTGCGCACCACCGGTGGTAACCAGATCACCCGTCTTGTCTATTTTGAAGTTGCCGGCGCGCGTGTAGGCGGCCGAGCCATCGGGCTGCTGCACCTTGAAAAAGCCGTTGCCGTTGATCGCCACATCGAGGTTGTTGCCCGACACGGTGACATTGCCCTGTGAGAACTGCTGGGCCACGGTGGCCGCTTCCACGCCAATGCCGTAGTCGCCGCCGCCGCCGGAGCCCATGGAGGATGCCACCAGGTCTGCGAATTCAGTGCGCGAGGATTTGAAACCGGTGGTGCTGGCGTTGGCAATGTTGTGGCCAATGACGTCCAGGTTTTTGCTGGCAGCGTTCAGTCCCGAGAGGGCGTGTTGGAAAGCCATGGTGTGTGCTCCTGATGAATCTTGAAATTACAGAATGGCTTTGATGCCTGCCTGGGTGGTCGTGCCGCCGCGCGACAGCTGCAGTTGCAGGCTGCCGCTGTCCATGCTCACGGCAGTGACCTTGTCGATCATCAGCGCTGTGGATGCCACGTTGGTCTCGCCATTGGCGGCCAGCACCTTGAAGCGCGGTGCACTGTCGTCCTGGTAGGCGGATGCGTCCCAGGCAAAGTTGAAGCGGCCCGCGGGCAGTGCGCCCATGTCGACCGTGCCCACCTCTTTGCCGGCGGCGTCGAGCACCTGGATCTTCACGCTGGCGGCTGATCCGGCGAGGTCGAAGGCGCCGGTGGCCTGGCCGCTCTCGCTGTCCACGGACAGGGTGTCGCCTTCGGCCAGCACCTGGCGACCCACCATGGCGCTGCCCTGCAGCATCTGCTGGGCCGAAAACTGGTTGACCAGTCCGGCGACGGTGTCGTTGAGCTGCTGGATGCCGGTCACCGTGTTGATCTGCGCAATTTGCGAAGTCATCTGCGCGTTGTCCATCGGGTTCATGGGGTCCTGGTTGTTGAGCTGGGCCACCAGAAGTTTCAGAAACCGATCCTGGGCGGCTGCGGGGTCGGTTGCGGCGTCGCTTTTGGTCGTGATGGAGTCCAAGGCCGAAGAGCCCGACGTGGCGGAGGTGGTGCTGGTGATCATGGTGGCTTGTCTTGAAAATTACTGGCCCATCTGCAGGGTCTTGAGCAGCAGCGACTTGGCCGTGTTCATCACCTCGACGTTGTTCTGGTAAGAGCGCGAGGCGGAAATCATGTTCACCATTTCCTCCACGGCGTTGACGTTGGAATGGGTCACGTAACCCTGCGCATCGGCGGACGGGTGGCCCGGGTCGTGGATGCGCCGCCCCGGCGTGGTGGTTTCGTTGATGGCGCTCACGCGCACCCCGGCAGAGCTGTCTGCACCCATGGGCGTGGTCTGGAAAACCACCTGGCGCGCCTTGTAGGCCTGGCCGTCCGGCCCCGCCACGGCATCCACGTTGGCCAGGTTGCTGGCCACGACGTTGAGGCGCTGCGACTGCGCGCTGATGGCGCTGCCCGACACATTGAAGATGGAGAACATGGACATGGTGGTTTCCCTTTTGCTGCGCGGCCGGGCTTATTGCCCCTGGATGGCGCTGAGCATGGTCTTGGACTGCCCGTTGATGAAGCGCAGCGTGGCCTCGTAACGCACGGCGTTGTCCACGAAGTTGGCGCGCTCGCGGTCGAGGTCCACAGTGTTGTTGTCCAGGCTGGGCTGGGTTTGCAGCGCGTACCCCAGCGTGCTTTGCGAGCCGATGCCGGTGGTTGATGCGGGCAGCGGAATGTGGCGTGGGTCGGTGGCGCCCGCAGCGCCGGCGCCACCACTGGCCAGCCGGGCTGCGCCCGTGCCGGTGGAAGAACCGGTGGCCTCGCGCATGGCCTGGGCAAAGTTGACGTCGCGGGCCACGTACCCGGGTGTGTCGGCGTTGGCAATGTTGCTGGCGATGGCGCGCTGGCGCTCGGCACGCAGCAACAGTGCGTTGCCGTGAAAGTCCAGCCGGTCGGTCATCTTGTCAAGCATGTGTGCCTCACACTCAGGGTTGCAGTGGCGCCGGGTCCTGAAGAGGGTTTTCGGCGTGGATTGATTATGGAAATCGCCGGCTTTTTCTAAAGCCCGAAGAACGCGGGCATTGGCGCGCAGTTTCCGGGTTCATCTGGCGCGGGTCTGCCTATAGTTGCAGCGGTGAAATGGTCTGCCCAGTGGCTGGCAGTCCATGCGCCCGCCCCGGAGATCGCCATGTCGCCCCTTATCCCCCTGCCCCCCCTTGCCTCGTTGCACCGCTTGATGCGGGCTTGCCTGCCACCACCGCTGCGGCGCAGCTTGCTGTGCACGACCCTGGTGCTGGCGGGTTTGGGGGCAGCTCTGTGCGGCGGCCCCGCCCGGGCGCAGGCAGCGGCGGATCCGGCTGTCGATCTGGCGCCGCTCACGCAGCGCTGGCTGGACGATGCGCTGGCGCGCAACCAGCCTGGCGGCTTGCCCTTGCGCATGGAAGTCAGCGTGGGCCAGCTCGATAGCCGGCTGCGCCTGGCGCCCTGCGCCCGTGTGGAGCCCTACTTGCCGGCGGGCTCACGCCTTTGGGGGCGCACGCGCCTTGGGCTGCGCTGTGTGGAAGGGGCCGCAGCCTGGAATGTTTTTCTGCCGGTGAGCATCAAGGCCTTTGGCCCGGCCTGGGTGCTCAACAGCAATGTGGCGTCCGGAGCCGAGCTGACTGCGGCAGATGCCAGCGAAGCCGAGGTGGACTGGGCTGCTGAAGCCGCGCCCGTTCTGGCCAACCCCGACCAATGGGTCGGGCAGGTGGCGTCCCGCCAGTTGATGGCGGGGCAAGCGGTGCGCCAGTCCATGGTGCGGGCGCCCAGCGTCTTCCGAGCGGGTGCGCAGGTGCGGGTGGTGGCCCAAGGCCCGGGTTATGCGGTGACCTCATCGGGCCAGGCCATGTCGAACGGAGCCGTGGGACAGACTGTCCGCGTCCGCATGGGTAATGGGCGGTTAGTCTCAGGCATTGTGAATGATGACGGGACGATCAATGCATCTCTTTGATGTGTCTTTGGCCAGAAATGGCTAAAGTCTCACTCAAATGGGTCGAAAACATTGCTACTGTGCCCCACATCAAGCGGGGTGGTGGAGAGAGCGATGAAAATTGGTCAAAAACCGGAACTCCCGGGCGCACTAGCGCAGACAGGGCTGTCCAAACAAGCAAAAGCCCCAGCCGTGGCAGAAGAGTCGGCAAAAAGCGCGGTTTCCGCGTCGGCCGCTGGCGTGCCTGTAACGGTTTCCACGAGCGCTCGAACCCTTGCACAAACTGCGCGAAGCGTGGGAGATTTTGACGCGGGCCGGGTCAAGGCTGTGAAAGCTGCCATCGATCAAGGCACCTTCACCGTGGATGCCGAGGCCATTGCCGACAAAATGCTGTCCAACGCCCAGGAAATTTTCTCCCGCTCCCGCGGCTAACCCGTTTTCCATCCTTAGCGCTTTCACCCGCACACAGGGCACCATGCAGCTGGAAGACGCACTCTCCGCAGTAGAAAAACATCTGGATGGCGTTTCTGCAGCGCTGTTGGCTGCAGACCCGCAAGCGCTGGAGTCGGGCAGCGCCCAGCTGCGCAACGCATCCGCGCAGCTTTCACAGGTCATGGCGCAGATTCAACGGCAGGGTGCCCTGCCTGCCGCCATGCAAAAGCGTCTGCAGGCCGTCGGCGCCATGCTGGCTGTCCAGCGTGAAAGCCTGGCCCGTCTGGCGGCCATTACCGACAGGCAAGTCGCAGGATTGTTGCCTCCCGCAGATGCGGCTGCCACCTATGGCCGCGCGATGGGGGGGCGCAACGCGGGAAGCGTGGCCCGTATTTACCGGTCTGCCAGCTGAAAAGTCGCACAAAAAGTGCATGCGGCGCAATGAGCGCCACAACCCCTTCCATCGAAATTCCAGCGCTCAGTGGCTGCGCATTTTGGCGCGAAGACGGGCAATCGACTGGCTGTGCAGCTGGCACACCCGTGATTCCGTGACACCCAGCACCGCCGCAATTTCTTTCAGGTTCATGTCATGCTCGTAATACATGCCCATGATGTGCTGTTCGCGCTCGGGCAGGCTCTGGATGGCCTGGACCAGGGAAGAACGAAGGCGGTGGTCGCGCAATAGTTCGAGAGGGTCGGCGTCGCTGTCGGCCGCGTGGCGGTCCAGAAAGCCATCCTCGTCATCATTGCCGTGGGTCATGTCTTCCAGATACACCAACTGGGTGCCGCGCACCTTGCCGAGCAGGCTCTGGTATTCGGCCAGGGCCATGCCCATGTCGGCGGCAATTTCCGACTCCAGGGGGCTGCGGCCCAGTTTCTGTTCCAGCCGTCGTACAGCGTGCTCGATGTCTTTCTGGCTTTTGCGGGAGCTGCGGGACATCCAGTCGCCCTCGCGCAGCTCGTCCAGCATGGCGCCGCGGATGCGCTGGGTGGCAAAGGTTTCGAACTGTGCTCCTTGGGTGGCCTCGTAGCGCGAAAGCGCCTCCGCCAGGCCCATCATCCCCACCTGGATCAGGTCGTCCACCTCCACATTGGGAGGCAGCTTGGCAATCATGTGGTGAGCGATTCGTCGAACCAGCGGTATGTGCTGGCGAATCAGCGCATCACGGTCGAGCTGGCCTTTGGCGGTATACATCAGATCAGTGGCTCCGAACACCATGTGAAGGCAGGCCGGTCAGGTTGTGGATAGGCATTGCTGACATCGTTCCACCGATGGTGCCCGCGTTTTCCAGTAGTTGCAAGGCCAGGCGCTGCATATCCTGGCTATTGTGGGCGGACAGGGTGGTGGTGCGCACCCGCCCCCCCAGGTGGCGGTCTGCGCATTGCTGCAAGGTGCGCAATGCACCCGCTGCTTGGGTGCGCTCCGGTGCGCTGTTTTCCTGCAATACTGCAGCCACGGTACAAGGCAGGCCGGCATGCAGCGCGATCTGCTTGAGGGTTTGGTAGCTCGTCAGCACGCCTGCTGCTCCCGGCGGCATCATGACCAGCGGCGTGGTGGCCGTGTGCGTGAGCAGCGGGCCGAGTACGCTGGCCGGGGCGTGAAGAACCAGCAGCCCGTAGGCGCGGAAATAGGGCAGCAACCCTTGCAGCGGAGCGGTGTCGGTTGCCCGGGCGATGCGCGCCAGTTCGGGCAGGCCTTGGGCGGCAGGGATGACAGCCAGGGACGAGGCGATGTCCCCCAGGTTCAGGCTTGCGCCCTCGTGCCACGGCGCCTGGCTGAGCAGGTGGTGAAGCCCCGGAGATGCCTCTGTCTCATAGGCCGTGCCATCCAGCACCACCACCGGGTAGCCCAGGCGTTGCAGACTGGCGCACAGTTGCCAGAGCACCTCCATGCCGGTTTCCGCTTGCCCCTGGCTGGCCACGGCCAGCACGCGCAATTCGGACTGCGGTGTGAAGCTGAGCAGGCCAGCACCCTGGTGAAAGCTGACGTCAAGCATCCACAAGCCCCCGTTCGGTCATGGTGTCGGGCGAGTGTGAGAAAAAGAAGTTCAGGTCGGTCGCCTTGGGGTCGAACGCTGACTTTGTCGGCGCGCGCATCGATGTGCTGATGAGCTGGTGCGCATCGGCCGTATCCCAGTCTTCGGGAACGCGCTGGCCATTGGTGATGCCGCGCAGCACCATCTGGTGGCGGATCAGCGCATCCAGCGCGGGGCCCAGCTTGACGGCTTCGTCCACCTTGGAAAGGATGGCCTGCTGCGATCCGCTGGTCTTGAAGGCGGTGAGCACATCGTCGAGCGTGTCGCCGTGGCAGCCGGCGTTCAGCACCAGCAGGCGATTGACGTTGGGCAGGTCCAGCACGTCCAGCATGTCGCGCTTGCGCGGATCGCGCGGCGCCACGCCCGTGGTGTCGATCAGCACCATCTTCTTGCCGCTCAGCAGTCCGAGCAGGTCTTGCAGCGCGGCGCGGTCGTGGGCCAGGTGGGCCACGATGCCCAGCATGCGCCCGTAGGTGCGCAGTTGCTCATGGGCGCCCACGCGGTAGGTGTCCAGCGTGATAAGGCCCACACTGGCAGGTCCGTGGATGCGTGCGCAATGGGCGGCCAGCTTGGCCGTGGTGGTTGTCTTGCCCACACCGGTCGAGCCCACCAGTGCAAAGATGCCGCCTTCTTCATACAGCGGCGGCGCGTGCATGTCGGTCTTGAGGTTGCGCTCCAGCACCTCCATGAGCCAGCGCACCGATTCGGCCGCCGACAGCTCTTCGGGCATGCGCTCCAGGATGGCACGCGACAGGGCAGGCGAATAGCCGGCGCGGATCAGTTTGAGCATCAGATTGGACTGGATCGGGTTTTGTTTGGCCTGGCCCAGCCACGAGAGCGTGTTGAACCGGTCTTCAATCAGCTCCTTCATGGCCTGCAGCTCGTTCATCAGGCTTTGCTGGCCTGCCGAGGATGCGGGTGCGGCTGCCTGGGCCATCGGGGGCTCCGGGCGGCGACGGGGCGCGGGCTCTGCGGGGCGCTCCATGGGCGCCGCACGCAGCGGGTTGTGGCGGGCCACCTGCATCGGCGCCTGCGGGGCGGGCATGCGCTCGCGATCGGAAGTGGGGTCGCGGCTGCGATCCGTGAGCGTGGGCGTTTCGGCTGGGCCATTCAGCGCCTCATGGCGGCGCCGCAGCATGCGCTCGCGCACATAGTCCTGAAAAGAAAGTGTGCTCATCGCCAGCTGTTCCGTGTCTTCTTCCACCGGGTTGCGCGCGGCGGGTGCCGGGCGGGCGGCGCGTTGCGCGGCGGGAGTCAGATGCGTCTGCATGCCCGAGGCGGCGCTGCCGCTGTCCAGGTCCGACAGGGTGTCTTCGGCGGTGGCCACCACCTCCACACCATTGGCCGTGGGGCGGTTGGACAGGATGAGCGTGCCTTCGCCAAACGCCATGCGCGCTTTGGCCAGGGCCTCCCGTGACGTGGGAGCGTGAAAGCGTTGGATGTTCATGCGGATGCACCTTTGAGGATGGGCCCAATACGGATGGTGTGGGTCTCGGGAATTTCACTGTGCGCCAGCACCTGCAGGCGCGGCGCTACGCGGCGCACCAGCCGGGAAATGGCGGTGCGAATCTGGTCGGGCACCAGCAGGCAGGCGGGCAAGCCCATCTCTTCCTGCTTGAGCGCCACTTCGGCCGCTTTTTGCGTCAGGATGTCTGCCACGCCGGGGTCCAGGGCAGGGCCGGCGGCATTGCCCAGGGCCTGCACCAACAGGCGCTCCAGCCCGGGTTCGATGGCGATGACGTTGAGTTCGCGCGTCGGGCCGTAGATTTGCTGCACGATGGCGGGCGACAGCGCAATGCGCACCCGCCGCGCCAGTTCTGCCGGGTCCGAAATGCTGACGGCGTGCTCGGCCAGCGTCTCGATGATGGTGCGGATATCGCGAATGTGCACAGATTCTTCCAGCAGCAGCTGCAGGACTTTCTGGAACGTTGCGATAGAAACCATTTTCGGGACCACTTCTTCGATGAGCTTGGGGGCCAGCTTGGCCACATGCTCCACCAGCTGCTGGGTCTCTGTCCGGCTGAGCAATTTGGCGGCTTGCACTTGCATCAAGTGTGACAAATGGGTGGCCATCACGGTTTCTGAATCAACCACGGTAAAACCCGCCATTTGTGCCGCTTCCTTCTGGCGTTCGTCGATCCAGTGCGCGGGCAGCCCGAAAGCGGGGTCGGTGGTGGGGGTGCCGATCAGCGGCGTGGTGATGCCGCCGGGGTTGATGGCCAAAAACATGCCGGGGAACGCCTCGCCTTCGCCCACCACCACGCCACGCAGCGTGATGCGGTAACCGCTGGGCTTGAGCTCCAGGTTGTCGCGCACATGCACGGCGGGCGGCAGAAAGCCCACCTCTTGCGCAAACTTGCGGCGCACGCCCTTGATGCGGGTCAGCAGGTCGCCCTGGCGGCTTTTGTCCACCAGCGTGATCAGCCGGTAGCCCAGCTCCAGCCCCAGCAGGTCCACCGGCTGCAGGTCGTCCCAGGTGGCTTCGCCGTCGCTCACGGGGGCGGGCGGGGTCTCGACGGCTGGTGGCACCTTCTGGCGCTCGTGCAGCACCCACGCGCCATAGGCCAGCAGCCCGCCCATGGTCAGGAACACGATGTGCGGCATGCCGGGAATCAGCCCCAGCAGCAGCAGGATGCCGGCGGTCACGCCCAGCACGCGCGGCGACAGGAACAGTTGCTCCACGATCTGGCGGCCCATGTCATGGTCTTTGCCCACGCGCGAGATCACCATGGCGGCCGCCACCGAAATCAGCAGGCCAGGAATCTGGGCCACCAGTGCATCACCAATGGCCAGCAAAATGTAGCTGTCGGCGGCCTGCTTGGCCGACAGGTCGTGCTGCAGCACGCCAATGGCAAAACCGCCCACGATATTGATCAGCAAAATCAGGATGCCGGCCACGGCATCGCCGCGCACAAACTTGGAGGCGCCGTCCATCGAGCCGAAAAAGTTGGCTTCCTCGGCCACTTCGGCGCGGCGACGCTTGGCTTCTTTCTCGTCAATCAGGCCGGCGTTCAGGTCGGCATCCACCGCCATCTGCTTGCCGGGCATGGCATCCAGCGTGAAGCGGGCCGACACCTCGGCAATGCGCTCGGCGCCCTTGGTCACCACCACGAAGTTGATCACCACCAAAATGGCGAACACGATCAGGCCCACGGCAAAGTTGCCGCCAATCAGGAAGTGGCCAAACGCCTCGATCACGGCACCCGCCGCGCCGGGGCCGGTGTGGCCTTCCAGCAGCACCACGCGGGTCGAGGCCACGTTCAGCGACAGGCGCATCAGCGTGGTCAGCAGCAGCACCGAGGGAAAGGCCGCAAAATCCAGCGGGCGCAGCATGTATGCCGCCACCATCATCACCATCAGCGCCACCGCGATATTGAGCGTGAAGAACGCATCGAGCAGCCACGGCGGGATGGGCAATACCATCAGCGCCAGGATGGCAACCACCAGCAAAGGGGCCGACAGGCCCTGCAACGCGCCGGCGTTGCTGCCCGCCCATTGCCGAAGAGAGTTTACGGAGGTGTTCATACGGCAGGGCCTTGCGGTGCCACCCGGTTCAGCGGGTCGAGCTCAGGGGGAACATGGGGCTGCACCATCGCGTCGGGCATCTTGCCCTCGCCACGCAGGGCGGCCTTGAGGCGGTACACATAGGCTAGCACCTGGGCCACCGCCGTGTACAGCGTGGCGGGAATGGCCTGGTCGAGTTCGGCATGGGCATACAGCGCGCGCGCCAGCATGGGCGACTGCAGCACCGGCACGCCGTGGGCGCCGGCCAGATCGCGAATCTTCAAGGCGATCAGGTCGGTGCCGCGGGCAATCACCTGCGGGGCGCTCATGGACTGTTCGTCGTATTTCAGGGCGACGGCATAGTGCGTGGGGTTCATCACCACAAAATCGGCCTTGGGCACGGCGCCCACGCTGGCGCGGTCGGCCATTTCGCGCTGGCGCTGGCGGATGCGGCCCTTGGTGTGGGGGTTGCCGTCCGACTCTTTATGTTCCTGCTTGACTTCTTCGTGCGACATCTTCAGCCGCGACTTGAAGAAATATGCCTGCAGCGGCACATCGATCACGGCCGCCAAAAACACCACCAGCAGCAGCAGGCTGGTGCCGGAAATCATCCACTGTGCAACATGGCGAAGTGCGAGCGGCGAGGGTTGCAGCACCAGCATGGCCACGCTGTGGATGCTGTTGCCCATGAAATTCCACGCCACGAATGACAGGATCGCGGTCATCAGCACCATCTTGGCCACGTTGGCTATCTGCTGCTTGGAAAACAGGTTGGCGGCCCCGGAGATCGGGTTGAGCCGGCTGAACTGCGGCGCGATGGGCTTTGCGCTGAAAATCCAGCCGCCCGCACCTATGGCGCTGAGCAGGGCCGCGCCACCCGTCAGCACGGCAAACACCGTGCTGGCCACCAGGCCCACCAGCACCATGTCATTCAGGCGGGTGAGCATGCTGCCCGTGGCCATCACGGTGGCTGCATCGAAGCTCAGCTGCTGCTCCATGGCGCGCTGCATGTGCTCCATTAATTCAGGGGTCAGCACCATCAGGCAGCCGGCCCCGGCGCCCAGGATGGCCAGGTGCGAGAGATCGCGCGAGCGGGCGCCCTGGCCGTCTTCACGCGTTTTCTGGAGCTTTCGCTCGGTCGCGGGGAGGCTTTTTTCTTGGCTGGATTCCATGGTGGCATGACGGTGGGTGCCATGCCATTGTCGTGAGCGACCTGGAAATCTAAAGCCCGATAAGAGGCCCGCTGGGCCTGCTTATCGGGTGGCGCAGGTCAGAAACCCAGGCTTGCCAGCAGGTCATCCACCTGCGACTGGTTGGTCACCACGTCGGGCGTGTGCTCGGGGTCCACCACCGGCCCCGCCAGATGAGCGCGCGGCGCCTCTGGCGGCGCGGCCTGCACGTTGGGCGGCGCGGTCTGGATAAGCAACTGCACCAGTTGCTGCTCAATCGTTGCCGCCAGATTCACCACGCGGGCAATCACCTGGCCCGTGAGATCGTGGAAGTCCTGCGCCATCATGATCTCGGTCAGGTGCTCGTCGGCCTCGGCGGTCACGCGCTCCACATCGGTGAGAAAGTTCATGATCTCGCCCTTGGCCACCGCCGCTACCGGGTCTTTCACCAGCGACGTGACCACCCTGCGGGTTTCTTTGGCAATGAAATCGTGCTGCGCCTTGGCCTGCTCGACGCGGTTGAGCACCTTCTCGGCCGCTTCCCCGGTAAGCCGGGCGATATACGACAGCCGGCTTTGCGCATCGGGCAATTCGCCCATGGAACCGCGCAGCTTCTCGGCATAACCCAGCTCGTTCAGCGAATCGTGCAGCTGGCGCGTCAGTTGGCCGATCTTGTGGTGAACGGCGGCAGAGTCTGCCGAAGAGTTTTCGGTGGGCTCCATGGCGTCATAACCCCATCTTCTTGAGAATCAGGGTGACCTTCTCCTCGAGGGTCGCCTTGGTAAATGGCTTGACGATGTAGCCCGCTGCGCCACCCTGGGCGGCGGCCACGATGTCTTCCTTGCGCGCTTCTGCCGTCACCATCAGCACAGGCAGGTGCTTGAGTTTTTCGTCCTTCTTGATTTCCGCCAGCAACTGAAAGCCGTTCATGTTCGGCATGTTGATGTCGGTGACCACGAAGTCAAATTTGCTGTTGCGCAGCTTGTTGAGCGCGACCACGCCATCTTCGGCCTCATCGGCGTCGGCAAATCCGCTTTCCTTGAGCAGATTGCGAACAATGCGTCGCATGGTGGAAAAATCGTCAACGATCAAAAAGCGAAGGGCGGTGGTCACAGGGGACCCTTTCGGTCGAAATTGGCTGGAGGTATTGTCATAGAGTGCAGGTTGTGTGACAAGTCGTAACGCAAGTCGCAATGATTACCTGCCGGGCTCGGCATTTTCCTGCTTTTCTTCCATCAACTCGGTGGAAGTGACGGTAGGAATGCTTTTTCCCATGAGTCTCTCTTCGGCCTCACGCGTCAACACCGTGATGGTGATGCGCCGATTGGCAGGGGCGCGCGGATTGTCGGGCTCCAGCAAATCGCTGGCGGCCAGGCCTACGACCCGGCCCAGTTTAGCGTCTGGCATGCCCGCTGCAACCAGTTCGCGTCGCGAGGCATTGGCCCGGTCGGCCGACAACTCCCAGTTGCTATAGCCCCGGTCGCTGTTGCCATAGGGCGCGGCGTCGGTGTGGCCGGCCAGGCTGATGCGGTTTTCCACCCCGCCCAGCGCCGCGCCAATTTCGCGAAGAATATCGCGCATGTAGGGCTTGACCAGGGCGCTGCCACTGTCAAACATGGGGCGGTTCTGGTTGTCCACAATCTGGATCTGCAGGCCGTCCGGCGTGACATCGATGCGGATCTGCGACTTGTATTCGTTGAGCCGCGGGTTCTCAGTGATCATGGCGTCTATCTTGGCCCGCAAGGCCTTGATGCGCGTGGCGTCCTGCTTGGCGCGCTCGACACGGGCCGTGTCAATGCTCATGCGGCGCTCCTTTTCCTGCTCAACGTTAGATCGCTTCACCTGCCCGTGCACCTTGGTCAGATCGGTGCCACCGCCCGGAATCACACTGGAGCTGTTACCCGCGCCGTCACCGCCCGCCATGGCCACCTTCAGCGGCGCGCTGAAATAAGCGGCAATGCCCTGCAGCTCGCCCTGGGCGGTCGAGCCCAGCAGCCACATCAGCAAAAAGAAGGCCATCATGGCCGTCATGAAGTCGGCGTAGGCAATCTTCCACGCCCCGCCATGGGCGGCATGGCCGGTCTTCTTGACGCGCTTGATGATGATGGGCTGGAGTTTTTTTTCTGCCATGGCGTGGTGTTCTGGCGCGGCGCGCGCTTACTTCCTGCCCTTCACATGGCTCTCCAGCTCCAGGAAGCTGGGGCGGTCACCAGAGAAAAGCACCTTGCGGCCAAACTCGATGGCCGTGGCCGGGTTGTAGCCCTGCATGCTGGCCAGCAGCGTGTTTTTGATGCACTGCAGCTCTTTGGCCGCATCGTCGGCTTTTTGCTCCACCAGCCCTGCCAGCGGCTCCACAAAAGCATAGGCCAGCAAAATCCCCAGAAAGGTCCCCACCAGCGCCGACCCGACCATGCCGCCCAGCACCGACGGCGGCTGGCCCACCGATCCCATGGTGTTCACCACCCCCAGCACGGCGGCCACAATGCCGAAGGCCGGCAAGGCACCGGCCACACGGTTGAGCGCCGCCACCGGCGCATGGGCCTCCTGGTGGTGGGTGTCGATCTCGCTGTCCATCAGCGCCTCGATTTCATGCGAATTGAGGTTGCCCGACACCATCATGCGCAGGTAATCGGTCATGAACTCGATCACATGGTGGTCGCTGCCCACCGTGGGGTATTTGGTGAATATTTCAGACTCTGCCGGCGCCTCCACATCCTTTTCAATCGCCATCAGCCCCTCTTTGCGGGCCTTTTGCAGGATGTCATAGAGCATCGCCATGAGCTCCATGTAGCGCGCCTTGGTGTATTTGGACCCCTTGAGCGCCACAGGGATGGCCTTCATGGTGGCCTTGATCACCTTGGGCTGGTTGTTGACCACAAAAGCCCCCACCGCCGCACCGCCGATGGTGGCCATTTCAAAAGGCAGCGCCTTCAGCACCACGCCAATGGCCCCGCCATGCAGGATGAACACGCCAAAGACGCAGACCAGGCTGACGATGTAACCAATGATGACGAGCATGGTGGGGATTCTGGCAGAGTCCTTGGCGCCCATAAGCGCGAACAAGGCCCGCTTGGGCCGCCAGATTGCGCTGCTGGAGCATGTTGGCCACTGCCAGCGCTTGCACTGCCCGATGCAAATCCGCGTCACCCGTCGCCCTGCGCCCCGAACGTTTTGGTGACCGCCCCTCGGTTGCGCCGGTTTGACTCCCGCTCCCGCCGGGAGAGGGCGGGGTGAGGGCTTGCGGCTTGACCAAGCCAAAAGCGCGCACAACACACAAAAAGTTACGCCAGCCCTAAAGTTTGTTGCGCATGGGGCCGATAACCCAAGCAACAGGGAACAAAACCCCTGCCCCCGAAAGCAAACCCCGCAAGCAAAAGTGAGGCGCCAACGGGTTGGGCGGCCAGCGTGGGCTGGCACTGGATACCGACAGCAATACCGCGCGTTCGGACTTTCGTTACACAAGGAGCTATCACCATGGCACAGTTCATCAACACCAACCTCACATCGCTCAACACGCAAAACCAGTTGAACAAGTCGCAGGCCGCGCAATCCACGGCCATGGAGCGCCTGTCTTCCGGCCTGCGCATCAACAGCGCCAAGGACGACGCCGCCGGTTCGTCCATCGTCAACCGCTTCACCGCCCAGATCAAGGGCCTGAACCAGGCCAGCCGCAATGCCAACGACGGCATCTCGCTGTCCAAGACGGCGGAAGGCGCGATCGGCGAAGTCAACAACAGCCTGCAGCGCCTGCGCGAGCTGGCCGTGCAGTCGGCCAACGGCACCAACACCGGTGTGGACCGCAAGGCCATCGCGGCCGAATCCAAGCAGCTGCTCGAAGAAATCAACCGCGTCTCCAGCACCGCCAACTTCAACGGCTCCAAGCTGCTTGATGGCTCGTTCAAGACCCAGTTCCAGGTGGGCGCCAATGCGGGCGAAACCATCAGCGTGTCGATTGGCCGCATGGACACCAAAACGCTGGGCAGCGCTTCTACGGCCGCCGTCAACTCCATTGGGCAAAAGGCGCCTAAAGCGTTGAGCAGCAATGATTTGGTGATCAACGGCGTGGCCATCGGTGCCTCGTCCACAGTGTCTGACACGGCGTCATTCACCAGCAAGGATTCCAGCGCCATTGCCAAGGCCGCTGCCATCAACGCCAAGTCGGCGCAGACTGGCGTGACCGCCCAGGTCAATGCCAATGAGGTGGGCGGCAGCGCCATGACGGTAGGGGGTGCTGCTACCGCCGCAGGCAACATCACCCTCAACGGCGTTGATATTGCTGTGAACACCACTGCTAACGACAGCGCAACCACCCGCGCCAGCATTGCTGCAGCGATCAACGCCAGGTCCCAAGAAACCGGCGTGACAGCCGAAGACACGGGTCTGGACAGCGGTGGCATCAAGTTAACGGCCGCGGATGGTCGCAATATCACTTTGAAGGCGAGTGCCGCTGGGTTGACCGCCGCTAACACCGGCTTGGCGCTTGACGCAACGTCCACTGACGATGTGACCTTCGCCGGCTCATTCACCTTGGTATCTGACAAGCCCATTACCGTTACCAGTGGCTCTGGTGACCTGACGAACTCGGGGTTGCGTGCGGGCAGCTACGACGCCCAGGTGGCCTCGGCTTCGGGTGTGGCGGCTACAGCGGCGCTGGCTACCAATGCCACCACAAAAATTGCAGCCGGTGACTTCGCCATCAACGGTCAGTTGGTAGGTGCGTCTCTGACAACTTATGACACGGCGTCGTACAACGCCAAGGACAGCAGCGCCATCTCGCGGGCCGCTGCCATCAATGCGATCAGCGACAAAACCGGCGTGACTGCAACAGCCAATGCGAACGAAGTGGCGGGAGTTGGTGCGGGGGGGATGACCGCCGCGGATGGTGACGCGACGCTGACGATCAATGGCGTGACCACAGGCACCATCACCGTTTCTGGAAGCGCAACCAATGCAGAGAACCGCGCTGCAGTGATTACGGAGATCAACAAGTTTTCAGCCCAAACTGGCGTGGTCGCGGTAGACGACGAGGCCGAGGGCGTGAAACTTGTGGCTGCTGATGGTCGCAACATCACCGTTACGCAAGATAGCGGAACCGCTGCGCTGACGGCTGATTCTTCGGGGTTAAATGCTGCATTTTTGACAGACGTCGCAGCGGCAAGTGCGACCGCAGCTCAGAAAAATGCTGCGACTTTCACCGCTAGCGTCACCCTGACATCGGTCAGCGAATTCACCATTGACAAGGGCACCAACACCCCGGCGGTGCTGACGGACAGCCTGGGCATGGGTGTTGGCACCTACGGCGCCGGCCGCAGCGGCCAGTCGCTGGACACCATCGACCTGTCTACCCAGGAAGGCGCCAGCGCCGCCCTCAAGGCCATTGACAACGCCATGGCCACGGTGGACTCGGCCCGTGCCGACCAGGGTGCGGTGCAAAACCGCTTTGACTCGGTGCTCAGCAGCCTGGCCTCGACGTCGGCCAACCTGACCGACGCCCGCAGCCGCATTCAGGACGCTGACTTTGCCGCAGAAACCGCCAATCTGTCCAAAGCGCAGGTGCTGCAGCAGGCAGGTGTGGCCATGCTGGCGCAAGCCAACCAGCTGCCGCAAAACATCCTGTCGCTGCTGCGTTAAGCACGGTTGGCAAAGGGCCGGGCCGCAGGGCCTGGCCCCGGGGTTTAACGGTAAAGCGGCGCGCGGCCTGTCCGCACGCCGCTTTTCAAGCTTTATGGCCGCCGTCGTCCTGTCATGATGGCGGTTCTGGCAAGGGCGCAGGCAGGGCATCACCGGAGGTCACATCATGGCAATCACTTCAGTCGGTTTGGGCAGTGGCCTGGACGTGAACACCATCGTCACGCAACTGCGCAGCATTGAAGAGCGGCCGCTGACGCTGCTGCAAAGCAAAGCGTCGCTGGTGGACACCAAAATTTCGGCCTATGGCCAGGTGCAGTCGCTGTTTTCTGGTTTGGCCGATGCGGCATCCAAGCTGTCGCAGTCGTCCACCTGGACGGCGCGCACGGTGACTTCGTCCAACAGCGCGGCGGTGTCGGCCTCGGCCTCCAGCGGCGCGGCTGTCACCTCGTTTTCGGTCGAGGTGACCCAGCTGGCGCAGGCGCAGGTGTCGGCCTCTACCGTGTTGCCGGCGGGCAAAAACCTGGGCGGCGGCACGCTGACCTTGCAGCTGGGCACCTGGAGCGACGACGCAGCCGAGCCGTTTGGCAAAAAGTTTGTGCCTGGCGGCGCCGCGGCGGTAGATATCAAGATTGATGCCGGCTCCAGCCTGTCGGGCGTGGCCGCACAAATCAACCAGTCCAAGGCGGGCGTGACGGCCACCGTGGTGGCGGGCACCGGGGGGCCGCAGTTGCTGCTGAAGTCCGCCAGCACCGGCGAGGCCATGGGTTTTCAGATGACCACGGCCGATGCCGCCGACCCGCCGCTGCAGGCTGACGAGGTGGCCCTGAGCACCCTGGTGCTGGACCAGGGCGCCAGCAGCATGCAGTACGCCACCGATGCCAAGGCCGCCATCAACGGCATTGCCGTGCAGTCGGCCAGCAATACGCTGAGTTCTGCGGTAGAGGGTATGACCTTGACGCTGAACCAGAAAACCACCGCCGGCGCCCCGGTACAGGTGGATGTGAAGGACGACACCGCATCGATGCAGAAGGCGGTGGAGGGCTTTGTGTCGGCCTACAACGCGGCCAACCAGATGATCACCAACCTGACGGGCTACGACAGCACGGCCAAGGCCGGCGAGGGCGGCTCGCTGCTGCAGGGCGACTCGACGGTGCTGGCGCTGCAAAACCAGATGCGCCGCATGGTGGGCGATGCGGCGGGTGCCGGCGGCGTGTTCGGGCGCTTGTCGGACATTGGCATTGGCGTGCCCAAGAGCGTGGGCGGCAAGGTCACGTCAACCAATCTTGAAATCGACAGCAGCAAGCTCAAGGCGGCGCTGGCCGATGTGGGCGCCGTGCGCTCGCTGTTCACCGCCAGCACCGATGACGCGGCCACCGAGGGGGTGGCGTTGAAGTTCAAGCGCATGACCGATGCGGTGCTGGGTACGGGGGGCACGTTTGCTTCCAAGTCGGAGGCGCTGAATAACCAGAAGACGACCCTGACCAAGGAGCAGGAGCGTGTGACGGCCCGGGTGGACAACTGGGAAGCGCGCATCCGCAAGCAGTATTCGGCGCTGGACGCGACGATGAACAAGATGAATTCACTCAACAGCTACATCACTCAGCAGGTCGAGCAGTGGAACAAGCCCACCCAATGATGGCGCGATGGGCGCTCAGCCGAAAGCGCAGAAGTTTTTGGCAAAAAACCTTGAGTTTGGCGCCGCACAGCCGATAAATACAACAAGAACAACCCGCTATGGATGCCACCGTGTTTACTCCCGCCTTCTCCCGTGCTGCCACTGCATACCAAGCCTCCAGTGTGGAAACCGTGGTGCAAAGCGCCAGCCCGCACCAGCTGATCGTGATGCTGTTCGATGGCCTGCTCCAGGCCGTCAACCACGCCAGTGGCGCGCTGCAGCGCAAGGACATCGCCACTTTTGGCCAGCAGGTGGGGCGTGCGGTGCGCATTCTGGATGAGGGCCTCAAGGGCGGGCTGGACATGCAGCGCGGGGGCGAGGTGGCAGCCAACATGCGGGCCCTTTATGACTACTGTGTGCGCCGCCTGACCCAGGCCAATCTGCACAACGATGCCGACGCGCTCGCCGAGGTGGTGCGCCTGATTGCTCCCGTGGCCGACAGCTGGAAGCAGATTGGCGACCAGGCCGCCGCCATGGCGCCCGAGCCGGTGGCTGCCCCCGTGGCGATGCGCCCCGCCGTGACCTCAGGCATGGCGCTGCGCCGTATGGTGTCTGCCGGTGCTGCGGCTTATGCCCAGGGAGCCTGATGTGCTGATTGACTACTACAAGGCCATTGAAGACAGCAGCCTCAAGATGCTGGAAGCTGCCCGCGCCAAAGACTGGGATGGCGTGGTGCGCTACGAGAGCGCTTGCGCCGTGCTGATCGAGCAGCTGCGTTACGAGGCACAAGCGCAGGACCTGCCGCCCGAGCAGCGCAAGGAAAAGACCCGCATCATGCAGCGCATCTTGCGCAACGACGCCCAGATCCGCTGCCTGGCCGAGCCCTGGCTGGCGCAGGTGGAACACATGTTTGAAGGCCAGTCGCAGATGGTGCATTGAGGCACCGGGTTTTGAGGGGCCGGCCCTGCAACGGGGTTGGCTGGTGTCTTGCCAATTTTTGCCAAAGTTTCTATGCTTTGTGCATGAGCACGATGAATATTTCCTTGCCCGACGCCCTCAAGACCTTTGTGGACGAACAGGTTAGCCAGCGCGGCTACGGCACCAGCAGTGAATACATGCGGGAGTTGATCCGCAAGGAGCAAGACCGGCTCCAGCTGCGCGGCTTGCTGCTGGTGGGCGCGGCATCTGCGCCCACGGCCCCGGCCGATGCGGCTTACTTTGGCGGTCTGCGCGACCGGGTTCGCAAGGCGGGCCAGTCTGGCGTTCGGGGGTGATGCCCAAGCCCGTTATCCCGCGTGCGCAGGCGCACCGCGATGTGGACGACGCCATCGCGTATTACCTGAGTGAAGATGCCGAGCAAGCCGCGCTCGGATGGATTGATGCCTTGGAGCAGGCCTATGCCCACATCGGCCGCCACCCTGCAACGGGTTCGCCCCGCTATGCACATGCATTGGGCATTCCAGGGCTGCGCTCCTGGTCGCTGGCGCGGTATCCCCATGTGGTGTTTTATGTTGAACGCGCCGACCACATTGATGTCTGGCGGGTGTTGCACGGCCGACGCGATATACCCGCGTGGATGCAGGAGCCCGACGAGTTTGGTACTTGAGGCGTTTACACCTGCATGTTCATGATGTCGGTATACGCCTGCACCATGCGGTTGCGCACATGCAGCGTGGCCTGAAAACCGATTTGTGCTTTCTGGATGGCCACCATGGTCTGCTCCAGGCTGACGGAGGGGTTTTCCATCTGCACTTCCTGCTGCAGGCCGGAGGCGTGGTTCTGGGCCGCGCTGACCGATTGCAGTGCGCCTTTGAGCGCCCCCGAAAACCCGACCTCGTTGCCTTCGGCCTGGGGCGCTGCGGCACGGCGCGCCAGGCCGGCACCCGACAGGGGGGCGGTAGAGCTTGAAATGCGGAGGTCCATGGCGGTGTGGGGCGGGAAGGGGGGATGGCGCAATACTAGGCCCTGGGGCGCCGGCCATCCGGGGGAATTGATGGTCAAATGCGCGGCTTATCCAGCGAACGTCCGGGTGATGCGCCCGAATAATCGAGTCAACGCAAGGTGCGCCCGCCGTGCCTGCCCTACTGGAAAGCGAAATGTCTGCAGTTGCTGAAATCCCCGTCACTCCCCCTGCAAGCTCTGGCTGGCTGCCGCGCCTGTCGGCGCTCGACCGGGCGCAGCGCATGCGGCTGGGCGTGGGCGTGGCGCTGCTGGTGGCGGTGGCCGTTGCGGCCATTGTGCTGGGCCGCCAGCCCGATTACCGGGTGCTATTTGCCAATCTGAATGACAAGGATGGGGGCGCCATCGTGGCGCAGCTGTCGCAGATGAACGTGCCCTACAAGCACGCCGATGGCGGCGGCGCCATTTTGATTCCGGCCGACCGCGTGCACGACGTGCGCCTGCGCCTGGCCACGCAGGGGCTGCCCAAGGGCTCGGTGGCCGGATTTGAGCTGATGGAGTCGAGCAAGTTTGGCATGACGCAGTTCCAGGAGCGGCTGAATTTTCAGCGCGGGCTGGAGGGGGAGCTGACCCGTTCCATCCAGGCGCTGTCGTCGGTGCAGGGCGCGCGCGTGCACCTGGCGCTGCCCAACCAGAACGGGTTTTTTCGGGAGCAGCAAAAGCCTTCGGCCTCTGTGCTGGTGAGCCTGCACCCGGGCCGCGTGCTCGACCGGGCGCAGCTGGCGGGCATCGTGCATCTGGTGGCGTCGAGCGTGCCCGAGCTGGCGCCATCGGCCGTGAGCGTGCTGGACGATACGGGCAAGCTGCTGTCGCAGTCGCCCGACGCCGCATCGGGCACCGGCGTGGATGCGCAGCAGCTGCTGTATGTGCAGCAGCTGGAGCAGCAATACACGCGCCGCATCATGGAGATTCTGGAGCCCGTGGTGGGGCGCAACAACGTGAAGGCGCAGGTGTCTGCCGAGGTCGATTTCACCCAGACCGAGTCCACCTCTGAGCAGCACCGCCCCAATCTGGCTACCGATGCCAGCGCCATCCGCAGCCAGCAGGTGGTGGAAAGCAATGGCCCCCAGGGCGGCGCGCTGCCCACTGGCGTGCCCGGCGCCGCCTCTAACCAGCCGCCCGCGCCGTCTGCCGCGCCCATCAACGGCGCCAATCCGCCGCTGGCCGCTGCCAACGGCCAGCCGCAGGGTGCCCTGGGTGCTGGGGGCAAGCGCGAGTCGACGATCAATTACGAAGTCGACAAAACCGTCCGCGTGACGCGGGGCGGCAGCGGCGCCGTCAAACGCCTGAGTGCGGCGGTGGTGGTGAACTACCAGTCGGCCGAAGACAAGGGCAAGACCGTAGCCAAGGCGCTGACGCCCGAGCAGCTGGAGCAGATGACGGCGCTGGTGCGCGAAACCATCGGGTTCAACAAGGAGCGCGGGGATTCTGTCAACCTGATGAACACGCCGTTCCAGGTGGATGTGGCGCCGGTCAACGATGTGCCGCTGTGGAAGCAGCCCGAAATGCTGGACCTGGCCAAGAGCTTTGCCTGGCCCGTGGGTGCGGTGCTGTTTGCGGCCCTGGTTTTGCTGGGGCTGGTGCGGCCGGCCCTCAAGGGCGCGGCGCGGCCCCGGGCCATTGCGGTAGCCGGTGGCACGCTGGACGCCCTGGAGGCCGAGCAGCCCGAGCGGCCCGCCTTGCCGGCGCCGACCAGGAAGGATGAGCTGCTGCCGGTGACGCCCGAGCAGATGCAGCTGGAAGATGCACGCCGGCTGGCCAAGGAGAACCCCATGGCCGTGGCCAATATTCTGAAAACCTGGGTGAACGGCGACCCCGTCTGAATCCGGATCTGAACGGACAACTTATCTATGGATGAGCAGGGCCTCAACGACGCCGCCATCATGCTGATGTCCCTCGGCGAGGAAGAGGCGGCCGAAGTGTTCAAGCACTTCTCGCCCAAAGAGGTGCAAAAGCTGGGCGAGACCATTGCGCGCATGCGTTCGGTGTCGCGCGACAAGGTGGACATGGTGATCAACCGGTTTTCGAACGCCGCAGCGGCGCAAAGCCTGCTGGTGTCCGACACCGGCAACTATGTGCGCGCGGTGCTCAAGCGGGCGCTGGGCGACGATAAGGCCGGGTTGCTGATCGACCGCATTTTGCAGGGTGGCGACGTCTCGGGCATTGAAAGCCTGAAGTGGATGGACCCGCTGTCGGTGGCAGAACTGCTGCGCAACGAGCATCCCCAGATCGTGGCGGCCATTCTGGTGCACCTCGATTCCGACCAGGCCGCTGCCGTGCTGATGAACTTCTCGGAGCGCCAGCGCAGCGAGGTGCTGCTGCGCGTTGCCACCCTGGAAGGCATTCAACCGACCGCGCTGAAAGACCTGAACGAGGTGCTTTTCAAGGTGCTGGCGGGTGGCGACAAGATTCGCAAGAGCTCGCTGGGCGGCGTCAAGGCGGCGGCCGAGATCATCAACATGCTGGGCGGCAACATGGACAGCGTGGTGCTCGAATCCATTCGCGGATACGACCCCGACCTGGCCCAGAAGATCATGGACAAGATGTTCATCTTCGAGGATGTGCTCAAGCTCGATGACAAGGCCATCCAGACGGTGCTGCGCGAAGTGGCGTCGGAGACGCTGATCGTGGCCCTTAAGGGCGCGGTGCCCGAATTGCGCGAGAAATTCCTGTCCAACATGTCCACCCGTGCGGCAGAGGCCTTGCGCGAAGACCTGGAATCGCGTGGCCCCATGCGCCTGTCGGAAGTGGAAGCCCAGCAAAAGGAAATCCTCAAGACGGTGCGCCGTCTCTCCGACGAGGGCCAGATTGTGATTGGCGGTGGCGGTGACGATGCCTTCGTCTAACCAGCGGGTGTATTCCCGCTTCATCCCCAGCGAAGAGGTGGGGGATGTCACCCACTGGAAGTTCGGTGCGATGGACGGCTCTGGCCTGGTAGAGCCCACGCCCGACGCCGAGGCTGTGCCAGAGTTGCCGCCTGCACTTGACGAGGCGCAGCAGCAGGCCCTGATGCAGGAGGCCTGCGATGAGGCTTATGCGAGGGGCGTGGCCCAGGGCGAGGCGCAGGCCGCGCTGGAATGGCAGCGCCGCATGGACGGCTACGTGGCGAACCAGGGCCAGGAAGCGGCCCAGCGGCTCAACGCCGTGGTCCAGTCGCTGCAGGCCTCGCTGGCCGACATGCAGCAGCACATGGCGCAGGACATGCTGCACCTGGCCAGTGACATTGCCCGC
The DNA here is from genome assembly GCF_017939685.1 of Acidovorax sp. JG5. NCBI lineage: Bacteria > Pseudomonadati > Pseudomonadota > Betaproteobacteria > Burkholderiales > Comamonadaceae > Acidovorax > Acidovorax sp. JG5. Next base: position 131,693 of record NZ_JAGKSE010000008.1, read on the forward strand.
CAGGTGCTGCGGCATGAGTTGTCGGTCAACCCGAACGCGGTGCAGCCGGTGGTGCGCGAGGCCGTGGGCATGCTGGTATCCGAGGGGCGCCCGGCGTTGGTGCGCCTGAACCCTGCGGACATGGAAACGCTGGCAGCGCCGTTGCGCGAAGAGTGGGATGGCGCCGCCGTGCAGTGGATGGCGGACGCCGCGGTGCCGGCTGGCGGCTGTCTGGTGGAGTCGGCCGGCACGGTGGTGGATGGCAGCCTGGACAAGCGCTGGCAGCGGGCCGTGGCGGCGCTGGGGCTCGATTCTGCGTGGCAGGACGGCGGGGATGGCGATGGCAACGACCGCTGAGCCGGGTTCTGCCTGGACGCGTTTCATGGACGATGCCCGTGCACGCGTGCAGGCGGGCGTGCCGCTGGAAACGCGGGGCACGCTCACGCGCCTGACGGGTCTGGTGCTGGAGGCTGCCGGCATCCGCGTGCCGGTGGGCTCGCAGTGCATGGTGCAGATGCCGGGCCACGCGCCCATCCTGGCCGAGGTGGTGGGCTTTTCTGCCGACCGGGCCTTTTTGATGCCCGCCGGGGATATCCATGGCCTGTCCAGTGGCGCCAGCGTGGTGCCTGCGGCGCCCTACATCCCCATGCCGCGCCTGGGCGAACCACCGCGCCCGGTGCATCGCGCCGGTGTGCTGCGGTTGCCCATGGGCGACGGATTGCTCGGGCGCGTGGTGGATTCGCAGGGGCAGCCTCTGGACCATGGCGGCCCGGTGCAGGATGTGGTCTCCGAGCCCATGGACCGCCGCCCGATCAATGCCATGGACCGGGACCCGGTGCGCGAACCGCTGGATACCGGTGTGCGCGCCATCAACGCCCTGCTGACCGTGGGGCGGGGGCAGCGGCTGGGCTTGTTTGCGGGCTCGGGCGTGGGCAAGAGCGTGCTGCTGGGCATGATGGCCCGCTACACCCAGGCCGATGTGATTGTGGTGGGGCTGATTGGCGAGCGGGGGCGCGAAGTCAAGGAGTTTGTCGAAGACATTCTGGGCGAGGATGGCCGCGCGCGATCGGTGGTGGTGGCGGCGCCGGCCGATGCGCCGCCGCTGCTGCGCATGCAGGGGGCCGCCTATGCCACGGCCGTGGCAGAGCATTTTCGCGACAAGGGCAAGCATGTGCTGCTGCTCATGGATTCGCTGACCCGCTATGCCATGGCCCAGCGCGAGATCGCGCTGGCCATTGGCGAGCCACCGGCCACCAAGGGCTATCCGCCGTCGTGTTTTGCCAAGCTGCCTGCGCTGGTGGAACGCAGCGGCAACGGGCTGCATGGCGTGGGCTCCATCACCGCTTTCTATACCGTGCTGTCGGAAGGCGACGACCAGCAGGACCCCATCGCCGATGCGGCGCGGGCCATTCTGGACGGGCACATTGTGCTGTCGCGGGCGCTGGCCGAAACGGGGCATTTTCCGGCCATCGATATCGAGCAGTCTGCCTCGCGGGTGATGCACAACGTGGTGTCGCGCGGGCACTTCGACCTGGCCAGGCGATTTCGGGCGGTGTATTCGCGCTACCAGAAGAGCCGGGATCTGGTGCAGGTGGGGGCGTACATGAGCGGCTCCGATCCGGCGCTGGATGAAGCGATCCGCCTGCAACCCCAGATGGCCGCCTTCCTGCAGCAAGACATGTTTGATGCGGCCTCCATGGAGCAATGCCTCAGCGGCATGGCTGCGGTGCTCGACCGCTGACTGACGGGAAGCGAGTCACCATGTCAACCCTGAACGCCCTGACGGTGGCCGTGGAAGTGGCCTCGCGCAAGCGCGATGAGGCCCGGCGGCTGTTGCAGGATGCGCAGGGCGCGCAGCAAGCCGCGCAGGACCAGCTGGACCAGCTGCAGGGCTATGCACGGGAAACCGAAGGTCGCTGGGGCATGCGCGCGGACGCCGCCGTGCAGCCCGAGGTGATGTTCCACCACTACCAGTTCATGGACCGCCTGGGCCATGCTGCGGGTCTGCAGACCACGGTGGTGGGTGAGCACGCCAGCCGGGTGCAGGACGCCACCCGCAACTTGCTCGATGCAGAGTTGCGCCTGGCCAGCTTGCGCAAGGTGGTGGAAAAGCGCCAGCAAGATCACCAACGCCAGCAGATGCGGCGCGAGCAGAAGCAAACCGATGAGCGCGCCTCGATGCAGGTGCGCAATGCGATCAATGGCCCGCATGGCCAGGAGTATTGAAAATGGAACCAACACGCATCTCTGCCCCGCAAGGCGGCCAGGGCGCCCAGGGTACCCAGTCCACGCGCGCGAAAGGGAACGCGCAGCAAGCCGGTGGCCCTGTGGACCCCTCGGCCCAGGGCGGGTTTATGGCGTTGCTGGCGGCTCTGGACAGCGCGGTACCGGGTGATGGGGCTGCCCCAGACAGTGCGGGAGACCCCGCACTTCTGAATGCCGACCCGGCTTCAATGGCCGCCTGGCAGGGGCTGCTGGCGCCTGGGGCGGTGCCCGGGTCTGCGGCAACGCTTGGTGCTGGGGGTGTGCCCGGTTCCGATTGGTTGCCCGCCGCCGATGGCCTGGTGGCGCAGACCGCCATGCTCGATGGCGCTGCGGACGTATCGGGCGTGAAGCCGCCCGGCGGCGCCGTGGCGGGCTACAGCCGCATGTTTTCGCGCATCCAGAATGCGCTGTCGCAAGGGGGTGAATTGCCGGGTTCGGTGGCTGGCGTCATTGGGGCAGAAAAAAAGCAGGCATTGACGATGACTGCTGTTGCAGCACAGGGGGCTCAGGCCGTCGTGGATTCGCGTGCCCTGGGTGGTCCGTTGCCCGACGCAGGCTTGCGCGACGGGCGCGAGTTGGCGGGCGGGCCGGGCGGCGCTGCACCGGCGATCGCGCTGGACGCCTTTGCTGAAAGCCGGGTGCCCCAACGCGCAGGCAGTGCTTCCAGTGGTGACGCAGGTGGCCGCCCTTCCGCAGAGGCCGCATGGGGCGACTGGGGAGTAGCCCACACCGGGCCGGAGGCGGCGGGCGTGGACGGTGCTGCCGCATTTGCGGATCCGACGCAGGCGGGGGCCGAAGAGCAGGTCGCGGACCAGGTGGCCTACTGGGTGAACCAGAAAACGCAGAACGCCGAAATGACACTGGACCGCGATGGGCAGCCGGTGCAGGTGACCGTGTCGCTCTCGGGCAGCGAGGCCCATGTGACGTTTCGCAGCGATCAGGCGCAGACCCGCGAGTTGCTGGATTCGAGCATGTCGCAGTTGCGGGATCTGCTGCGCGATGAGGGTCTGGTGTTGGCGGGCACCACGGTGGGAACCACGGCGCGCGATGGCGCTTCGCCCAACGACTCCGGACAGCGCCAGGGCCGGGAAGGCGAGCGGCGCACACAGGTGGTGGCGTCGGTGCCGGCTGCCGTGGCAACGGTGCGGCGCCCTGGCGATGCGCCTGAGCGGGCCGTGGACATCTTTGTGTGATGCCTTGGCCCCCCCGACACTGGGGCGCGCAGGCAGGGGGAACGCTTATTTTTACGGAATGGTCCCGCTGAACTCTTGGCGTGAGGTGGCGGAATGCCGGGGTTTTGGGCTTTTATTCTGGCTATTATTGGTTGGCACCTCGCCCAATAATGGGCTTCCAGTTGATCGTGCGTTCCTTCGGACGCGGACGCTGCATGCTTTCTACCGCAAGGAATTTTCAACGTGTCTGCCACCACTCCCGCTGCCGCACCGGTCCCGGCGAAAAGCAAGAAGCTGATCGTGATCGGCGCCGTGCTTGTCTTGCTGGTCCTTGTGGGCGCTGGCGCCGCATGGTTCCTTGCCAGCCGGTCCCATGCCGAAGAAGACGATGGTTCGGCGCCTGAGCGCAAGGAGGCGGTCAAGGTGGTGCCCACGTTCCTGCCCATGGAGAACATGGTGGTCAATCTCGCCGACCCTGGTGGCGACCGTTTTGCGCAAATTGGTATCACGCTGGAAGTGGCGGACGCCAAGACCGCCGAGCAGATCAAGCAATACCTTCCCAGCATTCGCAGCGGAATTCTGCTGCTGACCTCGCAGCGCACCTCGGAAGAGCTGCTGCAGCGGGAGGGCAAGGAAAAACTGGCCTCCGATATCTTGCGCGAAGTGTCCCGTCCGCTGGGTTACCCGGTGTCGTCGGCCAAGCCCCGCCGCGAAGTGCAGGACGACGACGTGGAAGAACCCGCCCCGCGCCGCAAGGTCGAGAAGAACCCTGTGCAGCGGGTGTTGTTTTCCAGTTTCATCATCCAGTGAGCTGGTAAGGATTTCCCCATGAGTGATTCATTTCTTTCCCAGGAAGAGGTCGATGCCCTTCTGGAAGGGGTCACCGGAGAGAGTCAGAAATCGGTGGAGGAAGTTGCCGAGGCGGGGGCTGTCCGCAACTATGACATCTCCAGCCAGGAACGTATTGTTCGTGGCCGCATGCCGACGATGGAAATCGTCAACGAACGGTTTGCGCGCAATTTCCGTATCGGGTTGTTCAACTTCATCCGCCGCAGCCCGGAAATCTCCGTGGGCACGGTTTCGGTGCAGCGCTACAGCGCCTTTCTGCGCGAACTGGCGGTGCCCACCAACTTCAACATTGTGGCGATCCGCCCACTGCGCGGCAGTGGACTGATCGTGTGCGAGCCCTCGCTGGTATTCGGCATCATCGACACGCTGTATGGCGGCGTGGGCAAGTTTCAGACCCGCATTGAGGGGCGTGATTTTTCGCCCACCGAGCAACGTGTCATTAATCGCCTGGTCGATGTGATCTGCACCGAGTACAAGAAGGCTTGGCACGGTATCTATCCGCTGGAGCTGGAATACCAGCGTTCGGAAATGCAGCCCCAGTTTGCGAACATCGCGACGCCCAGTGAAATTGTGGTGTCCACGGCGTTCCAGCTGGAGATCGGCGACCTTTCGGGCGCCATCCATATCTGCATGCCCTATGCCACCCTGGAGCCGATCCGGGATGTGCTGTATTCGTCCACGCAGGGTGACTCGATCGAGGTGGATCGGCGCTGGGTGCGGGTGCTGACGCGCGAAATCCAGGCGGCCGAAGTGACCCTGGTGGCGGAGCTGGCGCGGGCGGATGCCACCGTCGAGCAGTTGCTTGCCATGAAGCCCGGCGATTTCATTGAGCTGGACCGGGAACCCCGTATTCGGGCCTCCATTGGTGGAGTGCCTATTTTTGAGTGCCAGTATGGCACCCACAATTCCAAATATGCGATCCGCATTGAAGAATGCCTGCGCAATGCGGACATGAGCTGGATGGGAGAAAAAGATGTCCACTGACGACAATAAAGAAGGCAAAGACAGCGCGGACGATCCGTTTGCCGGCTGGGCCGAAGCGCTCGAAGAGCAAAAGCGCACCGATGACAAGCCTGGTGACGCGGAGCAGGGGGGGCCGTTGTCCGGCGAACCGGTTCGTCCGTTCTCCGGTGGCAGTGACGGAACGGTCAACGACATCAACATGGTGCTCGACATTCCCGTGCAGCTGTCGGTGGAGCTGGGGCGTACCAAGGTGCCCATCAAGTACATCCTCCAGCTGGCCCAGGGGTCGGTGGTGGAGCTCGACGCGCTGGCGGGCGAGCCCATGGATGTGCTGGTCAACGGCTACCTGATCGCGCAGGGCGAGGTGGTGGTGGTCAACGACAAGTTCGGCATTCGGCTCACCGACGTGGTGACGCCATCGGAGCGCCTGCGCCGGGTCAGCCGTGGATAGTGCCGGCATGACGCAGACGCTTGTCATTGTGGTGCTGTTCGTGGCGGTCATGGCGGCCTTGCCGTGGCTGGTGCGGCGAGTGCAGTTGCGCCATGCGGCGGGTGGCGCCCCGGGCGGCGCTGCGTCTCGTGTGCTGTCCGCCGTGGCGGTGGGCCCCCAGCAGCGTGTGGTGACCGTGGAGGTGGGGCCCGAAGGGGCACGCGCCTGTCTGGTGCTGGGCGTGACGGCCCAGAGCATTACCTGTCTGCATGTCATGGGTTCCCCTGCTGCTGTGCAGGCTGCTCCTGTGGCTTCGTTTGCCGGTGCCATGGCGCTGGCCGCACAAACCCCCGAAAAGGCTTCCCATGTCTGAAGCGGCTGGCGGATGCCGTAACAGGGCGGGGGGGGCACTGCGCCCGCCGGCATGGCTGGTGGGATGTGCTGCGTTGGCCATGGTGCATGTACCGGCCATTGCGCAAAGCGGGGGCTCATTACCTTTGCTCGTGGGATCGGGCAGCGCGGGCACCAGTTTCTCGGTGCCTATCCAGACATTGCTGTTTTTCACGGCGCTGTCGTTCCTGCCGGCAGTGCTGCTGATGATGACGGGATTCACCCGCATCGTCATTGTGCTGTCGCTGTTGCGGCAGGCCCTGGGGACGCAATCGGCCCCGCCCAATCAGGTGATCATCGGCTTGTCGCTGTTTCTCACGTTCTTTGTCATGGGGCCCACGCTGGACCGCGTGTACAAGGATGCCTATGTGCCTTACACCACCAACGCCATCAGTTTCGAGGCGGCGCTGGAAAAAGCCGAGGCACCGATGCGGGAGTTCATGCTCAAGCAGACCCGGCAGTCCGACTTTGCGCTGTTCTCCCGCCTGGCGCGATTGGACGCAACGGTCACCGCCGAAACGGCGCCGCTGCGGGTGCTGGTGCCTGCCTTTGTGACGAGTGAGCTCAAGTCAGCATTCCAGATTGGATTCATGATCTTTATCCCGTTTCTGGTCATCGACATGGTGGTGTCCAGCATCCTGATGTCCTTGGGCATGATGATGTTGTCCCCCGTGCTGGTGGCATTGCCGTTCAAGCTCATGCTGTTTGTTCTGGCCGATGGCTGGAATTTGCTGATTGGCTCGCTGGCGGCCAGTTTTGTGACCTGAGGACGCCGTTTTATGACATCTCAGCTGGTTTTGACCATGGGGCGCGAAGCGCTCACCCTGCTTTTGATGATCGCCATGCCCGTGCTGGGCGTCGTGATGGCGGTCGGTTTGGTGGTCAGCATCTTTCAGGCTGTGACACAGATCCATGAGGCAACCCTGGCCTTTGTTCCCAAGCTCATCGCCGCCATGGTGGTCTTTGCGGTGGCCGGCCCATGGATGATCAGCACCCTGGTGGACTACATCCGCCGGACCATTGAATCGATACCGTCGGTGATTGCCTGATGTGGCAGACCGCTTGGGGATGGTGAGCATGCCGCGCCAATGGCTCGGGTGTGTGCCGATGCCTTCGCTCTGCGCGGGCGTTGGGTGCATTGTGATGCGGGCGGCGGGTTTCTTCCGGGGCGCGCCCCTGACTCCGGCTCGGATGGTGGATTTTTCGTGATCACCTTCACCGAGGCGCAGCTCGTTGCCTGGATATCACCCATTTTGTGGCCCTTCTTGCGGGTGTTGGCCGTTTTTACGGTAGCGCCCGTGTTCTCGATGCGCGCCATTCCCATGCGGGTGAAGGTGGGACTGGCCTTTCTGGTCGCGCTGTGCGCGCAGGCGGTTTTGACCAACCAGCCGGTGATCAGTGTGAACGGGCGCGAGGCCCTGGGGGCCGTGGCCCAGCAGGTGGTGGTGGGCCTGGCCATTGGGTTTGCCGTGCGGCTGGTGTTCACTGCCGTGGAGCTGGCGGGTGAAATCATCGGTCTGCAGATGGGGCTGAATTTCGCCTCGTTTTTCGACCCGACGAGCAATGCGCAGGTCAGCGCTGTTGCACGGTTTTTCGGAAACATCGCAACCTTGCTCTTTGTGGTCATCAATGGGCACTTGATGGTGTTGATGGCCGTGGTCAAGAGTTTTGACAGTTTTCCCGCTGACGGAAATTTCCTGCAGGCACTGGGGCAGATGCACCTGCACGAACTGGGGTCCTCGCTGTTTTCCAGTGCTTTGTGGATTGCGCTGCCAATGATCGCGCTGCTGACGTTTGTCAACCTGACCCTGGGCATCATTTCCCGTGTGGCCCCGCAGATGAATATCTATGCGGTGGGTTTTCCGGTAACCCTGACGGTCGGCTTGCTCGGTATTGCCGCTACATTGCCCATGCTGGAGCAGCCGGTGCTGGCGTTGATGCAGCAGGTCATGGATCTTTATGAGGTCCAGCGGTAGTCAAACCAGCTCGTTGCGGATGGCGTAGACCGTCAGCTCGGCGTTGTTGGAGAGCTTGAGCTTTTCGAGAACGCGCGAGCGGTAGACGCTGACGGTTTTGGGGCTGAGCATCAGTTCTTCGGCAATGTCGGACAGCTTGCGTCCCGAGGCGATCTTGACCAGGGTCTGCAGCTCCCGCTCGGAGAGCGCGGCATGGGGCGCCTCGGGTGCAGGTTGTGCCAGGCTTTCCGCCAGCATCTGGGCCACCTCGGGTGTGAGGTATTTGCGCCCCTGCATCACGGTGCGCACCGCGGCAATAAGTTCGACCGGATCGCTGGCCTTGTTGGCATATCCCTGCGCCCCGGCGCGCAGGCAGCGCAGTGCATATTGGTCTTCTGGATACATCGAGACCACCAGCACCTTGATGCTGGCGTGGGTTTCGCGCACGCTGGCCAGCACTTCCAGGCCGCTGCGTCCCGGCATGTTCAGGTCCAGCAGCAGCACATCGCAAGGGGTGGCGCGCAGCACCTCGCGCAGCTCCGAATACCCCCCCGCCTCGCCGGTGACAAGGATGTCGGGTGCTTCGGCCAGCGTATCGCGTATGCCGCGGCGCAAGACAGCATGGTCATCACACAACACAACATGAATCACTGGGGCTCTCCTTCATCGGATGCATTGTCGCGCGACGCGATAGGGACGGAGAGAATCACGCTGGTGCCTTTGCCGGGCTGGCTGCTGATGTCCAGCCAGCCGTTCACGGTGCGCGCCCGCTCCAGCAAGCCCTTCAGGCCAAACGCCTTGGGTTTGTCGCGCATGGCAGGTTCGATTCCGCAGCCGTCGTCGGCGACCTCCAGGGTCAGCACGCCTTCGCTGTCTGCCAGGTCGATGTGGACTCTTTGTGGCGCTGCATATTTGGCGACGTTGGTTAGCGCTTCCTGGGCGGTGCGATAGGCGACCAACTGCACTTCGGCCGGTATATTGACCACTGCGCTGCTCATACGGAGCACGGTCGGGACGCCCGTGCGGCGCTCGAAACTGCTGGCCAGCCACTGGACAGCAGCGACCAGACCCTGATCGAGAATGGGCGGGCGCAAGTTCATCATGATGCGCTGGCTGGCGCCAATGGCATGTTGGAGCATTTCGGCCGCAGCAGTGGCATGTTCCTGCATCGCCGGGTCATGGGTGTGGCGCCCGATCCAGGCGATATCAAAGCGTACGGCAGTGAGGGCACCACCGATATCGTCGTGGATTTCCCGGGCGATTGCCGCCCGCTCCTGTTCGATGGATGTTTGCAGGTGCTCGGTCAGTTCGGCCAGGCGGCGCTGGGATGCGGCCAGTTCGGCCATGGCGTGTTCACGCATCGTCCTCGCCTCGTGGACCTCGATGGCGCGGGCCATGACGTGGGGCAGGCGCACCATGTCGTCTTTGGACAGGTAATCCGCAATTCCGAGTCGCATGGCGTCGACAGCCGCTGTTTCCCCGATGGCCCCGGAGAGCAGGACAAAGGGCGGATGTTGCGGCAATTGCGCAACATGCCGCCATGCATCCAGGGCTGTAAAACCAGCCAGACGGTAGTCGGCCAGGATGATGTCGAAAGGCTCGCTTGTCGTCAGGGTCTGGAACGCTTCCAGCGTATCCACATGCTGGAGCGTGAATGCCATCCCGGAGCGCCGCAAGGCCGCCTTGGCCAGTCCGTGATCGGCAAGAGAATCTTCAAGATGAAGGATCTTTAGGGGATGGTCGGGTATTGCTGTGACCATAGGGGCGCTATCATAGGATACATATTGGAACAAATAGTGTTATCTCGCGGAAGGTAAGCGGCGCGACGCGCCAGATGACCAACACCGTGCAGGGTGAACGTCTGGTGCTTGGTGGCGGATTCCGCGGGATCTGCTTTTGTGCGTGCTTTGCAATATTTGCCGGGATGGAAAAACGATGCAATCTACGCTCACACCCTCCGGAGGACCCGGAGTACAGGTCCCCGTCATGGTCGCGGCGGAGTTGCAGGACTCTCTGCTGGTGGTCATGCACGACTTGCATCGGCTCGAAGGGTTGCTGAACCACGCCACGGACAACTTGCTGGAGCGCTTTGGAGAGGCCAATGCCGCCTTGTCCGATGTGGTGGATACCGATGCGCCGGAACTGGTGGCTGCACGAACCGCATTGCGCAGGGCCGTGACCGAGTTGCAGTTTCAGGACATGGCGTCGCAGTTGATCTGGCATACCACCAAGGTGCTCCAGGGGTGCGCCTTTCGGCTTGCCTCGGAAGCCATGGGCCATGAGGACGGTGAAGAGGCTGCACCCTTTGCCGAAATGGCACCTGACCGACCCAATCCTGTGACCCAAAGCGAGATGGATGCGGGTTCTGTGGATCTGTTTTGACGTTTATCTCGTTGGTTAACCTATACATTCAAGCCAGTTGGAGCCTTACATGCAATCGATCCTTGCCGTAGATGATTCACCTTCCATGCGAAAAATGGTGTCTTTTACCCTCACGGGTGCTGGCTACCATGTAGTGGAAGCCGTGGATGGGCAGGATGCCCTGGAAAAGGCGGAAACCCACGACATCCATCTGGTGCTCGCTGACCAGAACATGCCCAGACTCGATGGCATCGGCCTGACACGCAAGCTGCGCGAGCACCCAAAATTCAAGACCGTTCCCATATTGATTCTGACCACTGAATCCAGTGACCAGATGAAACAGGCAGGCCGCGCTGCAGGCGCCACGGGATGGCTGGTGAAGCCCTTCGATCCGAGCCGATTGATCGAAGTGATTCAGAAAGTCATTCGCTGATCCGTCTGGACAGAGGAAAGCAAGACAACAGGAGCCTCCATGGCGGAAACCTACCAAGAAGGATCGGGGTCTGGTGCAGATTTTGATCTGAGCCAGTTCTATCAGATCTTTTTCGAAGAAGCAGGCGAGAACCTCGATCAGATGGAGCACATGTTGCTGAATCTGGATCTGGTCAATGCCAACGACGAAGAGCTCAACGGCATTTTCCGGTGCGCGCACTCGATCAAGGGTGGCTCCGCCACGTTCGGGTTTGCCGACGTGGCGGAATTGACGCACCAGATGGAGTCGCTGCTGGACCGCCTTCGGCGCCACGAACTTCAGCCGATCCCGCAAATGGTGGACGTATTGCTCGAATCTGCAGACGCATCGCGCAGTTTGCTGGCGCGCCACCAGGCGGGAGAGCAGGGCGAGGCGGTTTCCACCACGGATTTGGTGCTCCGCATCAGTGAACTGGCTGCAGGCCGGGTTCCGGGGGCGGCCGCGCCCGCACCCGTGGCTCCAGCGCCCGCGCCTGCGGTGGTGGCAGTCGCGGCAGCACCTGCGTTCGTGCCTGCGCCAGCAGTGGTGCCAGGGCAGCCGCGCACGCTGCAAATCCAGATCGGTCCGCTGGAGCGGCCCGAGCATGCGGATGCCATCAAGGAGTTGTTCCGCGATATCCCCGGTCTCGGGTCGATCAGTGATCTGCCCGGGGTGGAGCCTGCCACGCGCCGGTTTGCCGTAGAGACCACATCGACCAATGACGATCTGCTGGACCTTTTTGCGTTCCACGTCGCCAAGGAGCAGGTGGTGATCAGCGATGCCGCGGCGACAGGTGCTGCCGCGGCCGAGACGGCCGCGCAAGGCGGTGATGCCGCCGAAGTGCCTTACGGGTTTTTTCAGGACGCGCCCGGAGCCCCTGTCAGTGCATCCGCAGCCCCTGTTGCGGCGGTGCCAGCAGCCACCGGGGCCAAGCCCGTGGCGCCCAAGGCAGCCGAGCCCAGGGTGCAAAGCCAGGCCCAGATGGAATCGACAACGATCCGGGTGGCCGTGAACAAGGTCGATCAGCTGATCAACCTGGTGGGTGAGCTGGTGATCACCCAGGCCATGCTGGCGCAAAACAGCCGAGGTCTTGATGCTGGCGCCTACCAGCAATTGCTGGCGGGACTGGCGGATCTCGACCGCAATACCCGTGATCTGCAGGAATCGGTGATGTCGATCCGCATGATCCCCATGTCCATCGTCTTCAGCCGCTTTCCGCGCATGCTGCGCGATCTGGCGAACAAGCTCGGCAAGAAGGTGGACCTTGTGACGCTGGGCGAGGCGACTGAGCTGGACAAGGGCCTGGTGGAAAAAATCACCGACCCCTTGACCCACCTGGTGCGCAACAGCTGCGACCATGGCATCGAAATGCCTGCCGAGCGCCTGGCCAAGGGCAAGCCGGAGCATGGCACCATCACCCTTTCGGCCTCCCACCAGGGTGGTTCGATCGTGATCGAGGTGCGCGACGATGGCAAAGGGCTGTCGCGGGAAAAGATCCTGAGCAAGGCGCTGGAGCGTGGCATTGATGTGTCCGAGCACATGAGCGATGCCGAAGTCTGGCAGCTTATTTTTGCACCGGGCTTTTCCACGGCCGATGAGGTGACCGATGTGTCCGGTCGAGGCGTGGGCATGGACGTGGTCAAGCGCAACATTGCGGCGCTCAACGGCTCGGTCGAAATCGATTCGGCCGAAGGCTACGGGATGAGGGTGTCCGTGCGGCTGCCGCTGACGCTGGCCATCATGGACGGCATGTCGGTCGGCGTGGGTGACGAGGTCTACATTCTTCCCTTGTCGTCGGTGGTGGAGTCGTTCCAGGTCAAGGCCGAAGATGTCAGCACTGTCGCGCAAGGGTCGCAGCTGGTCAAGGTGCGGGACGAATACATGCCCGTGATTGCGCTGGAAAAGATATTCCAGGTGCCCCGCTTCGACGCCAGCAAATCCAGCAACATCATGGTGGTGGTGGAAGCCGATGGCAGCCGTGTGGCTCTTCTGGTGGACGAGTTGCTGGGCCAGCACCAGGTGGTGGTCAAGAACCTCGAATCCAACTATCGCAAAGTGCCCAATGTATCGGGGGCCACGATTTTGGGCGACGGCACCGTGGCCCTGATTCTGGATACCGGCGGGCTGGTGCGGCGAGCACGCCACTAGGTTATAGCGCCTGCGCAGATCGTCGCGGGCGCTGTCATGAAAGGAAAGATCACCATGAGTGTGATGGGAAAATCAGAAGAAACCACAGCGTCCGGTGCCCGGGAGTATCTGACGTTCAGGCTGGACCAGGAAGAATACGGAATCGACATTCTGAAAGTGCAGGAGATTCGTGGCTACGAGCCCCCCACCCGCATTGCCAATGCGCCCCCATTCATCAAGGGCGTGGTCAATTTGCGGGGTACGATAGTCCCCATTGTGGACATGCGCATCAAGTTCAACTGCGCGCAGGCAGACTACAACACCTTCACGGTGGTCATCATTTTGAATCTGCGCCAGCGGGTGGTCGGCATTGTGGTGGACTCGGTCAGCGATGTCATGGAACTCGCGTCCGGCAGTGTCCGTGCAGCCCCCGATATCGAAAGCGCGATTGACAACAGCTGCATCCTTGGCCTGGGCTCGGTGGGCGAGCGCATGCTCATCCTGTTGGATATTGAGAAACTGATGTCCAGTGTGGACATGGGGCTGGTAGCTGCCGACGATTAGAACGGGCGCATCGCTCAATCGGTGGCTCAGAGTCTCAGGCAACTACAGGCCCGTGAAATGCTTCACGGGGCTCCATGGAGCGAACAGGACTTCCCGTTGGAACCACACATGTCCCAGACCACCAGCACTGCATCTTCGACGCGAACGCGGACACTCTCCAGCAAGGCGGATACTGCCATTGGGGCAACGGCGGCATCCGGCCCTCTGTCGCAAGGGCGCGAATTTGTCTGGACCACAGCCGATTTCGCGCGCGTTCAGGGACTCATTTACCAGCGTGCCGGTATCAGCCTGCACGACGGCAAGCACGCGATGGTGTACAGCCGGCTCTCGCGCCGACTTCGGGAGACGGGGCACACGAGCTTCAACGAGTACCTGAGCTGGCTTGAAGCCCACGACGGGCCCGAGTGGCAAGAGTTCGTGAATGCCCTGACTACCAATCTGACGGCGTTTTTTCGTGAGCAGCACCATTTCGAAATTCTGGCCGCGCATCTGAAAAGCAAGCCTTCCGGCACGCCGTGGCGTGTCTGGTGCAATGCCGCCTCCACTGGGGAGGAGCCCTATTCCATTGTCATGACCGCCTTGGAAACGCTCGGCCCGAATGCGCCCTTCCAACTGACGGCCAGTGACATCGACTCTCGTGTTCTGGCAACGGCGGCGCAAGGTGTCTATCGTCTGGACAATGTCAAAGGGCTGAGCCCTGAGCGTCTTCACCAATTTTTCCTGCGTGGCAAGGCGGGCAATGAAGGCATGGTCCGCGCCAAACCAGAGATGCGCAAGGCAATCGAGTTCATGAGCGTGAACCTGATTCGCGATGATTGGCCGTTCCGGGAACCCTTCGATGTGGTCTTCTGCCGCAACGTCATGATTTATTTTGACGCCCCGACCCAGCGCAAAGTGCTGGAGCGAATTCACCGGGTGCTCAAACCCGGCGGAATGCTGTTCGTCGGTCATGCGGAGAACTTCAGTGAATCCCGCGACCTCTTCACCCTGCGCGGCAAAACGGTGTACGAACGGCGTTGAGCGCATCTGCTATGCCTTGCAATTTCCGTGACCAAATAATGATCCAACGCGATTTAGCCAGCGGTCTTTCCGGGATATCTTTCCATGGCGTTTGACACCACCGAGCGGCGGCGCGCGCCGCGCATTGCTCCTTTGAGCGCAGACATCTACGCCACTGCTGGCGCGTCGGTCGCAAAAGCGTCTTCCCTGGAGGCGTTGAAGGCTCGGGCACGCAAGTCTGGTGAGGCATCGTTCTTTTATCTGGATCACCACTTCCAGCACAACGCGGTGAAGGTGTTGCCGGGTGAGTATTTCGTTTCGGACGAGAGCATGGTCATCATGACCGTGCTGGGGTCCTGCATTGCTGCGTGTCTTTGGGACAGCCGAGCCCGTATTGGAGGAATGAACCATTTCATGCTTCCAGACGGAGATCTGGCGGATGTCTCAGGCCGCTATGGGTCTTACGCGATGGAGTTGCTGATCAATGAAATGCTCAAGCTGGGTGCCAGGCGCGAGACGCTGCAGGCCAAGATTTTTGGCGGTGCCCAGGTGATGCACAACTTCACCACGATGAACGTGGGTGAGCGCAACACGAATTTTGTATTGAACTATCTCCAGACCGAGCGTATTCCCATCATGTCCGAGGACGTGCTGGATATTTATCCGCGCAAAGTGGTGTTTTTCCCCGTGACTGGCAAAGTCATGGTGAAGCGGCTGGCGCATACCCATCCCGAAACGCTCGTGGCCCAAGAGGTGCGCGGAAATGCGGCCATTGTCGCGAAGACCACATCGGGCGGGTCGGTGGATCTGTTTTGAGGAAGGCGTGAGGGAATGAACAGGAAAATTCGGGTGGTGGTAGTGGATGATTCGGCGCTGGTGCGTAGTTTGCTGGCCGAAATCATCAATCGCCAGCGGGATATGGAGTGTGTCGGCACGGCCAATGATCCATTGGTTGCGCGGGAAATGATCCGCGAGCTAAACCCTGATGTGATCACGCTGGACGTGGAAATGCCGCGCATGGACGGCATTGACTTTCTGGGTCGATTGATGCGTTTGCGTCCCATGCCGGTGGTGATGATTTCCACACTGACCGAGCGCGGCGCTGAGGTCACTATGAAGGCGCTGGAACTGGGTGCCGTGGATTTTGTGGCCAAGCCCCGTGTGGGTTTGGCGAATGGCATCAATGAACTCGCCTCCCTGATCGTCGACAAGATTCGCGTGGCAGCGGTGGCACGGGTACGCCGTGCCGCGCCACCGCCACGCCATGCGGCTGCAGCATCAACCTCCGGGGTGGCACACCCCGCGCCAGCAGCGGCGTTGCTGGGGCGACTGTCGACAGAAAAACTGATTTGCATCGGTGCCTCGACGGGAGGCACGGAGGCGATCCGCGAAGTGCTGGTGCAGATGCCGGCCGATTCACCCGCGATTGTGATCACCCAGCATATGCCGCCTGGCTTTACCACCAGCTTTGCGGCGCGGCTCCATGGTTTGTGCCAGATCACGGTCAAGGAGGCCGTCAATGGCGAGCGGATCTTGCCGGGGCATGCTTATATCGCCCCTGGTGGCACGCAGTTTCATGTGGCGCGCAGTGGCGCCAATTACGTGGCGGTGGTGGACGATGGCGCTCCGGTCAACCGACACAAGCCCTCGGTGGAGGTGCTCTTCAAATCGGCAGCGACCGTGGTGGGTCGCAATGCGTTCGGGATCATGCTCACCGGTATGGGCAACGATGGCGCGGTGGCGATGCGGGAGATGAAAGATGCAGGCAGCTACAACTATGTGCAGGACGAGGCAAGCTGCATCGTGTTCGGTATGCCGCGCGAAGCGATTGCGCATGGTGCGGCAGACGAGGTGCTGCCTTTGAACCAGATCGCCCCCGCGTTGATCACCCGCCTGCGCGGGGCCACCAATCGCCTGCACCATCGCATCTGAACCAACCAAACCGCACTGCGGGGCGCACGCTTTGCGGCTGGTGGCCAGGAGTTCAGGCAGAAAGCGCTGACCAACGCTCCAGTGCCGCCATCAGCTGCTCCTCGATTTCCCCTTCGCGTGCATGGAGTGCGGCGGCTCGGGCAGCGTCCTGGCTGTACAGCGTGCCGTCGGCCAGCGTGTCCTGCAGGGTTTTCTGTTCGGCCTCCAGATCGGAAATCTGTTGTGGCAACTGGTCCAGTTCACGCTGCTCTTTGTAGCTAAGCTTCTTTTTTGATAGCTGCTCGGGCTTGCCTGATAAGCGCTCGGGGGTGATTTTGCTTGAAATATTTGCCGCGCTCTCCCTCGGAGCAGCGGCAGACGCTGCCAGGGCCCGGCTTCGCTTGGATTGAATCAGCCAGTCTTGCACGCCGCCCTCGTATTCACGCCAGTTGCCATCGCCTTCGAACGCGATGGTGCTGGTCACCACGTTGTCCAGAAAGGTGCGATCGTGGCTCACCAGAAATACGGTGCCATCGTAGGATTCCAGCAGGTCTTCCAGCAAGTCCAGCGTGTCGATGTCCAGGTCGTTGGTTGGCTCATCGAGCACCAGTACATTGGCAGGCCGCGCAAACAGGCGCGCCAGCAAAAGCCGGTTGCGCTCTCCGCCGGAAAGAGACCTCACGGGTGAATGCGCGCGGGCAGGGGAAAACAGGAAATCGCTCAGGTAGCTTTTGACGTGCTTGCGCTGTCCACCAATTTCAATCCACTCGCTGCCGGGACTGATGAAGTCTTCCAGGGTGGCATCCAGATTGATGGCGTGCCGCATCTGGTCGAAATATGCCACTTGGAGGTTCGCGCCCTGGCGTATCTGTCCCGCATCGGGCTGAAGTTCGCCCAGGATGAGCTTGAGCAGGGTGGTTTTTCCGGCCCCGTTCGGACCAATCAGCCCGACCTTGTCGCCGCGCAGGATGGTTGCGCTGAAGTTGCGGACAATGGTCTTGTCGCCGAACGCCTTGCTGACCCCGGTCAGTTCGGCCACGATCTTGCCCTGGTAGCCATTTTGTGAGCCCGTGGCAACGTCCATCTTGACGCTTCCCACCACATCCCGTCGCGCTTCCCGGCGCGCGCGCAGATGCTCCAGCCGCGTGATCCGGCTTTGGCTGCGGGTGCGCCGCGCTTCCACGCCCCGGCGGATCCATACCTCTTCTTGCGCCAGTAATTTGTCGGCCTTGGCAGAAATGACGGCCTCTTGTGCGAGTTGCTCTTCCTTTTGCACAAGGTATTGGGCGAAGTTGCCCGGATAGGAGCGCAGTTGCCCTCGGTCCAGCTCCACAATTCGCGTGGCCACCCGGTCCAGAAAGGCCCGATCGTGGGTGATGGTGACAACGCTGCCGGGAAAGTCGAGCAGCAGGTCTTCAAGCCATTCGATGGAGTCCAGATCCAGATGATTGGTGGGCTCGTCCAGCAGCAGCACATCGGGCCGTGCCACCAATGCCTGGGCTAGGGCAACGCGCTTCTTGGTGCCTCCGGAGAGGGTGCCTACGACAGCATCCGGATCGAGATGCAGGCGTTGCAGCGTCTCTTCGACGCGCTGCTCCCAGTTCCAGGCGTCATAGGCTTCAATCACGGATTGGAGCGCGTCCAGATCAAGCCCCTCCGCCCCAGAAAGATACTGGTCTCTGACAGCAATCACATGCTGCAAACCTTCGGACGCCGCCTTGAAAATGGTGGCTTGCTGATCAAGGGAAGGCTCCTGCGCCACATAGGCGATGCGCACTCCTTGCTGTACCTGCAGGGTGCCATCATCTGGCTTGGCCAATCCCCCCAGAATTTTGAGCAGCGAGGACTTGCCAGCGCCGTTGCGTCCGATCAGCCCGATGCGCTCCGCGGTTTCAAGGGAAAAGCCGGCGTGATCCAGCAATGCGACATGCCCAAATGCAAGTTGGGCGTCCAGTAAGGTGATAAGTGCCATGGTGGAGCTGATTATCAGGGGGCGCCACCGGTTCTTTGATGGGGGCGGCAGTCACCCATGGTGCATCGAAATCATTTTCGCCGCACAACGAAGTTGAGAGGTGCCTACTTTGACAATGCAGATGTAGGTAGTTGGATGGCGCGCTGATAGGGGATTGGCTTCTCAGGAATTTCCATGCTATAGTCACAGGCTTCGCTGTTCGGAGGCG
>NZ_JAGKSE010000080.1:0-347 GCF_017939685.1 Acidovorax sp. JG5
TGGCGCTCCACCGTGAACACGCCGGGCACATAGTCCAGCTTCTCGGCCACGTCTTCACCGATGCGTTTCATGGCACAGCCACAGGCGCAGGTGGTCGACTCGGGCTCGTGGCGGATCTCGCGGCGCGGCAGGTGGGCTGGCAGGCTCTGGCGTTTGGGCTGTTGCTTGGCCTCGGGGACTGCCGCAGGCGGCTGCAGGTGCTCGATCTCGATGGCGACCGCCGCCAAGTCGGCCTCAATCTCATCTTCAAGCAGGCTGCGCTGCTCGGCATTGAAGCGCTCGGACTGGGCGGCGAACTTCATGCGCTTCAAGAGCGCATTCTCGTGGGTGAGCTTGGCGTTGAGCGC
>NZ_JAGKSE010000081.1:0-338 GCF_017939685.1 Acidovorax sp. JG5
CTGATGCAGGGCGCCGACCGCGACCTCGTCAAGATCTGGCAAAAGATGAACGCCAAGCGCTTCGACAACATCATGTTGAAGACGAAAACCGTGGGTGCCGAAGCCACACCTGAAGGCATCAAGGTCACATTCGCGCCAGCGGAAGAGGGCGGCACCGCCCCCGAACCCCAGGTGTACGACCTGGTGCTGCAGGCCGTGGGCCGCACGCCCAACGGCAAAAAGATCGCTGCTGAAAAGGCTGGCGTGGCCGTGACGGACCGTGGCTTCATCAACGTCGATATCCAGATGCGCACCAACGTGCCGCACATCTTCGCCATCGGCGACATCGTGGGCCAGCC
>NZ_JAGKSE010000082.1:0-320 GCF_017939685.1 Acidovorax sp. JG5
AGCGCCTTCACCAGCTCCGGCACGGCCGCAAACAAATCCGCCTCCAGCCCATAGTCGGCCACGCTGAAGATCGGCGCCTCCGGGTCCTTGTTGATCGCCACGATCACCTTGGAGTCTTTCATCCCCGCCAGGTGCTGGATCGCACCCGAGATGCCCGCTGCGATGTACAGCTGCGGCGCCACGATCTTGCCGGTCTGGCCCACTTGCCAGTCGTTGGGGGCGTAGCCCGCATCGACCGCTGCGCGGCTGGCGCCCAGGGCGGCGCCGAGCTTGTCGGCCAGCGGGGTCATGACTTCGTCGAACTTTTCCTTGCTGCCCAA
>NZ_JAGKSE010000083.1:0-317 GCF_017939685.1 Acidovorax sp. JG5
CTGGCGGAGTGGACGGGACTCGAACCCGCGACCCCCGGCGTGACAGGCCGGTATTCTAACCAACTGAACTACCACTCCTGGCAGGCAGCTTTTGCTTGCATTCTTCACACAAGCCAAGCGCTACAACTTGGCGACCCCACGGGGATTCGAACCCCGGTACTCACCGTGAAAGGGTGATGTCCTAGGCCTCTAGACGATGGGGTCAAAACCTTGGAACTAACCGTATCTATCAACAAACTTTGGTGGAGGTAAACGGGATCGAACCGATGACCTCTTGCATGCCATGCAAGCGCTCTCCCAGCTGAGCTATACCCCCA
>NZ_JAGKSE010000009.1:0-134041 GCF_017939685.1 Acidovorax sp. JG5
CTCTCAGAGAAAAGAGCCTCCTCAAAAACCGGGGCGATTCAGGTTGCACTGGGAACGCCCCCAACTTGCGTGCACTGGCCGGATCAATGCCTTCTGACTTCTGCAGTCGAGCGACATCTCTGGCTTTCCGGGCAGCTGTCAAGCTAACCTCCGGATAGCTGCCAAGCGCCAGACGCTTTTCTTTGCCGTCTTTTCGATACTTCCAGAACCAGCACCGAGACCCTGCAGGACTGACCTCAAGGTATAGGCCACCTGCATCGGAAAAACGCTCTCGCTTGGCTCCGGGGGAACAGACTGCGTTTCGGCACTGTGCATCAGTCAACATAGGGGGAACAAATCCGTTCGAAAAGACCTCCCCCAGAGGGGAAAGGGGGAACAATAGTGGGTAAATTTACCATCACCCCCATTTGTTCCCCCAACTGTTCCCCATGTATGCATTGGCAGCAGTGAAATCACTTAAGACACAAAAAGACGATAAGTCGTTGATTTACAAAAATAAAAAGGGGTTCAATGAACTTCATTGAACCCCTTTGTACAGGTGGATGGTGGAGCTGGCGGGAAACAGTGGAGTAACCGCCCAAACGCCTAAATGTTGTTGCAAATCAATGAGTTGCCGGACCCCCTACAAAGCTCCCCCATATCCAGACCATCGGGCAGGTTGTAAAAGTGTCGCCCCGCAGTGTAGCCCATGGTGTCGCCCTACGCGAATCGCGCTTTGCGGACGGCGGTTCAATCTCGGCCAACGGGGGCAACAGTGGCTGGCCGACCTTCGCACTTGGCAAACAGTGAGATTGCCCTGTCGCAGTACTGGCAATGCCCTTGGCAACAGTCATGCATGAGGAACGCGACCAAGTCGGACAACGCCGGAAAAATCGCGCTGTACACGATGAATCGGCCATTCCGGCGACTCTCAATGAGGCCAGCATGGTCCAGCTGACTCAAATGAAACGAGATGCGAGGGACGACTGACCCCCCGAGCTTTTCAGCAATCGCACCAGCCGACAACCCTTCTGCACCCGCTACCACGAGCAAGCGAACGATGCGCAAGCGCGTTTCTTGGGAAATCGCGGCGAAGCTTGTTAGTGCTTGCTCTTCTTTCATCATGGGACGTACCTCAAAAACGAAGCCAAAAAACCTCGCATGCATGCCAAACACGTCGCCAAGCCATATCATTGCAACTAAACAAGAGTTATTGCAATGTTGGCCAATGGTCGACCGCCAAACGTTACATGATTGGAAGCATCCATGCAGAGCATTAGAGACCAGTTGGAAAACCGACAGGTTGCCATTTACTTCTGTACCGTCGCGGTCGCGATGGTCATCGCGAAACTTGTTCCAGGCACCGACCGACTGGAAAGCGCAATCAATCCGGCACTCGCACTGATGCTGTTCGTCACCTTCTTGCAAGTACCGCTTGCGGAGTTGGGGCATGCCCTCACGCGCATCCGATTCCTCACCGCCTTGCTGTTTACAAATTTCCTGCTGGTGCCCTTACTGGTCGCTGTCCTGATTCAGTTTCTACCCGCCGACCCGCTGATTCGGCTCGGTGTGCTGCTTGTCCTACTGACGCCCTGCATCGACTACGTGGTTACCTTCTCGCACCTCGGCCGCGCCGACGCCCGGCTGCTGCTGGCATCGACGCCCGCGCTGTTGGTCGCACAGATGCTGTTGCTGCCTCTCTACCTGCGCATTTTCCTAGGGGAATCAGCCTCAGGGCTGGTGCAGGTTGGCCCCTTCGTTCACGCGTTTATGTGGTTGATCGTCGTGCCTCTTGCCCTCGCTGCGGCAGTGCAACTGTGGGCGAAGAAAAGCGCTTCTGGCGCACGCGTTTCCGGCGTTCTAGGCTTACTGCCCGTACCGGCGACAGCACTCGTGCTGTTCGTTGTCATCGTGGCCGTAGTCCCGCAAATTGGGGCAGCAATTGACGCCGCCATCAGCGTCGTGCCGTTGTACGTTGCCTTTGCCGTAGCTGCGCCGGTCTTGGGATGGTTGACCAGCCGCGTGTTCAAGCTTGATGCACCGGCAGGGCGCTCTATTGCGTTCAGTGCGGGCACTCGAAACTCCTTGGTCGTCTTACCCCTCGCCTTGGCCGTGCCTGGCGCAATTCCTATCCTTCCTGCGGTCATCGTTACGCAAACACTCATTGAGCTGGCGGCACAGCTGGTCTACGTTCGCGTGCTGTCTCGGCTGGGCGCTTCGGCTCGATGACTTCGGGCCGTTCCGGCATCGTGGCCGTGGTGTATTCGTCGTCCGAAGAACCAACGTACGCGCAGCCATTCCCGCACGAAATCCACCTATGGTTTCAGACCGGCACCGGCAAAGCCTTCGTGGGATGCGAGGACGGGTGGAAAGAGTGGGTTCGAGGGAAAGCCATCAAAGAGGTTTGCCACGACAACTCTTGATGCACCGGCGTAGGGGTAGACGTGCCCACGGTCGAGCGAACGGCGATGCAGTTCCGCATTGGTTAGAGGTCAGATGCTTTTGAGGGCCACGCGCTTCGACACAGCTTCTGCGCTCTCCCGTCGCTCGCTGTATCGGTCGACCAAATAGGGCGAGCAGTCCCGCGTCAGCCATGTGAATTTCATCAACTCCTCCATGACGTCCACCACGCGCTCGTAGTATGCGGAGGGTTTCATCCGCCCTGCCTCGTCAAACTCCAAAAACGCCTTGGCGACCGACGACTGGTTGGGGATGGTGAGCATGCGCATCCAACGCCCCAGCACGCGCATTTGGTTCACGGCGTTGAAGGATTGGGAGCCGCCCGACACCTGCATGACGGCGAGCGTCTTACCCTGTGTTGGCCTGACCCCTCCAATTTCGAGCGGAATCCAGTCAATCTGCGCCTTCAAGATGGACGACATGGCCCCATGACGTTCTGGCGAACACCACACCATGCCCTCGGACCATTGGGCAAGCTCGCGAAGCTCCGCCACCTTGGGGTGGTCATCGGGCGCGCCATCCGGCAGGGGTAGCCCTGTCGGGTCGAAGAAACGCGTCTCTGCACCCATTGCACGCAGCAAACGGGCACCCTCTTCGGCCACTAGCCTGCTGTAAGAGCGCTCTCGCAGGGAGCCATAAAGCAGCAGGATGCGCGGCGGGTGCGTGGCACGCACCGGCGGGAAGAGCTTGGCCTCGTCCAGCGCCTGAAATGCCTCTTGGTCGAGGTTTGGGAGTTCACTGGTGGGCGACACGGTTGCCCCCTGCATCGATGACTTGCTCCCCATCCTCTTTGGAAAATGCGCCTTGCTGGCGTCCCGGCAGGATGTCCAGCACCACCTCCGAAGGGCGGCACAGTTTGGTGCCCAAAGGCGTGACCACGATTGGCCGATTGATGAGGATGGGGTGCGCCAGCATGAAGTCGATGAGCTGGTCATCCGTCCACTTGGCATCGTCCAGCCCCAGCTCGTCGAAGGGCGTACCCTTGCGGCGCATCACCTCTTTGGTGGTCAGACCGGTCGCGGCGATGAGAGATTTCAGCGTAGCGCGGTCGGGGGGCGTGATTAGGTACTCGATAACCGTGGGCTCTTCCCCGGAGTTGCGAATCAACGAGAGGGTGTTGCGCGAGGTCCCGCACGCCGGGTTGTGATAGATGGTGATGGAGGTCATGGCGGTGAGGGCAAGCGGGTTAGGCAAAGCTCAGGCGCAAGGCCAGAGCGGCGAGTGTGGCGGCCAGAACGGGCACGGTCAGCACCACGCCCACGCGGAAGTAGTAACCCCATGCGATGGTCGTGCCCTTGCGCGAAAGGACATGGAGCCAAAGCAACGTGGCGAGGCTGCCGATGGGGGTGATTTTTGGGCCGAGGTCGCAGCCGATGATGTTGGCGAACACCATGGCGTCTCGGACCACGCCCGTCGCCGAGGACTGCTCGATGGACAGCGCGCCCACCAGTACGGTCGGCATGTTGTTCATGACGGACGAAAGCCCCGCAGCAACGAAGCCCGTGCCGAACGTGGCCCCCCAGACTCCGGCCTTCGCGAAGTGGTCCAGCAATGCGGCCAAATGGGTCGTTAAACCGGCGTTGCGCAGGCCATAGACCACCAAGTACATCCCGAGGGAAAAGACCACGATTTGCCATGGTGCGTTTTTCAGTACGGTCT
This sequence comes from Acidovorax sp. JG5, assembly GCF_017939685.1. Classification (NCBI taxonomy): domain Bacteria; kingdom Pseudomonadati; phylum Pseudomonadota; class Betaproteobacteria; order Burkholderiales; family Comamonadaceae; genus Acidovorax; species Acidovorax sp. JG5. The sequence continues at coordinate 4,099 of NZ_JAGKSE010000009.1, forward strand.
GCGGTTTGATGACATGGCCCCGAGCTGCCACAGCCAGCAAAGCAGCCGCGCAAACCGCTGCGGTCGCGCTCACGGGCACGCCCAGCGGTTCAAGGCCAAAAAATCCCACCAGCAGGACCACAAGCACGGCCCAGCCCGCGAGAAACGTCTTGCGGTCGCGAATGGCGTCTTGCGGTTGTTTGATTTGGCGCGGGTCGTAGGTTGCGGGCACGTCCTTGCGAAAGAACAGGTACAGCACGCTCAAACTCGCGGCGACCGCGACGATGTTTACGGGCACCATGACCGACGCGTATCGGTTGAACCCAATGTCGAAGAAGTCTGCCGACACAATGTTGACGAGGTTGGACACCACAAGCGGCAGGCTTGCCGTGTCGGCAATGAATCCGGCAGCCATAACAAACGCCAAGGTCGTTGCGGGCGAAAAACCCAAGGCGACCAGCATCGCCAAGACGATGGGCGTCAAAATCAGGGCTGCGCCGTCGTTGGCGAACAGCGCCGACACGCACGCCCCCAGCAGCACGATGAAGGCAAACAAGCGCGGCCCACTTCCACCGCCCCAGCGGGCAACGTGAAGCGCGGCCCACTCAAAAAACCCGGCTTCGTCCAAGACCAAGCTGATGACGATCACCGCCACAAAGGTCGCCGTCGCATTCCAGACAATGCCCCAAACCACGGGTATGTCTGCGAGGTGCACCACACCGGTCGCAAGCGCCACCAACGCACCCGCCGTGGCACTCCAACCGATGCCCAGCCCGCGAGGCTGCCAAATCACGAATATCAGGGTGGCGACAAAAATGGCCACGGCCAGGAGCATCGAGGCGTTCATTGGTCAGCGGCTTGCGAGGTCGCGGGCGGACTGTTGGAGGGCCAGCTTTTCGATGGCACTGGCGGGCAAGTTGATGAACGCTTCCAACCGCTGACGGATTTCCATCAGCGTCTTGCGGAAAGCTTGATGCCGCGCATCGTCGGTGCCCTCAACTTCTGACGGGTCGGCGTAGCCCCAATGTGCCGTCGCCGGATGGCCCGGCCAGAGCGGGCAGACCTCGCCCGCCGCGTTGTCGCAAACGGTGATGACCAAATCCATGTGCGGCGCGCTCTCCTGACCGTACTCGTCCCACGACTTGCTCCGCAGCCCTTCGGTCGGTACGCCGACGCGCTCCAAGGCGGCCAGGGCCAACGGGTGCGGCTGCTGCTGGTCGCGTGGGCTACTGCCTGCGGAATAGGCGCGGAATCGCCCTTTCCCGAGGTGATTCAGCATGGCCTCGGCCATGATGCTGCGGGCAGAGTTGTGCGTGCACAGAAACAGCACATTTAGGGGTTTTGTGTTTGTCATGGGTGAGGGGTTGAGGTTGGTAATTCAGCAGATGCACGGGGCGGCGTCCACGTCGCACTCCATGCCTTCACAGCAGTTCTCGGTCAAGAAAGCAATGAGCCCGTTGATGGACTCGTAGGCCGCCCGATAGACCAAGTTCCTGCTCGCTCGCTCTTGCGTAACAAGGCCAGCGCGAGAGAGTTCTTTGAGATGGAAGGAAAGCGTCGCGTTCGGCGTGCCGAGCGACTCGCACATGGCCCCCGGCGTCAGCCCCGTTTGACCCGCAACGACAAGGGCGCGGAACACGCGCAGGCGCATCGGGTGGGCCAGCGCTCCAAGGGCGACAACAACTTTTTCTTCATCCATGCGACGGATATTACCAGTTTTCCAGAAACATCGAAATGTCACCAGCACGGGCACACCACGAGCCCGAAAACTCGCGGCGAAATCGAGCTAAAAGCCCTGTGTGAACGCCCTTTCAAGGGCGGGGAACCCTGGCTAACCTACTCGGGAGATTGACGGCGGGGAACGTCCTGCATGTCAGGCGCAGCGCCGCCCAGCTCTGCCAAACGCTTCGCGGCCACTAAGCGCGCTTGCTTCAAAACAGCCCCGTATCGGTCGCCGTTTTCATGGTCAAGGATGCACTCGCCGCAGCTTGGGCAAAAGTCGCCCGTTACGACAACCTGCACGCCTTTTGCGTCGATTGCTCGGGTGTCGCGGATAAGTTCAGCACCACCACATACCGGGCATTTCATGGCGCAACGCGGTATTTCTCGATATCGCCATTGGCTTCTTGAATAGCCTTGACCCAAGCAGGGCGTGGGCCTTTGCCACCGCCCCAAGTGTTGCCGTCGTCGTCCTTATATTTGACAACGGACGGGAGGCGCTTTCCTGCCTTGGCTTTTACGGTCGGCTTTGCTGGGGCCAACGCAGCTTCGCCAAAAAGTTCCACTGCGGCAAACCCGTAGTTCTCAATGTCCTTCTTCATCTCAGCAAGCTTTGGGCCCCGGTTTTCTTTGCGAAAACTCGCCAATTTCGCATTGGCTTCTGCAAGCACAGCGGCTGCCTTTTTCTGGTCGGCTTCGAGTTTTTCCAATTGTATTGCGCTATTGTCTGCCATGTGGACTCCTATGTGTTGGTCGCAATGTAGCACATGGCAATGCAATTAGGCAAAGTCCAATTCGAGGCCGGGCGCAATTGGGGCAATAATGGGCGCAGGCGTGGACATGGGCGGAGATGCAGGTACCGGTAAAGGAAACATGTACGAATGCGTTTTGGCTCGGTATTCGGCAATCGCAAATGTATAACGTGCAAAGTGCCGGGCCGTTAGCACCACAGTCGCTTCGGGGGCCGCTTTTATCGCTTCGGCAAGGCGGTACGCGCTCTTTTTCTTGATTAGCTCAATGTCGGCCTTGATTGTCTCTTCACACATGCGCAGGGCCATGCGCTGTACGCTGCCCGGGCGGGCCGCTTCGTTCCTTCCAGCGCGCAGCACAAATGCAAGGCCCGCACGCTCGCTATTTGGGGATGTGGCGACCATGTGATGGGATTGCGGGTACTCAATGACCTGAACGGGCGTAGAGTCCTGGATAGAAAAGATATCCGAGCGTTTCCAGTCGCTGGGACTAGCAATTTTCAGATTTTTTGCCAATTTGCCCACGTTCCAACGGTCGCGGCCTTGGATTGCTTTCGCTGCACGAATCCAATCTTGGCCGGCTTGCTTGTCGCCCCGTGCGCTTTTGTCGAGCAACTTGAATAGCGGGACCAAGTCGCTTTTGCTGTCGGTCTTCGTGTCGTGGGCTGCAAGCTCTTTTGCGATGTAGCGCGGGTCGAATTCGCCGTGCTTTTTGATGTCTACACCACGCTTGGAGCAGTGCAAACCGAACTTGCGCAGGGCGGCTTTCCATTTCGCCAGGGCGATGGCGGTTAACACGTCAATGTCCGCACCGGGTTTGTATGTAAAAAGGTCGTGAAGGTGGAGATGCAGGCCATTGGAGCCCACGGGGCACTCCATCCCCCGCACACGGCCAAGGCTCCCCATGGCCTTAAATTCACGGCGCATCGTTTTGCCAAATGCTTCTGCCGCACGATAGAAATTCTTGACGAATTCAGCCCAATCCGATTCGCGCTTGTGGTGCGCGGTCAATGTCATAAGGCCACAAACAAGGCCACGGGCCTTTACTTCTGGCAAGAACGCATGGTCAATCCAATTGCGCATGTTGGAAGCCTTCAAGCCGGAGCAAAAGGCGCAAAGATGGGCATTTCCGCAATGGGCAACGTCTTGCATATGTGCCGTCAGGCCATCCGGCGTTTGCTTTACCGCAATGTATGCGGTGTCGGGATTTTGGGTATTGTGAGCCTTGGCACGGCGGCAAAGCTTTAAGCCGTCGCCCAAGATGTTTTCGCGGGTTGTGCGGTAGTGCTGTGTCAACAAGCGGGCTGCTTGATGTTGCTGAATTGCTGTTGCATTGAATTTTGGCATTTGGGTGGTTCCTGATTCGGGTTGCAAAACCGATGGGAACCGACACCTAGTGCTTCACTTGACTATTCAACTTTTATAGATAAAATTGAAAGGGAAAGAGATTGATGCGTAGTGCGTTTACCGTCAGTCTTGGGCAAGTCGAGCTGGATACTCGGCTTGCTCCAAATAAATTACCTCACACAGGTAGCTAAGTCAAGATAAGCCGAGGCGTCTGCAAAGACTCCTCGGCTTTTCTTTTTGGGCAGCACACCGCCACGATTCGGCGACTCCGCCATCCGCAATTCCGGCAAGCCGGGATTGCTCTACGCGGAACCGGGTCGCTCCCTCCTTCGTCGTTCGCTCGAAGGTTCCGCTATGTCGGCATCGCCAAATCGGCTCTATTTTTTGCGCATTTCATGCCCTTTCTGGCATAGGGCTGCTCACCTGTCGCGCGGCCCTAGCGGTCCGCGCTCCCTCTGATTTGAATTTATATAGTTTATAGAAATCCCGAAATCTTTTTATTGTATAAAAAGGACGTAAACCCGCATGTCTATTGGGCTGGCGGGGTGATGGCTGGGGGCTGGGGGCGTGTGTGTCGCTAATACAATTATTCCCTAGCCCCCACCCCCTCCCCGGCCACCTTCGGTGTGCCGACCCTCCCCGCCCCCACGCAAGCGCGGGGGCGGGGAGGGTGATTGAGTGATATCACAATGATATGCAGGCTGCTTCTCAATTGACATTTGAGAAAAATTGGCCAAGGTGAAGTACATGACATATCAAAACAACAATCCATTCACAGATGCACAAGGCAACCGATTGCCCTCCCGTGTTAAAGAACTCGAAGCCGCTGGCCTCGACCCTTATTTTCTGATGTCGAAGCACATGGCAAAAAAAGCAAACATTCCAATCAGCGATAAACCGGTGGCGGCACGGTACAACGGCTTGGTAAAGCCCAAACTCTGGTACGCCCTTCATCAAGTTACCGACCCGACAAATGCGGCTTTCATTGCATTACGTATTGAACAAGGCTGGGTCGCAACTTCGGATGAATGAGGCCCAAGGGTATGGGGCCATGCCCCATGACAGCGAAGCGGAAGCAATAGGGCTATAACGCCCCGCAAAGACCTTTTACGCGGTACAGAGCACATGCACACCACGACGGCTATTGCGCGCTTTGTAAAGCAGGTTTTGGCTGTTTCTACATGCCCATGCCGCCGCTGCTGTATTCCGTAGCAGACTCCCGCTCGCGTCGAGCCTCCATTTCACGATTGGACTCTTGCAAGCGGGCCGACCAATCAGTTTGGCTTTCCTGTAAGCGTTCACGTTCGCGCTGGGCTTGCGCTATGCGTTCCCACTCGCATTCTTTCTCGTGGGCCATCTGCTTTTCGTGGACTTCGACTTTTGCATTGTGGGAGTTTGTATCGTGATAGATGGTATGTAGCCTTTGACGCTCGGGGTCTTGAATGTAAGCAACTAGCCCATCAGCCTTTTTCGTACATTCCGCCATGCTGTCTTTGGCTCCTTGCACCCCTTTTACATGCTCGGCCCATGCTTTTTTATAGCTAGCAGTCGGCCCGCCGAAGAAACCATACTTGGGTGTCGGTGGTTTGGCCAAAAGCTGGTCGCGCATGTCTTTCCATGCCTCGAAGTGTTGGCGTAGCAGATTACGTGAACCAATTGCTTTTTCGATTTGCGCTCGGGCTTCAATAGCTGCTACGGGCATTGGGATACGCTTTAAATCGATTTTGTAAACTGGTACCTCCAAAGGCACCACTTTTGAATTGTCGGCCGTTTGATTGGCACTCGAGCTCGATTCTGCAATTGCGGTATGTGTTGTTAGCTCTGCAATCTTTGCAGTATTAGACTTAAAGTCCTTTTGAACCCTGCCCAACTCGATACGCGCTTGGCCCACGTCCTCCCGGTTGGCATCAATAAGTGCCTGCTGATTCTTTCCGTGCTTAATTGAAATGTGGTCCGTCGGAATATGGTCTTCCAAAACGTTGGCAAATTTTCCGGCGTAAACATACCAGTCGCTTCCATTTGCAAGCGCATGCTCATTTACAATTGCACAAACGCGTTCCCGCATCTTCTTTACTTCACCAGTCTTTGCCGAGTCAAGAATGCGGGTCTTTTCTCCAAATACGCCATCCGCATCCACGGTGCGGGTGGTGAACAGAATATGCGCGTGGTCATTTTTATTGTCCCTGGCGGGGCGGTGGATTGAGGCCAGGACGGCTACGCCGTATTCATCGCGCAGCATCTGCGCGATGGCGCGGACGCATTCGCGCCGCTCGTGGTCGCTCCACTCCGAAGCCAAGGGAACCATCAATTCGCGGGCCACGGTCGAGTTAACCCGCGTTTCTGCATTCTCGGCATCATTCCACAACTTGCTAATGTCGTCGTCTAGGATGCCAATGCAAATGTTGCCAGCCAATCCGTTCTTACCTTTTGGCGTAAAGTCGCGAGTAATGCCAATACGCTCATCCGTTAGCTTGGTACAAGCGCGGTATGCAGCAGCAATGACAGAGCTACGCCCAGACGAACGCGAAATGGTTTGGAGCGAAGGCGAAAACCATGTAGCAAGATTAGCCATAGCTAATGGCCTCCAGGTTGCAACGCAACGCCCCCGGCAGGGCGAACGCAAATATACACGCAGTGGATGTTTGCATAAGTGAGCCCTTGCAGGGGGCTACGATGGACGAGGACGATTTAGCAGGCGAGAACATAGCGGGTGCGTTGATACATTCATAGTAGCAAAAGCAAACGCAAAAGCAAGAAAGGCCGGCGCAAATGAATAGCCCCAGCCTTTATTGACAAACCGAAATGATTTGTTAAGCTGATTTCAGAAAGCGAGACAAGTCATGAGCAAGAATCTGAAAGAACGAATTGCAGTTCTGCAAAAGGAACAAGAGCAATTGAGGGCAAGAGCGCAACAATTGCAAAGTCAATTCAATGCAAAGGAGCGAAAAACCATCGACAGACGGAAGTTCGTCGTCGGCGCGCTTGTGCTAAAAGACATTGAGACAAATGCAGCTCTGCGCAAGCACATATCCACGCTGCTAAGCAACGCGCCGGAAAGGGACAAGAAGCCATTCCCGGATTTGCTGACAATGTCGGCACCGGTTAGCCAAGCAAGTTAGCTAGTTCTTCTGAGGACACTTTAAATTCACCCGCCTTTTTTGCGGGTGTCTTTTTGCGTTTACGTTTTCCGACTATCGGTTCAACATAGTCGAAGAAATGCACACCGGGATAATTGAGGCGGTCAATTACACGCTTCATGCTTTCAATACTGAAAGCGCCCGTGTAGGTATTTGTGTGCACATCGTTCTGATTGCGCCCAGCGGTCAGAACATGCGCGCCCGAGTGTCCACAAATGCGTCGAAGAATTACCGACTCGGGAATGCGCTCATGTAGAACAGTTTCTACACCCAAGCCGCTGCTATCCACAATTGCTTGTGCCAACGACGTAACAAAGCGATGTCGGAAGCTATGAAAGGAGATTTCGGGTTGCTTTATTTCTAGGTATTCAGCAATGTATGTTTCATTAAACCAGCGCCCCGGCGCTTTTCCATACTTGTCCCCTGTGCCAGATGTCAGCCCAAAAAGGTTTGGGGTGTATTTGGCGTTAGCCTCTTTTGTGCCGGGCTTGGCGCTTGCGGCCTTAGCCTCAATTTCAGCTTTTCGGGAAGGTGCAGAACGCCTCTGTTCTTTTACAAAGTCAATGAACTTTAAATCTAGCAATTGCTGATGAACCGGGACGAGGCGACGGCTTTCCTCGTTCTTCACTGATTTCGTGTCTTCCTCTTCATCGTCGTCAGCTGATGCGGTAATGTCGATGTACCAGAGCCCGGCGTCGTCTTGCCTTACGTCATTTAGCTGCAATTGCGATATTTCATTGAGCCTCGCCCCGGTGAATAGCCCTAGCAAAGGAACCCAGTACTGATAGCTTCTGTTGTAGTTCGCATTTTCGTAATACGCATCGCCAAAGATTGCTTTTAATTCAGCTTGCGTGAATGCTCTCTTTATTGTTCCTTTGCGCGCATTCGTTTTTACCTCGAACCCTTTAATTACGAGTTCATTAACCGCATATTGCTTTGCGGCGAACTCCAAAAATTTAATTGCCACCGTTACATAGCCTTCAAGCGTGGCTTCCGTAAGGCGCTCTGCAATAGCGCCGTCATTGTCCAACAACAGCTTGCGGCGGGAACGACTCACAATTTCGTCAAACGTCAGATTTACGGCATTGCGCAGGTTTGGCGCATTGACAGGGTAGAAAACCAAGTCCTTCTTGAATTTCTCCATGTCGGCAGGCGTGAGTGTGCCGATCTGCTTGGTTCCGAAGCGTTCGAGGAATGGCCTCAACCGGGTTTTGGTTTGCGGAAGGCTTCTCTCGCCGATTTCCTTGTCGTCTTCGCGGGCTTGCTCGGATTTCAGATAGTCCGCTATGTGTCTGGACACCCGCAGGCGGGCAGCAGACGACAGCCGCCCAGGCTCGTGAAAACGTTCTGGCAAGGGCTCGGATATGGCAACCTGCGACAAAGGCCTATCGCCCTGGCTAGACCTATTTACGGCCTCTAAAAAGGCGTCGATGGCCCCCACGTCCCCGGGCTTTACGTCCGTGAAGCGCCAGTTGCCGTTGTCGTCCTTGTCGGCATTGAATGGGGCGAGGTCTTCGAGCTTTGGTTTTTTCATGTTGCTGCGCAGATATTCAGTGAGCGCTTGGCGCTCGATACGCACATTTTGCAACAGATACAGCTCGAAATAGACGCGCAGACGCCGCGCTATGCTCTTAGCACAACGCGGGTCTTTGGTGAGCGTGGAGAACTTGATATCCCTCGGCTCTTTGTGGTTTCTACGCTCGCTGGGGATGACCAAACGAACAAGAAAAACCCCGCAGCGCGAGACGGAAAGGTAAGCGGATGACCTCATGGAACAGACCCCAAAGTGTCGCCCTTGGTGTCCGTTCGAGGTGTCTTCGTTTTAGAAGTCCTGAAAACCCTTTGATATCAACAACTTACAAATGTGGTGGAGCTGGCGGGAATTGAACCCGCGTCCGCAAGCCTTCATCGAGCAGATCTACATGTTTAGCGGTCTGATTTAAGTCTCGCCGCCGGTGTCGCGCAGTCGCACGCTACACCGGCCGCCAGCACCCTATTTTCTTACCCCAGTCCAAGGTACCCGGATCAAGGCCAGCCCATGTAATTATCCTTGCAGCCGGGAGGCACTGATTGCTCAGACCCCCTTGCCCAGCCCATCGGCCAACTGTTGCAAGGCTCACTGGCAATTAAGCAGCGAGTGCGAAACGTTCGTCGTTTGCAGTTAGTTTTTTAAATCGAGATTTACGAGCGTGACTCAAGCTCGACATGCACCACACCGATTCCGAACCCACGTCGAAACCAGGACAGCCCCTAGAAGATCTATTTTAGGCCTTCCCGAGCAATTGCAAGAGCTCGGTCGGTGAATTTATTACTGCATGGGCCCCCCATTGCAGTGGATCTGCCTTCGCCCCCAGATATCCATACGTCGCAGCCACAGTGCCCATCCCAGCGGCAAGACCGGCGATGATATCCCGCTCATCGTCACCGACGTAAATACAGAACTCCGGAGCCAATTCCAGACGCGCTGCGGCTTCCAGAAGGGGCGCTGGGTGCGGCTTGGCGTGGGGTGTTGTGTCCCCGCTCACAACAGCACCGGCTGTAGTGAACAGCGGCATGGCAAGAATGAGTGGTTCAGTAAAACGGGCAGATTTATTGGTAACCACGCCCCATTGCATTTGTTTTTGCAGCAGTTGCTCAATGAGTTGACCCACTCCATCAAACACAGTGGGCAGATGGGTCATGCGTCTTTCGTAATTCACGAAAAACTCTTCACGCAACGCTTCATAGTCGGGGTGTTCTGACGTCATGCCAAACGCCTCACCCAGCATGCCCCGAGCTCCAGCACCAGCCATGGGACGGTAACGGTCCGCAGGCAAGGACGGCATACCGCGGTCTGTGCGCATCTTGTCAGCAGCTGCACCGAGATCGGGAGCGCTATCAATCAAGGTCCCATCCAGATCGAACAATACAGCGCGAATGTTGTGAAACATACTGCGCCTCACGCAGCACGACGAGTGGCAAACATGTAGTTGACACTGGTGTCGTTACCAAGCCAGTAGCGGCCGGTGAGCGGATTGTGTTCAAGACCACAGGTGTGCGTGACGTCCAGTCCAGCGGCGCGGCAGCTACCTGCGAGTTCGCTCGGACGAAGCAGCTTTGCGTATTCATGCGTGCCGCGTGGCAGCATGTTCAGAATGTATTCTGCCCCCACGATAGCCAGCATGAAAGCCTTAGCGCTGCGGTTGATAGTGGAAAAAAAGACCCATCCACCAGGCTTCACGAGCCGCGAGCAGGACTGAACAACAGATGCAGGGTCTGGTACATGTTCAAGCATTTCCATGCAAGTCACCACATCGAAGCTCTCAGGCTGCTCTGCCGCCAACGCTTCGACGCTCACTTCCCTGAAATTCAGGTGGGTAGTTTGCGCCTCCAACGCATGTAGTCTGGCCACACGCAATGCCTTGGTGGACAGATCAATGCCGGTGACAGTCGCCCCTTTGCGCGCCATGGAGTCCGACAGAATGCCGCCGCCACAACCCACATCCAGCACCCGCTTTGACGACAGGTCTGCCAAGCCGTCAATCCACTCCAGACGAAGTGGGTTGATTTGGTGCAGGGGCCGGAACTCACTCTCAGGATCCCACCATCGGTGGGCTAATTCAGAAAATTTGGCCAACTCGGCAGGATCGGCATTCACAGATTCACTCATGGCATTCATTGTCCATCAAGCTTCAGGCGAGAAAAGCACAGACGTAAAAAAGGCCCCGAAATCGGGGCCCTTTTTTGAGCAATCTGAAGATTACTTGGAAGCGCGGGTGCCGACCACTTCGATTTCGACGCGACGGTTCTTTGCGCGACCTTCTTTGGTCTTGTTGTCAGCGACAGGCTGCTTTTCGCCTTTGCCTTCGGTATACACACGGTTCTTTTCGATGCCCTTGGAGACCAGATAGGCCTTCACGGCTTCGGAACGACGTACGGACAGCTTCTGGTTGTAGGCATCGGAACCAACGGAGTCGGTGTGACCCACGGCAATGATGACTTCCAGGTTGATGTCCTTGACCTTGGAGACCAGATCATCCAGCTTGGCCTTGCCTTCGGACTTCAGAACAGACTTATCGAAGTCAAAGAAGGCGTCGGCAGCGTACGTCACCTTGGTGGCCACAGCGGGTGCTGGAGCGGGAGCGGGAGCAGGTGCAGCAGCAGCGGGAGCAGCAGCAGGTGCGGCAGCAGCCGGAGCAGCAGCCAGAGCACCGTCGCATCCTGGAGCGGCCGTTGCGGGCGTCCAGTTGGCATCGCGCCAGCAGTATTCATTGGTGCCGTTTTTCCAGACCAGCTCGTTGGAGCCATTCTTCCAGTTGTCAACGGTTTGGGCGCCAGCGGCGGTTGCGAGCGCTGCGGAGGCAAACAACATCGCCACTTTGTTCAGTTTCTTCATGGTTCTCCTCTTGGGGAAAAAGCCGCAGCCGCGCTGCGAATCAGGACGTCATCGGTGACCATCACCAAAAACGTTCAATCGATTGTGCCATACGTAACAGGGCAAGTGAGGGTGCGGCAGTTAAGGTTCCGTAGGACAAAAGCGCAATTGCCACGATGTGTTGCTAAGTCGCTACATGCACTTACCCCTAAAATGGCTCTCCTTTGCTGTCACCGCCGCCCCCAATGACCCAGTTTGCCAAAGAAACCCTGCCCATCAGCCTTGAAGAGGAGATGCGGCGCAGCTATCTCGACTACGCCATGAGCGTGATCGTGGGGCGGGCCTTGCCCGATGCGCGGGATGGCCTCAAGCCAGTCCACCGACGCGTGCTCTTTGCCATGCACGAGCTCAACAACGACTGGAACCGTCCTTACAAGAAGTCGGCCCGCATTGTGGGCGACGTGATTGGTAAATACCACCCGCACGGCGATTCGGCGGTGTACGACACCATCGTGCGCATGGCCCAGGACTTCTCACTGCGCCATATGTTGGTGGACGGCCAGGGCAACTTCGGTTCGGTGGATGGCGACAGTGCCGCCGCCATGCGGTACACCGAAATCCGCCTGGCGAAAATCGCGCACGAGATGCTCGGCGATATTGACAAGGAAACGGTTGATTTCGGCCCCAATTACGACGGCAGCGAAAAAGAACCATTGGTATTGCCCAGCAAGTTGCCCAATTTGCTGGTCAATGGCTCGGCCGGTATTGCGGTGGGCATGGCCACCAACATCCCGCCCCACAACCTCAATGAAGTGGTGGATGCCTGCCTGCACATGCTGCGCAACCCGGAAACCACCATCGACGAGTTGATGGAGATCATTCCGGCACCCGATTTCCCCACGGCCGGCATCATCTACGGCATCAATGGCGTGAAAGACGGCTACCGCACCGGTCGCGGCAAGGTGGTGATGCGCGCGCGCTGCCACTTCGAGGACATCGACCGTGGCCAGCGCCAATCGATCATCGTGGACGAGCTGCCCTACCAGGTCAACAAGAAGACGCTGCAGGAGCGCATGGCCGAACTGGTGCATGAGAAGAAGATCGAAGGCATCAGCCACATCCAGGACGAGTCCGACAAGTCGGGCATGCGCCTGGTGATCGAACTCAAACGCGGTGAAGTGCCTGAAGTGGTGCTGAACAACCTGTACAAGCAAACGCAGTTGCAGGACACCTTTGGCATGAACATGGTGGCGCTGATCGACGGTCAGCCGCGCCTGTGCAATCTCAAGGACCTGATCAGCGTCTTCCTGCAGCACCGCCGCGAAGTGGTGACCCGCCGCACCGTGTTCGAGCTGCGCAAGGCGCGCGACCGCGGCCATGTACTCGAAGGCCTGGCCATCGCCTTGGGGAATATTGACGATTTCATCCGCATCATCCGCGAGTCACCCACGCCACCCGTGGCCAAGGCCGAACTGATGACGCGCTCCTGGGACAGCAAGCTGGTGCGCGAGATGCTCACGCGCACGCGCGCCGACGGCGGCGTGATCAACGCCGACGACTACCGCCCCGAGGGCCTGGAAAAGGAATTCGGCATGGGCCAGGACGGCCTGTACCGCCTGTCGGACACGCAGGCCCAGGAAATCCTGCAGATGCGCCTGCAGCGCCTGACCGGCCTGGAGCAGGACAAGATCGTGGCCGAGTACAAGGAAGTCATGGCGGTCATCGAAGACCTGCTGGACATCCTGGCCAAGCCCGAACGCGTATCGGTCATCATTGGCGACGAACTTACCGCCATCAAGCAGGAATTCGGCCAGCACAAGCTGGGCGCACGCCGCAGCGTGGTGGAGTACAGCGCCCAGGACCTCTCCACCGAAGACCTGATCACGCCCACCGACATGGTGGTGACGCTGTCTCACACCGGCTACATCAAGAGCCAGCCGCTCTCCGAATACCGCGCGCAAAAGCGTGGCGGGCGCGGCAAGCAGGCCACGGCCACCAAGGAAGACGACTGGATCGACCAGCTCTTCATCGCCAACACGCACGACTACATCCTGTGCTTCTCCAACCGCGGCCGCCTGTATTGGCTCAAGGTGTGGGAAGTGCCTGCGGGTTCGCGCGGCTCGCGCGGCCGCCCCATCGTCAATATGTTCCCGCTGCAAGAGGGCGAGAAGATCAACGTGGTGCTGGCCCTCACCGGCGACATGCGCACCTTCCCGGCCGACCGCTACGTGTTCATGGCCACCAGCATGGGCACCGTGAAAAAGACGGCGCTCGACGAGTTCAGCCACCCGCGCAAGGGCGGCATCATTGCCGTGAACCTGGACGACGGCGACTACCTGATTGGCGCAGCCCTCACCGACGGCAAGCATGACGTGATGCTGTTCAGCGACGGCGGCAAGGCCGTGCGCTTTGATGAAAACGACGTGCGGCCACTGGGGCGCGCTGCGCGTGGTGTGCGCGGCATGATGCTGGAGGAAGGCCAGAGCGTGATCGCCATGCTGGTGGCTGAAGACGAAACCCAAAGCGTGTTGACCGCTACAGAAAACGGCTACGGCAAGCGCACCAGCATCACCGAATACACCCGCCATGGCCGCGGCACCAAGGGCATGATTGCCATCCAGCAGAGCGAGCGCAACGGCAAGGTGGTGGCCGCCACACTGGTGCATGCCGACGACGAGATCATGCTGATTACCGACAAGGGCGTGCTGGTGCGCACCCGCGTCTCGGAGATCCGCGAACTGGGCCGTGCCACACAGGGCGTCACACTGATTGCCCTGGACGAAGGCTCCAAGCTCAGCGGCCTGCAGCGCATTGTCGAAAACGATGCGAACATGGCCGACGAGCAAGCCAATGGTGAATCGGGCACGGACAGTGGCGCAACCGCTGCGCCCGAAACCCCGGATACGCCAGACGCTTGATCCCCCCCGTATCGCACAATTCGCACGATTCGCACGCCACCAGCGCTATTAAAAACGAAGCTGCTCGCGCTTATCCAGTAAGCGCTAGCGGCCTTTTTTATCAAAACTCGATGACACGCCCGTACAACTTCTCGGCCGGCCCGGCCGCCATTCCCACCGAAGTCCTGGAACAGGCTGCGGCCGAAATGCTGGACTGGCAGGGCAGCGGCATGGGCGTGATGGAAATGAGCCACCGGGGCAAGGAGTTCGTATCCATTTACGAACAAGCGGAGTCCGACCTGCGCGAGTTGCTGGCGGTGCCCGCCAACTTCAAGATCCTGTTCATGCAGGGTGGCGGCCTGGCAGAAAACGCCATCGTGCCGCTGAACCTGTCGCGCGCCGGGGCCGTCGATTTCGTGGTGACCGGCAGTTGGAGCCAGAAGTCGCAAAAAGAAGCGCGCAAATATGCATCCGAAGTCAACGTGATCGCGTCCGGTGAAGACAGCGGCTTCACCACCCTGCCCGATCCTGCGGGCTGGACGGTCAGCCGGGGGGCAAGCTATCTGCATATCTGCAGCAACGAAACCATCAACGGCATCGAGTTCCACCAGTTGCCCGACCTGAAGGCGCTGGGCAGCGACGCCCCGCTGGTGATCGATTTTTCGTCCCATGTGGCTTCGCGCCCCGTGGACTGGTCGCGCGTCGGCCTGGCCTTTGGCGGTGCCCAGAAAAACCTGGGGCCCGCAGGCCTGACGCTGGTGGTGGTGCGCGAAGACCTGCTGGGCCACGCCCTGCCGGCCTGCCCCAGCGCGTTCGACTACAAAACCGTGGCCGACAACCATTCCATGTACAACACGCCGCCCACCTGGGGCATCTACGTGGCGGGTCTGACCTTCCAGTGGCTCAAGCGCCAGCGCGAGGGCAGCCACAGCGGCGTGGCGGCGATGGAGCAGCGCAACATCGCCAAGGCCCGGCTGCTGTACGACGCCATTGACCAGTCGCAGTTCTATGTCAACAAGGTGGCGGCCAACTGCCGCTCGCGCATGAACGTGCCGTTTTTCCTGCGCGACGAAAGCCGCAACGAGGCCTTCCTGGCGGGCGCCAAGGAGCGTGGACTGCTGCAACTCAAGGGCCACAAGTCGGTCGGCGGCATGCGCGCCAGCATCTACAACGCCATGCCCCTGGCAGGTGTGCAGGCGCTGGTGGACTACCTGCGAGAATTTGAACAAAAAAACGCCTGAACGCCCGTTCAGCCGCACGCTCCGCGAACGCCACAGCCATTCATGAACCATCCGCAAGCCTCCCCCAACCTCGCCAGCCTGCGCGTGCAGATCGACAACATCGACCAGCAACTGCTGACACTGCTGAACCAGCGCGCGCTGGTGGCCGAGCGGGTGGGCGAAGTCAAAAAGCGCGAAGGCACACCGTTCTTCCGCCCCGATCGCGTGGCGCAGGTGATCGAAAAGATCCAGACCGCCAACCCCGGACCGCTCAAGGGCGCCCATGTGGCGGCCATCTGGCGCGAAATCATGTCGGCCTGCCTGGCGCTCGAATCGCCCCAGCGCGTGGCCGTGCTGGGCCCGGAAGGCACGTTCTGCGAGCAGGCAGCGATTGAATTTTTCGGCGACGCCGCCGACCTGATGTACTGCGCCAATTTCGACGAGGTGTTTCACGCCACGGCGGCGGGCAGCGCGCAGTATGGCGTGGTGGGCGTAGAAAACTCCACAGAAGGCGTGGTCACCCGCTCGCTCGATATGTTCCTGCACACGCCCACCCATGTGGTGGGCGAAGTCAGCTTGCTGATCCGGCACAACCTGCTGCGCCAGAGCAACTCGCTGGATGGCATCGAAGCCGTGCTGGCCCACCCCCAAGCCCTTGCGCAGTGCCAGGCCTGGCTGACCAAGCACTTGCCCCACGCCGAGCGCCGCCCCGTCTCCAGCAATGCCGAAGGCGCGCGGCTGGCCGCCACCAACCCGGCCTGGGCAGCCCTTTCCAGCGAGCGCGCAGCCCAGCAGTTCGGCCTGCACATCGTGGCCCATGCCATCCAGGACGATGCCTACAACCGCACGCGGTTCGCCATCATCTGCCTGCCCCACACGCTGCAGACACCGCCGCCCTCGGGCAAGGACTGCACCAGCCTCATCGTGTCCGTCCCCAACCGGCCCGGCGCCGTGCACGACCTGCTGATGCCGCTCAAGACCCATGGTGTCTCGATGACACGCTTTGAATCGCGCCCTGCCCGCACCGGCCAGTGGGAGTATTACTTCTACATCGACCTCGACGGCCATCCCGCCCAGCCCCATGTCGCACGGGCGCTGGAAGAGCTGCGCAGCCTGTGTGCGTTCTACAAGGTGCTGGGAACCTACCCGGTCTCAGCCTGAGGAGCCGGCATGTTTGAACAACTCGGACTGATCGGTTGCGGCCTCATGGGAGGCTCTTTTGCACTGGCGATGAAAAAAGCCGGCCTCGTCAAGCGCGTGGTCGGCTACAGCAAATCCCCCTCCACCACCGACCGTGCCCGCCAGTTGGGCGTGATCGATGTCGAGGCCCCTTCGGCCCTGCTGGCCGTGGCGGGGGCCGACATTGTGCTGCTGGCCGTGCCGGTTGCGGCCACGGAAGCCACGCTCAAGGCCATCAAGCACCTCGTCACGCCGCAGATGCTGGTGATGGACGTGGGCTCCACCAAGGCCGACGTGGTGCAGGCGGCCCGGCGCTCGCTGCGCGACCAGCTGGGCTCGTTCGTGCCCGCGCACCCGATCACCGGGCGCGAAGTATCGGGCGTGGAACACGCCGATGCCGAGCTGTACAGCGGCCGCCAGGTCATCCTCACCCCCATCGAGCGAACGCTCACAGCGCAGCTGCAAAAAGCCGAGGCGGTGTGGACGGCGCTGGGTTGCCGGGTGAGCAGCATGTCGCCCGAATCGCACGATGCGGCCTTTGCCGCAGTCAGCCACCTGCCGCACCTGCTGGCGTTTGCCATGATGAACAGCATCACCGGTCAATCGAACGGCGACGACTTCCTGTCGCTGGCGGGCCCGGGCTTTCGCGACTTCACCCGCATCGCTGCCAGCGACCCCAAGATGTGGCGCGACATCCTGCTGTCCAACCGCGAAGAGTTGCTCGCCCAGTCGCGCCTGTTCCAGCAGGCCCTGCACACCTTTGAGCAGGCCATGGAAAAAGGCGACGCGCAGCGCCTTGAAGACATGCTCACCCTGGCCAGCGAAACCCGTGCCCACTGGCGCATGGGCGCCAAGAGAAAATAACCCCCTGAGTCGCCTGCGGCGCCTTCCCCCAAGGGGGACGCCACCCGTGGCCTGGCAAAGCCAGTTCCACGGTGGCACTGGCCTAGGACACGCCGGTGCACACGCCATTGGCCTAACCGGAAAACCACACCGATGTACAGCACCGCATTCTTAGATCTGCCTCCCATGCAAGCCGTGTCCGGCGAGGTCCACCTGCCCGGCTCCAAGAGCATTTCCAACCGCGTGCTGCTGCTGGCCGCGCTGAGCCGTGGCACCACCACCGTGCATGACCTGCTGGCCTCCGACGACACCCGGGTGATGCTGGACGCGCTGCGCCAGATCGGCTGCGTGGTGGACGAAACCGGGGGCAGCACTGTGTGCATTACCGGTCTGGGTGGCCGTGCACCGCTGTCGCCCGCCAAACTCTTCATGGGCAACGCGGGCACCGCCATGCGACCCCTGACGGCAGCCCTGGCGCTGCTGGGCGGCGAATTCGAACTGTCTGGTGTGCCGCGCATGCACGAGCGCCCGATTGGCGATCTGGTCGATGCGCTGCGCCAGCTCGGTTGCCAGATCGACTACCTGGGCAACGACGGCTACCCCCCGCTGCGTATTGCCCACGCCCAAGGTGTTCCAGCATTGGCGCTGTCCGCACCGATCCGCGTGCGCGGCGATGTGTCCAGCCAATTCCTCACCGCGCTGCTCATGGCACTGCCCTTGGCCGCCGCCACGCAGGCGGTGGTGATCGAGGTCATGGGCGAGCTGATATCCAAGCCCTACATCGCCATCACCCTGCAGTTGCTGGCGCGCTTCGGCATCGTGGTCGAGCACCAGAACTGGCAGCGCTTCACGATTGCCGCAGGCAGCCGCTTCCAGTCTCCCGGCGATATCCATGTAGAAGCCGACGCATCATCCGCTAGCTATTTCATAGCCCTTGGCGCAATCGCATCAGGCTCTAACAACCAAAAAGAGATAAAAATTCAGGGCGTGGGCCTGGATTCGATCCAGGGCGACATCCGCTTTGTCGAAGCGGCCCGGGCCATGGGCGCGGTGGTCACAGGGGGCCCCAACTGGCTGCAGATCGAACGCGGCGCGTGGCCCTTGCAAGCCATTGACCTGGATTGCAACCACATCCCAGACGCGGCCATGACCCTGGCCGTGATGGCGTTGTACGCCAACGGCACCACTACGCTGCGCAACATCGCCAGTTGGCGCGTGAAGGAAACCGACCGCATCGCCGCCATGGCCACCGAGCTGCGCAAGCTCGGCGCCACCGTGGAGGACGGTGCGGACTTCATCCGCATCACCCCGCCGGCACGCGGAGAAGATTGGAAAGCCGCCAGCATCCACACCTATGACGACCACCGCGTCGCCATGTGCTTCTCGCTGGCGGCATTCAATCCGGCAGGCCTGCCCGTGCGCATCGAGGACCCGAAGTGCGTCGCCAAGACCTTTCCGGACTATTTCGAGGCCCTGTTCTCGGTGGCCCAGGTTGCCAGCACACGCATTCCGGTGATCTGCATCGACGGCCCCACCGCCTCGGGCAAGGGCACGGTGGCGGCGGCCGTGGCGCAGCGGCTGGGTTACCGATTCCTGGACTCTGGCGCCATGTACCGCATCACCGCGCTGGCCGCATTGCGGGCTGGCCTGGCCATCGATGCGGACCACGAAGCGCGCATTGCCGCCATGGCCCAGACCCTGCCCGTGCGCTTTGAAAGTGACCGCGTGTGGCTCGGCAGCGACGACGTGACCGATGCCATCCGCACCGAAGAAGCCGGCATGAACGCGTCCCGCGTGTCCGCCTTGCCGGCCGTGCGCGCCGCTCTGGTGGATCTGCAACACAGCTTTCGGCGCCTGCCAGGGCTGGTAGCCGATGGCCGCGACATGGGCACCGTGATCTTCCCGGACGCCCCTTTGAAGGTGTATCTGACGGCCAGCGCCGCCTGCCGCGCCGAGCGCCGTTACAAACAATTGATTTCAAAGGGTTTTTCGGCTAATATCGAAGACCTTCGCGCAGATCTTGAAGCGCGCGACGCAAAGGATACTTCCCGCAGCGTCGCACCCCTCAAGCCCGCGCAAGACGCTCTGGTCCTGGACAACTCCACCTTGACGATTGATGAAGCCGTCAATCAGGTGTTGTCTTGGTGGCAAGAGCGCCAGCCTTTCGCAGCCTCTGCGCAAGGCTGAAACGTGCGGGGCCCTTATTAAAATTTTGGCCCCCGGGCAAAGCCGAAAGGCGCTGCCACAGGCCCATGCAACCCTTCTCGCGCGCCAGCGCACAGGTTGCCTGGATCGATAACCTAACCCGCGGTTCTACCGCAAAAAACCACCGCAAGCAGCTATAAAAACGACAGCAACGGTGCTGCCGGAATCCTGTTTGTGGCAAGGAAACACATGTCCGAATCTTTTGCCGCCCTTTTTGAAGAATCCTTGCAGCGCACGGAAATGCGCCCAGGCGAAGTCATCACCGCTGAAGTCGTGCGCGTCGAGCACAACTTCGTGGTCGTGAACGCTGGCCTCAAGTCCGAAGCCTACGTGCCGCTGGAAGAGTTCAAGAACGACAAGGGCGAAGTCGAAGTCCAAGTGGGTGACTTCGTCTCGGTGGCCATTGGCTCCATCGAAAACGGCTACGGCGACACCATCCTGTCGCGTGACACCGCCAAGCGTCTGGCTTCCTGGATGAGCCTGGAAAAGGCCCTGGAATCCGGCGAATTCGTCACTGGCACGACCAGCGGCAAGGTCAAGGGCGGCCTGACCGTTCTGGTCAACGGCATCCGCGCATTCCTGCCCGGTTCGCTGATCGATACCCGTCCGATCAAGGATCTGACGCCGTACGAAAACAAGACCATGGAATTCAAGGTCATCAAGCTCGACCGCAAGCGCAACAACGTGGTACTGAGCCGCCGCGCTGTGGTGGAAGCCTCCATGGGCGAAGAGCGCGCCAAGCTGATGGAAACCCTGAAGGAAGGCTCCATCGTTCAAGGCGTGGTCAAGAACATCACCGAATACGGTGCGTTCGTGGACCTGGGCGGTATCGACGGCCTGCTGCACATCACCGACATGGCATGGCGTCGCGTGCGTCACCCATCCGAAGTGGTGACTGCTGGCCAAGAAATCACCGCCAAGATCCTGAAGTTCGACACCGAAAAGAACCGTGTCTCGCTGGGTCTGAAGCAAATGGGCGACGACCCATGGATGGGCGTGAACCGCCGCTACCCACAATCGACCCGCCTGTTCGGCAAGATCACGAACATTGCCGACTACGGCGCGTTCGTCGAACTCGAACCCGGCATCGAAGGCCTGGTGCACGTGTCTGAAATGGACTGGACCAACAAGAACATCGCTCCCGCCAAGCTGGTTTCGCTGGGCGACGAAGTCGAAGTCATGGTTCTGGAAATCGACGAAGACAAGCGCCGTATCAGCCTGGGCATGAAGCAGTGCAAGGCCAACCCATGGCAAGAATTCGCCCAGGATACCAAGCGCGGCGACCGCGTCAAGGGTCCTATCAAGTCGATCACCGACTTCGGTGTGTTCGTGGGCCTGGCTGCCGGCATCGACGGCCTGGTGCACTTGTCTGACCTGTCTTGGAACGAAGCTGGCGAAGCCGCCGTGCGTAACTACAAGAAGGGCCAGGAAGTCGAAGCCATCGTGTTGGCTGTGGACGTGGACCGCGAACGCATCTCGCTGGGCATCAAGCAGCTCGACGGCGACCCGTTCACCACCTTCGTGACCGTGAACGACAAGGGCCAGACGGTGACCGGCAAGGTCAAGACCGTGGACGCCCGTGGCGCTGAAATCGACCTCGGCGAAGACATCGTGGGCTACCTGCGCGCTTCGGAAATCTCCCGCGACCGCGTGGAAGATGCCCGCAACGTGCTCAAGGAAGGCGACGAAGTCACCGCTGTGGTGGTCAATGTGGATCGCAAGACCCGCAACATCCAGCTGTCGATCAAGCAAAAGGACATGGCTGACGAACAAGGCGCCATGGCCAACCTGAGCCAGCAGTCGAGCCGCGAAAGCGCCGGCACGACCAGCCTGGGCGCCCTGCTGCGCGCCAAGCTGGACAACTCGGAAAAGTAAAGCGCTGACCCGTTAAACGGTCAGACAGCGGGCGCCTTGTGCGCCCGCTTTTCTTTCAGCCCCTGATTCCCCGCCATGCCCCAAGATTCCATGACCCGCTCCGACCTCGTTGAAGAACTGGCCGCCCGCTTTGGTCAGCTGACGCACCGCGATGCCGAATTTGCCGTCAAGACCATTCTGGACGCCGTGGGCGATGCCCTGGTGCGGGGGCACCGCATCGAGATCCGGGGCTTTGGCAGTTTTTCGGTGAACCACCGCCCTCCCCGCATGGGCCGCAATCCGCGCAGTGGCGAGGCCGTGGCCATTCCGGAAAAGCGCGTGCCGCATTTCAAGCCAGGAAAGGCACTGCGCGAATCCGTGGACCAGCGAACGGCAGAACTGGAAAAAGGTCTTTGACAGACTTTCGCTTCAAATTTAATAGCTGCTAGCGCTTTATGGATAAGCGCTAGCGGCATAAATCATGCCTAAACCATGAATGACCTGCGCCGCGCACCGTTGCAGCCGAGTCCCATGGCCAAGCTCTTAGAATCTTCCCACCACCGGGGAGCTCCATGAAATACCTCCTGTGGCTGCTCAAGGCAGCCATTTTTTTTACGCTGTTTGCGTTTGCGCTGAACAACCAGCAAGACGCCACCGTGCATTTTTTCTTTGGCACGCAGTGGCGGGCGCCGTTGGTGCTGGTGGTGCTGACCGCGTTTGCTGCCGGCCTCGCGGTGGGCGTTCTGGGCATGGTGCCCCGCTGGTGGAAGCACCGCCGGGCCGCGCGCCGCGCCGATGTATCCGCAAAACTGTCGCCCACACCCGCAGCGCCCGCGCCTGCCGCCCCGCCCTCCCCTGTCGAGATGCCGCCCCCTCATGGAATTTGATATCAGCTGGATCCTGCTGGGCTTGCCCCTGGCCTTTGTGCTTGGCTGGCTGGCATCGCGCTTTGACCTGCGCCAGCTGCGTGCGGAAAACCGCCGTGCTCCCAAGGCCTATTTCAAGGGGCTGAACTTTCTGCTCAACGAGCAGCAGGACCAGGCCATTGATGCCTTCATCGAAGCGGTACAGAACGACCCCGACACCTCTGAACTGCACTTTGCCCTCGGCAACCTGTTTCGCCGCCGGGGCGAATACGACCGTGCGGTGCGGGTGCACGAACACCTGCTGTCGCGCGGCGACCTGTCCCGCGCCGACCGGGAGCGCGCCCAATACGCGCTGGCGCTCGACTTTCTGAAAGCCGGCCTGCTCGACCGGGCCGAAGCGGCGCTGAGCCAGCTGGAAGGCACACCGTTCGAGAGCCAGGCCCGCCTTGCCTTGCTGGCCATCTACGAACGTTCGCGCGACTGGCCCCACGCCGCCGGCATTGCCCGCAAGATGCACGACGCCAGCCAGGGCGATTTCAGCACCCGTCAGGCGCATTACCTGTGCGAACAGGCGCAAGCCTGCATTGCCAGCAACGACCGCGCTGGCGCACTGGCCCTGCTCAATCAGGCAGTGGACACCGCGCCCGACGCTGCCCGCGCCCGCATCGACCTCGCCCGGCTGCAGCAGCTGATGGGTGACACCGGTGCAGCCCTGGGCACCCTGCAGGCGCTCAGCCGGCTGTCTCCCGCCGCGCTGCCCCTGGCCACGCCCCTGATGGTCGAAGCGGCCATCGCAGCGGGCACAGTGCCGGAGATGCAGGCATTGCTGCAAGCACACTACGCCGAGGCGCCTTCGCTGGATGTTCTGGAAGGCATCGTGGCCTTGCAGGCCCTTGACACCAAGGCCCCGGGCACAGCGCGGCAGTGGTATGTCCGGCATCTGGACAAGGAAAAATCCCTGGTGGCGGCCGCCAAGTGGCTGGCGCAGGAAAAGCTGGAGCACGAAGAGTTCCACCCCCAGGTGCAGCGCGCGCTCGACCACGCCGTCAAGCCACTCACACGCTACCGCTGCGCGGCCTGCGGCTTCGAGGCCCGCCAGCATTTCTGGCAATGTCCGGGCTGCCAGACCTGGGACAGCTACCCGGCGCGCCGGGTGGAAGAGCTCTGAACCGGCTGCACAGGCAGGCGGTCAGCCAGCGTGCGCGGCGTGCACCGCTATGATGCGCGGGCGATTTCATCGCTCCGTTTCATCCACTAGGAGTTCATCCGTGTTGAAAAAAATTCTGACCACCGTTGCCATGCTGTATGCCGCCGCCGCGTTTGCAGCGGTCGATGTGAACAAGGCCACAGCCGCTGAACTGGACGGCATCAAGGGTATTGGCCCGGGCATGTCCGGAAAAATCATTGACGAGCGCAAAAATGGAGCGTTCAAGGACTGGAACGACTTCATCCAGCGGGTGCGCGGCGTGGGCGAAACCAATGCCGGCAAATTTTCTGCCGAAGGGATGACGGTGAACGGCCGCGGCTTCAAAGCCTCTGCCGCCGCAGCCCCCACACAGGCCGCTCCTGGCGCTCCTGGCGCTCCTGGCGCTCCTGGCGCTCCTGGCGCTCCCAAAAAATAAGCATCCCACGCACGCGCAAAGCCCGCTGCGGCGGGTTTTCTTTTTGGGACAGGCGCAGCGGGCAAAAGCCCGGGCAGGTATGGTCTTTTCCCTGACGGGATCGGACCGGCCCGTAAAATTATCTGCGCATGCCCCTGATCACCCTCATTCTTCTTCCCTTCATCGGCAGCTTCCTTGCGGCGGTCCTGCCCGCCAACGCCCGCAACACCGAATCGACGGTCGCCGGGCTGATTGCCCTGTTCTGCACCGTGCAGACAGCGCTCTACTTTCCCCAGATCGCCAAC
This sequence comes from Acidovorax sp. JG5, assembly GCF_017939685.1. NCBI lineage: Bacteria > Pseudomonadati > Pseudomonadota > Betaproteobacteria > Burkholderiales > Comamonadaceae > Acidovorax > Acidovorax sp. JG5. The sequence goes on from NZ_JAGKSE010000009.1 coordinate 28,354, forward strand.
GGCGGCGTGCTGCGCCAGGAGATCGAATGGCTGCCTGCACTGGGGCTGAACCTGGTCATCCGCATGGATGGCTTTGCCTGGATGTTCTGCATGCTGGTGCTGGGCATCGGCGCACTGGTGGTGCTGTATGCGCGCTACTACCTGTCGCCCGCCGACCCGGTGCCGCGCTTCTTCGCGTTTTTTCTGGCTTTCATGGGGGCGATGACCGGTGTGGTGCTGGCGGGCAACATCATCCAGCTGGCGCTCTTCTGGGAGCTGACCAGTCTGTTCTCGTTCCTGCTGATCGGCTACTGGCACCACCGGCGCGACGCACGGCGCGGCGCACGCATGGCGCTCACCGTGACCGGCACGGGCGGCCTGTGCCTGCTGGGCGGCATGCTGGTCATCGGCCACATCGTGGGCAGCTACGACCTCGATCATGTGCTCGCCGCCGGCCAGCAGGTGCGCGACCACCCGCTGTACCTCACGGCCCTGGTCCTGCTGCTGCTGGGCGCCTTCACCAAGAGCGCGCAGTTTCCGTTTCACTTCTGGCTGCCCAATGCCATGGCCGCGCCCACGCCTGTTTCGGCCTATCTGCACTCGGCCACCATGGTCAAGGCCGGCGTCTTTTTGCTGGCCCGCATGTGGCCGGTGATGGGCGGCACCGAGCCCTGGTTCTGGCTGGTGGGTGGCACGGGCCTGGCCACGCTGCTGGTGGGCGGCTATGCCGCGATGTTCCAGAACGACCTCAAGGCCCTGCTCGCCTATTCGACCATTTCGCACCTGGGCCTCATCACCCTGCTGCTGGGGCTGAACAGCCCGCTGGCTGCCGTGGCGGCCGTGTTTCACACCATGAACCACGCCACCTTCAAGGCGTCGCTGTTCATGGCCGCCGGCATCGTGGACCACGAAAGCGGCACGCGCGACATCCGACGCCTGTCGGGGCTGCGCACCATGATGCCCATCACCGCCACGCTGGCCATGGTGGCCAGTGCGGCGATGGCGGGCGTGCCGCTGCTCAATGGTTTTCTGTCCAAAGAGATGTTCTTCGCCGAGACGGTGTTTGTGGACGCCACGCCGCTGGTGGGTTTCGTGCTGCCCATTGCCGCCACCGTGGCGGGCATGTTCAGCGTGGCGTATTCGCTGCGCTTCACGGTCGATGTGTTCTTTGGCCCACCGGCTACCGACCTGCCTCGCACACCGCACGAACCGCCGCACTGGATGCGCGTGCCGGTCGAATTGCTGGTGCTGGTATGCCTGGTGGTGGGCATGCTGCCGGCATGGTCTGTGGGTCGCTTTCTGGATGCAGCGGCAAGGCCGGTGGTGGGCGGGGAGCTTCCGGCCTTCAGCCTCGCGGTGTGGCACGGTTTCAACACGCCCTTCATCATGAGCCTGGTGGCCCTGGGCTGCGGCATCGTGCTGTACTTGGCGCTGCGGGCGCTGCGCGCCGCCGGCCAGGTGGATGCGCCGCCGCTCATGCACCACATCCAGGGGCGGCGCCTGTTTGACGGTGGCCTGGCACTGGTCACGCAGATGGGGCGCAACGGCAGGCGCATGCTGTCCACCCAGCGCCTGCAGTGGCAGATGCTGTGGCTGGTTTGCGCAGCGCTGGCCGCTGGCGCCTTGCCGCTGTGGAGCCAGGGCATGCAGCTGGGCCAGCGCAGCATGCTGCCGCTGTCGCCCGCGTTCGTGCTGCTCTGGGCCGTGGGCATGGTCTGCGCGGTGGCGGCCGCATGGCAGGCCAAGTACCACCGGCTGGCGGCGCTGACGCTGGCGGGCGGGGCAGGGCTTTGCACCTGCATCACCTTCCTGTGGTTTTCGGCACCCGACCTGGCACTGACACAGATCGTGGTCGAGATCGTGACCACGGTGCTCATCCTGCTGGGCCTGCGCTGGCTGCCCAAACGCGATGAAACCCTGCGCGTTGCCACCTCTGCCGAGCAGGCCACCACCCGCTGGCGCCGCCAGCGCGACATGGCGCTGGCGCTGGCAGCCGGCGGCGGCATGGCCTGGCTGGCTTTTGCCATGATGAGTCGCCCATTTCCCGACAGCACTTCAACGTTCTTCCTGGAAAACGCGCTCGGCCAGGGCGGCGGCACCAACGTGGTCAACGTGATGCTGGTGGATTTTCGCGGCTTTGACACCTTTGGCGAAATCGTGGTGCTGGGCGTGGTGGCCCTCACCGTATATGCATTGCTGCGGCGCTTTCGCCCCGCGCGCGAAACGATGGACCTGCCCGAGCAGCAGCGCAACATGCCCGCCGACCTGCAGACCGACCTGCTCAATCCGCGCCACGCCACCGACACCGCCGTAGGCTACCTGATGGTGCCTGCCGTGCTGGTGCGCCTGCTGCTGCCCTTTGCCACCGTGGTGGCGTTCTACCTGTTCATGCGCGGGCACAACGAGCCCGGAGGCGGCTTTGTGGCAGGGCTGGTGATCTCGGTGGCGCTGCTGCTGCAATACATCATCTCGGGCACGCACTGGGTCGAGGCCCATATGCCGCTGCTTCCCCGGCGCTGGATAGGGGCCGGCCTGCTGTTCGCCCTGGCCACGGGGCTTGGTGCCATCGTGCTGGGCTACCCATTTCTCACCAGCCACACCTTCCACCTGATATTGCCGCTGCTGGGCGACATCCATGTCGCCAGCGCCATGTTCTTTGACATCGGCGTGTTCACGCTCGTGGTGGGCTCCACCTTGCTGATCCTTACGGCCATTGCCCACCAATCGGTGCGCGGCCACCGCTACCACGCCCGCCTGGCAGAAGAAACGGCCGAGCGAGATGCCCCCCCAATCCCACAGGAGGCCACCCGCTGATGGAAATCGTTCTGGTCATCGCCATCGGCGTGCTCACGGGTTCGGGCGTGTGGCTGCTGCTGCGCCCGCGCACCTTCCAGGTCATCATGGGGCTGTCGCTGCTGTCGTATGCCGTCAACCTGTTCATCTTCAGCATGGGCCGACTGGGCCTGGTCATCGACAAGGAACCAGTGCTGCGGCCCGGCCTGCCGAACGATCTGGCGCACTATGCCGACCCCATGCCGCAGGCGCTGGTGCTCACCGCCATCGTGATCGGCTTTGCCATGACGGCCCTGTTCCTGGTGGTGCTGCTGGCCTCGCGCGGCATGTCGGGCACCGACCATGTGGACGGCAGCAGCGCCCGCGACGTGCAGGAGATGCCATGAGCGCCGCGCCGCATTGTGCGCACTTGCCGCACCGTACCCGCCCTGCAGCGCTGTGCACCGAGGCCATCCAATGACCGAAGGCCTGACCGCACTGCTGGTGCAAGCAACCTCGGCACTCATGCCGCACCTGATGCTTGCCCCCATCGCCCTGCCCCTGCTCACGGCCGCACTCATGCTGTTCATGCGCGAGGAGCGCCATCGCCTGAAGCTCACCGTCAACGTGCTGTCCACCGCAGTCGGACTGCTGGTGGCGCTGGCCCTGCTGCTGTGGTCCAACCAGCCCGGCGCCAGCAGCAGCATGGGCGTGTACCTGGCGGCCAACTGGCAGGCGCCGTTTGGCATCGTGCTGGCCTTGGACCGCCTCTCGGCCATGATGCTGGTCCTGACCAGCGTGGTTGCCCTGGCCGCCATCGTTTTTGCGGGCGCCCGCTGGCACCGCGCAGGCGTGCATTTCCACCCGCTGTTCCAGTTCCAGCTCATGGGCCTGGCGGGCGCGTTTCTCACGGCAGATCTGTTCAACCTGTTCGTGTTCTTCGAGATCATGCTGGCCGCGTCCTACGGCCTGCTGCTGCACGGCTCGGGCCGGCCACGCGTGCAGGCCGGGCTGCACTATATCGCCATCAACCTGGCCGCGTCCTCGCTGTTCCTGGTGGGCGTGTCGATGCTGTATGGCATCACCGGCACGCTGAACATGGCCGATCTGGCACAGATCATTCCGCTGGTGGCTACTGCCGACCGCGGCCTGCTGCACGCGGCGGCCGCCATCCTGGCCACGGCGTTTTTGATCAAGGCCGCCGTGTGGCCGCTCAACTTCTGGCTCGTGCCGGCCTACAGCGCCGCCACAGCGCCGGTGGGCGCACTGTTTGCGCTGATGACCAAGGTGGGCATCTACACCATCTTGCGACTGTGGACGCTGCTGTTCAGCAGCGAGGCCGGCGCCTCGGCCCTGTTTGGCAGCCTGTGGCTGATCGGCGGCGGCATGCTGACCATGGGCTTTGGTGCCGTGGGCATGTTGGGCTCGCAGCGACTGACGCACTTGGCCGGTTTTGCCGCCATCCTGTCGTCCGGCACCCTGCTGGCCGCTGCGGGCTTTGGCCAGAACCTGCTCACGGCCGGGCTGCTGTATTACCTGCCCAGCTCCACGCTGGCTGTCAGTGCCCTGTTCCTGACCGCCGACCTCATCGACCGCTGGCGCAACGACGGCGCCAGCTACGCGCCGTTCGAGCAACGCGACAACGCCCCCTTTCTCAACGCAGAGCTGGTTCCCACTGAGGGGCTGAACCTGGACGAGGACGAAGAAGTGCTGATCGGCCGCGTGATCCCCGCCGCCGCCGCCCTGCTGGGCCTGGCCTTTCTTGTCTGCACCCTGGTCATTGCCGGCCTGCCACCGCTGTCGGGCTTTGTCGGCAAGGTGGCCATGCTCAGCGCCCTGCTCAATCCGCTGGGCCTGGCTTCTTCGGCGGGAACCCAGCCGGGCGCGCCGGGCTGGACGCTGTTCGCCCTGATGATTGCCACCGGCCTGCTGGCACTGATTGCCCTCTCGCGGGCCGGCATCCGCCATTTCTGGGCCACGCATGACCGCAGCGCACCGCAGCTGCGCCTGCTGGAGGGCCTGCCCATCTTCGCCCTGCTGGCCCTGTGCATTGCACTGACCGTGATGGCCGGCCCCGTGATGCGATTCACCCAGGCCACGGCCGACGCCCTGCACTCGCCGGGCACCTACATTCGCGCCGTGATGCAGGCAAAACCCGTTCCCGGCCCGGTCACCCCGGACCCTGCCAATCTGCCCCAGGAGGCCCCATGAAGCGCCTGCTGCCCGCCCCCCTGCTGTCGGCTGCGCTGTTCGTACTATGGCTGCTGCTCAACCAGTCGCTCAGCGCCGGCAACCTGGTGCTGGCGCTGTTGCTCGCTTGGCTGATTCCGCTGTTCACGCGCGGGCTGCGGCCGTTGCCGGTGCGCATCCGCCGCCCCGGCACCGTGCTGCGGCTGGGCTTCACGGTGATGGCCGACACGGTGGCATCAAACATTGCCGTGGCGCGCCTGCTGCTTTCTCCGCGGCCACCGCGCCATGGCGCCAACTTTGTGCTTATTCCGCTCGAACTGCGCGACCCCAATGCGCTGGCCGTGCTGGCCATGATTGTCTGCATCACCCCCGGCACGGCCTGGGCCGAGCTCTCGCTGGACCGCTCCATGCTGATGCTGCACGCACTGGAGGTGGACGACCCGCAGACACTGATCGACCACGTCAAGCAGTGCTACGAGCGGCCGTTGATGGAGATTTTTGAATGAACCACCCCGTTCTTTCCTGGGCGCTGCCCATTGCCCTGTGCATGCTGGTGCTGGCCATGGTGTTTGCCCTGGTGCGGCTGCTCAAGGGCCCCTCGGCACAAGACCGCGTGCTGGCACTCGACTGCATGTACCTCAACGGCATGCTGCTGGCGCTGGTGCTGGGCATTCACTATGGCAGCAGCGCGTATTTTGAGGGGGCGCTGCTGATCGCGCTGTTCAGCTTCGTGGGCACCACGGCCATGGCCAAATTTCTGCTGCGCGGCGAGGTGATCGAATGACCGACGCTGCGCTGCCGCTGTGGGCAGAAATCACCATTGCAGTGCTGGTGCTGGCGGGAGCGGCGATTGCGCTGCTGGGCTCGTGGGGGTTGCTGCGCCTGAAAACCTATTTCGAGCGCGTGCACGCGCCGTCCATCATTGCCACCATGGGCTGCTGGTGCATCATGCACGGCACCATCGTGTATTTTTCGCTGCAGGGCGAGGGCCTGGCGCTGCACTCCCTGCTGATCGCGCTGTTCGTGGCCATCACGGTGCCAGTGACCAACATCTTCCTCATGCGCGCCGCCCTGTTCCGCGCGCGGCGCGCTGGCAGCAACGTGCCCCAGAGCCTGAGCCGTAGCACGGCCTCGGTCGAGCGCGATTCGTGATGGATTATTGGGCACATTCGCGCCCGTGTTCACTCCTGAATTTATAGCTTCTAGCGCTTTACCATCAAGCGCTAGCGGCACATTTCATTCATATTTTTCTCACGCCATACCAAACCCGCCGCCACCCGGTGTGTGGATCTCGAACACATCGCCCGGCTGCATCTCGGCCTGGCCGATGTGGCCGAGCAACTCCACACGACCATCGGCGCGCACCACCTTGTTGACGCCGGGCATTCCGGCCGTGCCACCGGCCATGCCGAACGCGCCGTTTTGGCGGCCGTTCGACAGGATGCTGGCCGTCATCGGCTCCAGAAAACGGATGCGCCGCACCCCGCCATTGCCACCCGCCCAGCGGCCGCCGCCACCCGAGTTGGCGCGAATGGCATAGCTTTCCAGCCGCACCGGAAATCGGAACTCAAGAACCTCGGGGTCGGTCAGGCGCGAATTGGTCATGTGGGTCTGCACCACGCTGGTACCGCCAAAACCGCCCACCAGGGCACCCGCGGCATCGAACACACCGCCCGCGCCACTGCCACCCGCAATGGTTTCGTAATACTGGTGGCGGGCGTTGCCGAACGTGAAGTTGTTCATGGTGCACTGCCCCGCCGCCATCAGGCCTAAAGCGCCATACAGCGCGTTGGTGATGCAGGTGGAGGTCTCCACATTGCCCGCCACCACTGAGGCTGGCGGGTTCGGGTTGAGCATGCTGCCCGGCGGGATGATGACGTTGAGCGGCTTCAGGCACCCGGCGTTGAGCGGAATGTCGTCGTCCACCAGCGTGCGGAACACATACAGCACCGCCGCCATGCACACTGCCGTGGGCGCGTTGAAGTTGTTGGTTTGCTGCGGGCTGGTGCCAGTGAAGTCGATGGTGGCACTGCGGCTCTTGGCATCCACCTTCACGGCCACGCTGATCTGCGCGCCGTTGTCCAGAGGCAGGGTGAACTGCCCGTCCTTCAGGCGCGTGATGACCCGGCGTACCGATTCTTCGGCGTTGTCCTGCACATGGCGCATGTAGGCCTGCACCACGTCCAGGCCAAACTCGGCCACCATGCGGCGCAGCTCTTGCTGGCCTTTTTCGTTGGCGGCGATCTGCGCGCGCAGATCGGCCATGTTCTGCTGCGGGTTGCGGCTGGGGTATTCGCCGCTTTCGAGCAGCGCAATCATCTCGCGTTCACGTAAGGTGCCGCGCTCGACCAGCTTCACGTTGTTGATCTGCACGCCCTCTTCCTCGATGCGCGTGGAGAACGGTGGCATGGAGCCCGGCGTGGTGCCGCCCACATCGGCATGGTGGCCCCGGCTGCCCACATAGAACGTGGGCTCGGCCTCGTCGGCGATGTAGACCGGCGTGATGACGGTGATGTCCGGCAGGTGCGTGCCACCGTGGTACGGGTCGTTGAGCACGAACACGTCGCCGGGCTGCATGCGGCCCGCGTTCTCGCGGATCACGGTCTTGATGCTCTCGCCCATCGAGCCCAGGTGCACGGGCATGTGGGGCGCGTTGGCAATCAGGTTGCCCTCGGCATCGAACAGCGCGCAGCTGAAGTCCAGCCGCTCCTTGATGTTCACCGAGTAGGCCGTGTTCTGCAGCTGCAGGCCCATTTGCTCGGCAATGTTCATGAACAGGTTGTTGAACACCTCCAGCAGCACCGGGTCCACCGTGGTGCCCACGGCATGCTGCACGGCGCGCGCCACGCGGCGGTTGAGCAGCAGATGGTCCAGGTCGGTCAGCTGCGCCCCCCAGCCGGGCTCGACGATGGTGGTGGCGTTTTTCTCGGCAATGATGGCCGGGCCGGAAATCACATCGCCGGGGCGCAAATCTTCGCGCACCACAAGGGCAGCGTCGTGCCACGCGGCAACGCCGTCCACGCCGCCGGTGTACATGCGCACGGTGCTGCGGCGCGGCACTTCGCGCGCGGGCTGCAGCGTGTGGCGTGGTTCCACCGGCGCATCGCCGGGCACCACGGCCTCGACCGATACGGCCTCCACCACCAGGCCCTTGCCCTGCATCAGGAAGGCAAAGCGCTGGCGGTAGGCAGCCTCGAACCCTGCGGTGATTTCAGCCAGCGAGCCAAACGGCACGATGAGGGCCGAATCGCTGCCCTCATAGCGCACATGCACGCGGCGGTGCACCACGGCTGTGCCCGCACCCACCTGCTGGCGCTCCAGCTCAGTGCGTGCGGTGGTGGCCAGTTGGTCCAGCGTCGCTTGGATGCCCGCGAGTGCGTCGGGCACCAGCGGGGTTTCGACCGCCTGCTCGCGGATCACATTCTGGTCGGCCAGGCCCATGCCGTAAGCGCTGAGCACGCCCGCCAACGGGTGCACAAACACGCGCGTCATGCCCAGCGCATCGGCCACCAAACACGCGTGCTGGCCACCCGCGCCGCCAAAACACTGCAGCGTGTAGCGCGTCACGTCATAGCCGCGCGCCACGCTGATTTTCTTGATGGCATTGGCCATCTGCTGCACGGCGATCTGGATAAAACCGTGGGCCACGTCTTCGGCGCTGCGGCCGGTCTGGGTGGCGAGGTCGCCAAACTTCTGCGCCACGGCGTCGCCATCGAGTGCCTCATTGGCTGCATGGCCAAACACTTTGGGGAAGTGCGCAGGCTGGATCTTGCCCACCATCACGTTCGCATCCGTCACAGCCAGCGGGCCGCCCCGGCGGTAGCTGGCGGGGCCGGGGTTGGCGCCTGCGCTCTCGGGGCCAACCCGGAAACGCGCGCCGTCAAACCCGAGGATGGAGCCGCCACCGGCCGCCACGGTGTGGATGCTCATCATGGGCGCGCGCATGCGCACGCCCGCCACCTGGGTCTCGAACTCGCGCTCGAACGCGCCCGCGTAGTGGCTCACGTCGGTGCTGGTGCCGCCCATGTCAAAACCGATGACCTTGTCGTGGCCCGCGAGCCCGGCGGTGCGTGCCATGCCAACGATGCCGCCCGCCGGGCCGCTCAAGATCGCGTCTTTGCCCTGGAACACCTGCGCGTCCGTGAGGCCGCCGGAGGACTGCATGAAGAACAGTTTCACGCCCGGCATCTCGCTCGCCACCTGGTCCACATAACGGCGCAGGATGGGCGACAGGTACGCATCGACCACCGTGGTGTCGCCCCGGCTCACCAGCTTCATCATGGGGCTGGTGGCGTGCGAGGCGCTCACCTGCGTAAAGCCGATTTCGCGCGCAATGCGGGCCGCAGCCTCCTCGTGCGCGGTGTACCGGTAGCCGTGCATGAACACGATGGCCGCGCTGCGCAGGCCCGCATCGAAGGCCGCCCACAGGCGCTCCTTGAGGTGGGCCTCGTCCAGCGGCTCGATCACCTCGCCGTGCGCGCCCATGCGTTCCTGCGCCTCGATCACGCGGCTGTACAGCAGCTCGGGCAGCACGATGTGCCGGTCAAACAGGCGCGGGCGGTTCTGGTAGGCGATGCGCAGCGCGTCCTTGAAGCCCTTGGTGGTAATGAGCAGGGTGGGCTCGCCCTTGCGCTCCAAGAGCGCGTTGGTGGCCACCGTGGTGCCCATCTTCACGCACTCCACCAGCTCGGGCGTCACGGGTTCGCCGGGCTTCAAACCGAGCAGGTGGCGGATGCCTGCGACAGCCGCGTCCTTGTACTGCTCGGGGTTCTCCGACAACAGCTTGTGCGTGACCAGCGTGCCGTCAGGCCGCTTTCCCACCACGTCGGTGAAGGTGCCGCCCCGGTCGATCCAGAACTGCCAGCGGGGAGAAAAAGACGTTTGAACGGGCATTGCTTGCTACTCAATTTATAGCTAATAGCGCTTTACACATAAGCGCCACAGCCATTTTTAACCAAAATTCAACCACCGCAATGCGGCAGCGCACATTGCCTGGTCGTACCTGCCCGAGAGCACACGCAGTAAACGGGCCAACTCGTCGATGTCGCGCTTGGGTGCGTCGCCGGCATGGAGCGGACCCATCAGGCAATGTCCGCGAATCTCACGGTAGCGCTGCACGGTTGGTGTCCGCATCGGCAGCGGCGAAGCTGCGTTCTTCTCTATTTTTTGCGAGGTTACAACACCGAAGGCCTGCCAGTTTCTGAGCGCTTCGTTCAGCAGCTGCGCTGACGAAACGACGGGGGCCGACGCATTGTTTGCACCGCCCGCAGACTTGCAGGAAAGCGCCTTGCAGCCTCCCATGGCACGGGATATGCATGCAGATTTTGCGGGCAAGTCGAAGGTGATTTTTCGACGTTCAGGCAAAACACTTACCCCCAAAGCCATCTACGTTCGATAGAGTGAATCCTCATATTTTTCAACATCCAACCCTGCGGAGCTAACCCATGAAGCGTCGAATCTTCCCCGTGACCGCACTCGCCCTCGCACTGACCGCGGGCTTTGCCGCCACTTCCGCCTTTGCGCAAACGAAATGGGATCTGGCCGCCGCCTACCCCGCCACCAACTTCCACACCGAAAACATGGTGCAACTGGCCAGCGACGTGGACAAGGCCACGGGTGGCAAGCTCAAGATCACGGTGCACGCCAACGCCGCGCTGTTCAAGGCCCCCGAAATCAAGCGCGCCGTGCAAGGCGGCCAGGCGCAGATGGGCGAAATCCTGCTCGCCAACTTCCAGAACGAATGGCAGCTGTTTGGCGTGGATGGTCTGCCCTTCCTGGCGGACAGCTATGACGCCTCCAAGAAGCTCTACGCTGCGCAAAAGCCCTTCCTGGAAAAGAAGCTGGCTGAACAAGGAATGATGCTGCTGTACGCGGTGGCCTGGCCTCCGCAAGGCATCTACACCAAGAAGCCGCTGGCTTCTGCCGCCGACCTCAAGGGCATCAAGTGGCGCGCCTACAGCCCCGCCACCGCACGCATCGCCGAACTGGTGGGTGCGCAGCCTGTGACGGTGCAAGCCGCCGAGTTCTCGCAGGCCCTGGCCACGGGCGTGGTCGAATCGACGATGACGTCGGGCGCCACCGGTGTGGACAGCAAGCTCTACGAGCAACTCAAGTACTACTACGACACCCAGGCCTGGCTGCCCAAGAACGCCATCCTGGTGAACAAGAAGGCGTTTGATGCGCTGGACAAACCCCTGCAGCAAGCCCTGCTCAAGGCGGGTGCCGACGCCGAAGCGCGCGGCTGGGCCAACAGCTCCAAGGTGAACACCGACACCGTGGCCAAGCTCAAGGCCAACGGCATGAACGTGGAAGCACCGCCTGCCGCGCTGAAGGCCGACATGGCCAAGGTGGGCGACACCATGCTCAAGGAATGGCTCGACAAGGCTGGCCCCGAAGGCAAGGCCCTGATCGACGCCTACCGCAAGTAAGCCCAGGCGCCCACACAAATGCGTCGTCTGCTGGACTTTCTGTACGACAGCGCCGCCGCCCTGGCGGCGCTTTTCATGGTCGGCTTGTTGGGGATGGTGCTGCTGTCCATTGCCAGCCGACAGTTCAACTTCCACGTGCCGGGCACGGACGCCTATGCGGGCTACCTGATGGCCGCAACGGGCTTCCTGGCGCTCGCCCACACCTTGAAGCGCGGCGAACACATCCGCGTCACGCTGCTGCTCAACTTTTTGAAGGGCGGCGCCAAGAAGGCGTTCGAGATCTGGGCACTGGCCATTGCCACCCTGCTGGCGCTGCTGTTTGCGGTGTACAGCTGCAAGCTGGCCTGGCAGTCGCACGAGTTCCACGACATCTCCACCAGCAACGACGCCACGCCGCTGTGGATTCCGCAAATCGCCATGGCTGTTGGCACCGTCATTTTGGCGATCGCATTCGTGGACGAACTGGTGCTGGAGATGATGGGCAAGCGCGTGGATGCCCCATCCGGCGAAGCATTGCGCAATGAATAAACCCGGCTCGACCTACCACCATGAGTGATCTCACCATAACCGGCCTGCTCATGCTGTCGCTGTTCCTGATTCTGGGCAGCGGCGTATGGATCGGGCTCACCCTCTCCGGCGTCGCCTGGATCGCCATGCAGCTGTTCTCGGCGCGCCCGGCGGGCGATGCGATGGCGGTGACCATCTGGGGCAGCGCCTCCAGCTGGACCCTCACGGCCCTGCCGCTGTTCATCTGGATGGGCGAAATCCTGTTCCGCACCCGGCTGTCGCAAGACATGTTCAAGGGCCTGGCTCCCTGGGTGCAGGCGCTGCCGGGCCGGCTGCTGCACACCAACGTGGTGGGCTGCACCATCTTTGCCGCTGTGTCCGGGTCGAGTGCCGCTACCTGCGCCACCATCGGCAAGATGACGCTGCCCGAGCTGACGCGCCGCGGCTACCCCGAGCACATGGTGGTGGGCACGCTGGCTGGGGCCAGCACGCTGGGCCTGTTGATCCCGCCGTCGATCATCATGATCGTGTACGGCGTGTCGGCCGAGGTATCGATCTCGCAGCTGTTCATTGCGGGCGTGCTGCCGGGCATTTTGCTGGCGGCACTGTTCTCGGGCTACATCATGCTGTGGGCACTGCGCCACCCCGAGCAGGTGCCTGCTGCCGACGTGCGCATGACCTTCATGCAAAAGCTGTCCGAATCGCGCAGCCTGATCCCCGTGGTGCTGCTGATCGCAGCCGTGCTGGGCAGCATTTACACCGGCTTTGCCACCGCCACCGAGGCAGCGGCTGTGGGCGTGGTGGGCTCGCTGGTGCTGTCGGCCGTGCAGGGCTCGATGACCTGGGGCACGTTCAAGGATTCGCTGATGGGCGCCACGCGCCTGTACTGCATGATCGCGCTGATCCTGGCGGGGGCCGCGTTCTTGACGCTGGCCATGGGCTACATCGGCCTGCCGCGCCATCTGGCCGAATGGATTGCGTCGCTGGGCCTGAACCAGGCCCAGCTCATCGTGGCGCTGGCGGTTTTTTACATCATCCTGGGCTGCTTTCTGGACGGCATCTCGATGGTCGTGCTGACCATGGGCGTGCTCATGCCCACGGTGCAGGCCGCCGGCATCGACACCATCTGGTTCGGCATCTTCATCGTGCTGGTGGTCGAGATGGCGCAGATCACGCCGCCCGTGGGCTTCAACCTGTTCGTGCTGCAGGGCATGACGGGGCGCCAGCTGCCCTGGATCGCGAAGGTGGCCATGCCCATGTTCCTGCTGATGTGTGGCGCCGTGGCGTTGATCTATGTCTTCCCCGGCATCGTGACCTGGCTGCCGCAGCAGATGTCTGCCCGCTGAACGCCGGGCGCGGCCCACCGGATGTGGACAATGGCGCCATGCTGAATGTTCTGTCCATCTGTATCGGCGCCAGCCTCGGCGCGCTGGCCCGCTGGCGGTTGGGCCTGTGGCTCAGCGGCCCCGGCGCGCTGCTGCCCTGGGGCACGCTGGCAGCCAATCTGGTGGGCGGCTACCTCATCGGTTTGTGCGTGGCGACCTTCCAGGCCCTGCCCCAGATCGATCCCGCCTGGCGCCTGGCGCTGGTCACCGGTTTTTTGGGGGCGCTGACCACGTTTTCCAGCTTCTCGGCCGAGGTGGTGACCATGCTGCAGCAGCAGCGCTACCTGCTGGCAGCCAGCACCACCGGGCTGCACCTGGGGGGCTCGCTGCTCATGACCCTGCTGGGCCTGCAGACGGTGGCACTGGTGTTGACCACCCGCCACTGACGGGTCGGCGGTTTCTCTGCGTTCCTGCCGCCTGAATCACTATCTTTTTCATAGCTTACAGCGCACGACTGCAAAGCGTAAAAGCGCTTTTTGCCTATAAAATCCGGCAGAGCCCGCAAGGCAATGGTCGGGCCATGTCAACACCCCCACTCTCACAGTCCGGCCCCGCCGCGACGCCTGGAATCCCCATGGAAGCCAACACCCAACTCAACGAACGCCGCCTGGCCGATGCCTGGGCCGAGCTGCACGCGCACGCCAACAACGACAACCCCTTGCACGCCGATGCCTACCGGCTCGCCTTTGCCGACCCCGAATTCATGTTCCGCCGGGAGACGCGCGGCATCCGGTTCCAGCTGGAAATGCTCAAGCCCGACCTGGGCCAGGCCGAGCAAGGCATCGAGAACACGGTGGTGGTGTTTGGTAGCGCCCGCTTTGTGGCGCCCGACGAGGCGGCGGCCCAGTTGAGCGCCGCCGAAGCCAGCGGCGACGCAGCACAACTGCAGCGTGCACGGCAGGCCGTGCGCAACGCCCGCTATTACGACCTGGCGCGCCAATTCGCCGGCCTCGTGGCCAACTACAGCGAGCGCCAGCGCCCCGCCGACCGCATCTACATCTGCACCGGCGGCGGCCCCGGCATCATGGAAGCCGCCAACCGCGGGGCCCACGAAGCCGGCGCGCTGAACGTGGGCCTGAACATCGGCCTGCCGCACGAGCAAAGCGGCAACCGCTTCATCTCGCCCTCGCTGAGCTTCAAGTTCCACTACTTTGCCCTGCGCAAGATGCATTTCATGATGCGCGCCAAGGCACTGGTGGCGTTCCCCGGCGGGTTTGGCACGCTCGATGAACTGTTCGAAGTGCTCACCCTGGTGCAGACCGGCAAGGCCAAGCCGGTGCCCATCGTGCTGTTTGGCGTGGACTACTGGAAGCGCCTGATCAACTTTGACGTAATGGTCGAAGAAGGCACCATCGCGGCCAAGGACCTGCAACTGTTCCACTTCACGGACGACCCGCAGGAAGCCTGGGGGCTAATCAAGGCTTTCTACAAGCTCTGATCCGATTTCACAACCAGGCAACCACGCGCGCCAGCGCCCGGTTCACGGCAGGTCGTCCTCAAGGTCCAGGCCGGGTAGAGCCGAGGGGCTGGCGCCAGCCAGCGGCACGGCAGTGTCGGGCGCGGGCAGGTCCTGCACATCGCGCAGCTTGCGCTGGATGGCGCGGGTGCGCACGCCCACCTCGTCAAACTTCTTGGCGGCAGCGTCGATGGATTTCTTGGTGGCCTCGACCACATCGCCAAACTTGGCGAACTCGGTCTTGACCATGCCCAAGAGGCTCCACACCTCGGACGAGCGCTTTTCAATCGCCAGCGTCTTGAAGCCCATCTGCAGGCTGTTGAGCATGGCGGCCAGGTTGGCCGGGCCGGTGATCATCACGCGGCAGTCGTTCTGCACGGCTTCGACCAGGCCGGGTCGGCGCATCACCTCGGCAAACAGGCCTTCGGTGGGCAAATACAGCACGGCAAAGTCGGTGGTGTGCGGGGGCGAGACGTATTTGGCAAAGATCTTCTTGGCTTCGAGCTTGATCGAGGTCTCGAACGCGTTGCCTGCCGATGCGATGGCGGCCTTGTCGGCGGCGTCCTGCGCGTCCATCAGGCGCTGGTATTGCTCCACCGGGTATTTGGAGTCGATGGGCAGCCACACGGGGTGCTCGTCGTTCTTGCCGGGCAGGCGGATGGCGAACTCGACCAGCTCGTCGCTGCCCGGCACGGTCTTGACGTTGCGCGCAAACTGGTCGGGCGTGAGCACGTTGTCGATGATGGCGCCCAGCTGCATTTCGCCCCAGGTGCCGCGCGACTTCACGTTGGTCATCACGCGCTTCAAGTCGCCCACGCTGCCGGCCAGCGTTTGCATCTCGCCCAGGCCCTTGTGCACCTGCTCGAGCCGGTCGCTCACCAGCTTGAACGATTCACCCAGGCGCTGCTCCAGCGTGGCGTGGAGCTTTTCGTCCACCGTGCGGCGCATTTCTTCAAGCTTGGTGGCGTTGTCCATCTGGATGGCGCCAAGCCGCTCGTTGAGCGCCGTGCGCAGCTGCTCGGCGTTGTGCTGGCTGCCCTGCACCAGGCCGGTGAGCTGCTGCGAGACGGCGTCTTGCAACACCGCAAACTGGTTCTTGATCTGGTAGCTGTTGCCTTCGAGCTGGTCCTTGAGCGCTTGCGACATGACTCCCAGCTGCGACTGGGTGTCGCTCTTGAGCGAATCGAGCGTGAGGCGCGTGGCCGCGTCCAGTGCCGTGAGGCGCTGCTCCAGCCGTGCCTCGAACACGCCAAAGGCCGCCAGCAGCTCGGCGCGGCCGTTGCGCGATTCAGCCACCGTTTGCGTCAAGCGCTCATCGACCGCGTGGCGCAGGGTTTCGAGCGTGGTTTGCGTGGCCTGCGTGAAGCCGCTGAGCTGTTGGGCCAGCGCATCCATGGCGCCATCGTTCTTGGCCACGGCCAGTTGCGTGGCCTGTGCGGTGCCTTCCAGCACCTGCAGGCGCGCCAGCCATTCGGGCGGCAAATCAACACGGGGGCGGCGCACCAGCAACAGCACCAAAAGCAGCAACACCAGGGCCAGCGCGGCCAGCGCGGCCAGCAAAACGAGCGTGTCAGTAGTCAAGGAATTCACTATCTTTTATATAGCTTCTAGCGCTTATCTCATAAGCGCTAGAAGCCGATTTCATTCAAAACTCAGGCCAATCGCACTGCAGCCGGCTGGTTCACCGGCGTGAGCGGCCCGCGCCCGCCAAAAAAGGCGATCAGGTTATCGGCCGCCAGGTTGGCCATGGCCAGGCGCGTGGGCACGGTGGCGCTGGCGATGTGCGGCGTGAGCACCACATTGGGCACGGTGAGCAGGTCGGGATGCACGCTGGGCTCGCCCTCGAACACATCCAGGCCCGCCGCCGCAATGCGCCGCTCGCGCAGCGCCACGGCCAGGGCCGCGTCGTCCACGATACCGCCGCGTGCAATGTTGATGAGCGTGGCCGTGGGCTTCATCAGCGCCAGCTCGGCAGCGCCAATGGTGTGGTGCGATGCCGGCGTGTAGGGCAGCACCAGCACCACATGGTCGGCCGTGCGCAGCAGCTCGTCCTTTTCGACATAGCGGGCCTTGCATTCGGCCTCCAGCGCGGGCGACAGGCGCGAGCGGTTGTGATAGACCACATTCATGCCAAAGCCGTGCGCGCCGCGCTTGGCAATGCCCTGCCCGATGCGGCCCATGCCGATGATGCCGAGCGTGCTGCCGTGGATGTCGCTGCCGGCAAACATGTCATAGCGCCAGGTGGTCCACTTGCCGGCGCGCAGGTAATGCTCGCTCTCGGTCATGCGCCGGGCCGTGGCCATGAGCAGCGCAAAGCCGAAGTCGGCCGTGGTTTCGGTCAGCACATCGGGGGTGTTGGTGCCCTGCACGCCAGCGGCGGTCATGGCGTCCACGTCGAAGTTGTTGTAGCCCACGGCCATGTTGGCCACGATTTTCAGGCGCGGCGCGGCGGAGAGAAGCGCGGCATCGATGCGCTGGCTGCCGGTGGTGAAGGCGCCGTCCTTGTCGGCCAGCCGCGCGGCCAGCTCCTGGGGCGACCAGATCACGTCATCGGGATTGGATTCGACCTCGAAATGCTGCGCCAGGCGCTCCACCACTTCAGGAAAAATCGCGCGGGCGACCAGGATGCGGGGTTTGCTCATTTTTTTATCTCCATTGTGTTGTGCGTCGATCACCGCTGATGAAACTGGCGCGATCCAGGCCAGGGCCGCCGAGCAAGGGCCGCCCTGCAGCGAGGGCGGCGTCCCCCTTCCCGCAGCGCGTAGCGATGCGAGAGACGGGGGAAGCGACAAAGTCGCTCAGGGGGGTGTACTTCACTTGAACCAGATAAAGGTCATCACCACGAACAGCGGCACCAGGATGCCAAACGACCACAGCATGTAGCCAAAGAAGCTGGGCATCTTCACGCCGCGGTCTTCGGCAATGGCCTTGACCATCAGGTTGGGCGCGTTGCCGATGTAGGTGTTGGCACCCATGAACACGGCGCCCGCCGAAATGGCCGCCAGCGTGGGGGCCAGCGTGGTCATGAGCACGGCGGGGTCGCCACCGGCGGTATTGAAGAACACCAGGTAGGTGGGGGCGTTGTCCAGGAACGAAGACAGCACCCCGGTGGCCCAGAAATACATGGCCGGGTCGGGCGATCCGTCGGGCCGGGTAACGGCGGCGACGATGCCGCCAAACGGCCCGTTGACGCCCGCCTTGAGCATGGCAATCACGGGGATGATCGTCAGGAAGATGCCCGCGAACAGCTTGGCCACCTCCTGCATGGGGCCCCAGCCGAACTGGTTGTCGGCATGGACCTTTTTGGGCGTGAGCCAGAGCGAGGCCAGCGTGACGAGGACCAGGCCCACATCGCGCACGATGCCGGGCAAGCCGACCTCGGTGCCCGCAATGTTGAACACCACGGGCGATTTCCAGAAGCCGCTGAGCAGCACCAGCGCCACCACCGCACCCAGCAGGGCAAAGTTGACCTTGCCATCAAAGCCGATGGCGCGGGGGTCGCGGGTGTCGGGGGTCGGGTCTTGCGGTTTCACCTCTTTGTTGCGGCGGTAATACCAGCTGTCGAGCGCATAAAACAGCACCAGCAGCACGCCCACCAGGAACAGCGTCTCCTGGAAGATATGGGCCACCGTCCAGAAGAAATCCACGCCCTTCAAAAAGCCCAGGAACAGCGGTGGATCACCCAGCGGCGTGAGCGAGCCACCCGCGTTGGAGACGATGAAAATGAAGAACACCACCACATGGGCCACATGCTTGCGGTTGTCGTTGGCGCGGATCAGCGGGCGGATCAGCAGCATGGATGCCCCCGTGGTGCCCATGAAGCTGGCCAGCACGGCACCGATGGCCAAAATGGCCGTATTGAGCCCCGGACTGCCATGCAGATTGCCGCGGATGTAGATGCCGCCCGACACCGCGAACAGCGCCGTCAGCAAAATGACGAACGGGATGTATTCGGCCAGCAGCGCGTGCACGAAGCTGGCGCCCGCCACGCCGGGGCCGAACACCACGGCAAACGGCACCAGAAACGCCAGCCCCCAGGCCACCGCCACCTTGCCGAAATGGTGGTGCCAGAAGATGGGCGCCAGCAAGGGCACGAGCGCAATCGACAGCAAGATGCCGGCAAACGGCACGCCCCACAGCATCGAAAGGCGGCCGCCGTCAATATCGGCGGCGCAGGCCAGGCCTGGCAGCGCGCACAGGGCGGCTGCGGTCAGCCAGCGGTAAATCGTCATGGGTCTGTCTCCTTCTTGTCGAGGGTTGGATGGGGCTGGATTGCCCTGCACCCCGCGCACGGCGCGGGCAGCATTATCGGTGCAATCAGGGCACCGACGGAATCTCGAACACCTGGCGCAGATAGGCCAGGTATTTCTCGTCATCGCACATGCCCTTGCCGGGCGTGTCGGACACCTTGGCCACGGGCTGGTCGTTGCAGCGCGTCATCTTGATGACCACCTGCAGCGGCTCGTAACCCAGATCGTTGGTGAGGTTGGTGCCAATGCCGAACGCCAGCTGGCAGCGCCCCCGGAACTGCTGGTACAGCTCGATGGTGCGCGGTACCGTGAGGGCGTCGCTGAAGATCAGCGTCTTGGTCAGCGGGTCCACACGGTGCTTGCGGTAGTGGTCGAGCAGGCGCTCGCCCCAGGCAAACGGGTCACCGCTGTCATGCCGCGCGCCGTCAAAGAGCTTGCAGAAATACAGGTCGAAATCGCGCAAAAAGGCGCTCATGCCGTACACATCGGACAGCGCAATACCCAGGTCGCCCCGGTATTCCTTGGCCCACATTTCAAAGCCGAACACCTGGCTGTCGCGCAGGCGCGGGCCCAGCGCCTGGCAGGCCTGCAGGTATTCGTGCGCCATGGTGCCGAGCGGCGTCACACCGAGCTTCATGGCATAGAGCACATTGCTGGTGCCGGCAAACTGGCCGGGGCCGGGCGGCGCGCCCGGACGGCGGTCGCCGGTGCCCAGACGGGCCACCAGCACGCGCAGCAACTCTTCATGCCACGCGCGGCTGAAGCGCCGGCGCGTGCCGTAGTCGGCGATCTTGAGGTCGGCCAGGCCATCGGCCTGCAACAGCGCCATCTTGTCGTCCAGGCGCCGGCGCCCCTCGGGGAAATCGGGCACCTTCTGCGTGTTGCGAAAGTACACCTCGTTCACGATGGCCAGCACCGGAATCTCGAACAGGATGGTGTGCAGCCAGGGTCCACGGATGGTGATGTCGATCTCGCCCGAGGGCTGCGGCGTGACGGTGATGTATTTCTCGTTCAGCCGGAACAGGCCGAGAAAATCGACAAAGTCGCTCTTGATGAAGCGCAGCGAGCGCAGGTAATCGAGCTCGTCGTCCTGGAACTGCAGGCTGCACAGCGAGCGGATTTCCGAGCGAATTTCAGCCACATAAGGCGCCAGCTGCGCGCCGGGGTTGCGGCATTTGAATTTGTATTCGACCTGCGCACCCGGAAACTGGTGCAGCACCACCTGCATCATGGTGAACTTGTACAGGTCGGTGTCGAGCAGACTGGTGATGATCATGGTGAGGCGGGGCCACGGCAGGGCGGCCTGGGGATGCAAAAACCATCGCTGGCGAAGCCAGGGGCTCCAGAGTGTAGGCCATCAGGCGCATGCAGCCACTGTCCAAAGGCCCAGAACATTCCCGGTTGCAAAATATATGTCAAATATGGCTCTAGTGCTTACGCATAAAGCGCAAGTAGCTATATTTTATATAGCAAAATACTCACCCACCCACCACCAGCGCCTGCAGCACGGCACGCAAGGGCTCAGGCACCGGCACGGGCCGGCGCGTGGCGCGGTCCACGTACACATGGACGAAATGCCCGGCGGCGGCGCACAGCGGCTCGCCCTGGGCAAACAAACCCACCTCGTAACGCACGCTGGAGCCACCCAGCCGCGCCACGCGAATGCCCGCCTCCACGGTCTGCGGAAACGCCAGCGGGGCAAAATAATTGCACTGGGTTTCGATCACCAGGCCGATGGTTTCACCGGTGTGGATATCGAGCACGCCGTGCTCGATCAGGTGCGCGTTCACAGCCGTGTCGAACCAGCTGTAGTAAACGACGTTGTTCACATGGCCATAGACATCGTTGTCGGCCCAGCGGGTGCTTATGGGGCGGAAGGCCCGGTAGGCGCTGCGCGGCTGCGGCGCGGGGCGCGCTGCTGACTGGGCGGGTTGGGCGGGCTGGTCAGCCTGGGAAGTGGTGGCAGTGGCGGCAGTGGCGGCAGTGGTCATGGCCGAGCATTCTGCCAGCGCGCATGGTATTGCTGCGCCACCCGCCAGGTCGTCAGCTGCGCCTGCAGTGTGTCGGCCATGTCACGGCCATAGCCCCCGGCCATGGTGAAGGCCAGCGGCACGCGGCGCTGCCAGGCCCAGTCGAACACCCGGCGGTCACGCGCCTCCAGGCCGTCGTGGCTCAGCGCGAGGCGGCCCAGCCGGTCGCCCACATGCGGGTCGGCGCCCGCCAAATACAGCACCAGCCCGGGCGCAAAGCGCTGGTCCAGCGTGTCCAGCGCCTGCTCCAACGCATGCAAATATTCGTCGTCCGCGCAGCCGTCGGGCAACTCCACATCCAGATCGCTGGCCTCCTTGCGGAACGGAAAGTTGCGAGCCCCGTGCAGTGACAGCGTGAACACACTGGCATCGCTGCGAAAGATATGTGCCGTGCCATTGCCCTGGTGCACATCCAGATCGATCACCGCCACCCGCAGCGGCTGCCCCGTGCCACCGTCGAGATCAGACGCCCTTTCGGCCTGCATGAGACGCGCAGCCACGGCGATGTCGTTGAACACGCAAAACCCGCTGCCCTTGTCGGCATAGGCGTGGTGCGTGCCACCCGCCAGATTGCCCGCCAGCCCTTCGCGCAGGGCCACGCGGCATGCCGCGATGCTGGCCCCCACGGAGCGCCGCGCACGCTCGGCCATCGCCTCGCTCCACGGAAAGCCAATCTCCCGCTGCGCGGCTGCAGGCAGGGTGCCAGAAGCTATCGCCTGGATGTAGCCCGGCGTGTGCGCCAGGGCCAGTTCGCCGTCGAATGCCGTTGGGGCCACCTGCAGCAGCACCTGGGGCAACTGCTGCGCCAGAAGGTCACGCAAAAGCCGGTATTTCGCCATGGGAAAACGGTGCCCCTCAGGAAGAGGCAACACAAAATGGTCCGCGTAATAGGCATGCATGACGGGATTGTGGCAACCCCACGGCCGCTGGGGAGTCGCCCCTAATATGCTGCATTGCAACAAAAACTGCTTGCAATTGAACTCCAACTCCCTAGAATTCAATCCATGCTGCACTGCAACATGACTTTACCGAGTCAAGGTCAGCGCAGATGTCCGTAAGCCACCTTGACCCATCCGGGTTCCATTTTTTAGGAGATATGACATGTCGCTGACCGCAGAACAAATCCTGGCATCCCACAAAGCCAACATCGAAACCCTGTTCGGCCTGACCACCAAGGCCTTCGAAGGCGTGGAAAAGCTGGTTGAACTGAACGTGACCGCCACGCGCGCTGCCCTGTCGGAAGCCGCCCAGCACACCCAGGCAGTCCTGGGCGTGAAGGACGCACAAGAACTGCTTGCCCTGCAAGCGGGCCTGTTCCAGCCCCTGGCTGAAAAGACCGCCGCCTACAGCCGTCACCTGTATGACATCGCCTCGAGCACGGGCGCCGAATTTGGCAAGGCTCTGGAAACCCAGACCACCGACGCACAAAAGTCATTCGCCAACCTGGTGGACAGCGCCGCCAAGAACGCCCCCGCCGGTTCCGAAACCGCCGTTGCCGTGATGAAGAGCGCCGTGGCCGCTGCCAACAATGCGTTCGAATCGGTGCAAAAGGCTGTCAAGCAAGCCTCTGACGTGGCCGAAGCCAACTTCAACGCCGTCGCCAGCACGGCTGCCGACGCCGCCAAGTCTGCCGCTCCCCGCAAGCGCTAAGCCACGCACTGCGCTGGCATTGGAGCTGAAACCCTAGCCAGCAATCAGGGATTACCCTGATGATCAACCCATCATCCCGAATCAGGGACTACCGGTTGTCTCCTTGGATCCTCTCGAAACCCCCCGTTTCAGGGATCCCTTTAAAGCCCAATCTCAGGATTGGGCTTTTTTTTTGGCCATGCCCCCATTACGTATTGCGAAGCCTGCCCCAGGGCTTCCTGCAAGCAATGCGCAGGCGCCGATCCTTTCCCTGGAGGTGCGTCAGATGCTCACACGCCGGGCCATGGCTTCGCCCAGCTGGATGGGGCGTGCTGGCGCCCAATCGAGGTTGAACTGCAGTGGCCCTTGTGGGAACAGCATCACCACGGTAGAGCCCAGCAGAAAACGGCCCATTTCTTCGCCCTGCTGCAAGCTCACCGTGCCCGGTGCGTAGTCCCATTGCCGCAGCTGGCCCGTGCGGGGCGGATTCACCTGGCCGTGCCATACGGTGGCCATGCTGCCCACGATGGTGGCGCCCACCAGCACCAGCACAAAAGGCCCGTGGTCGGATTCGAAGACACACACCACGCGCTCATTGCGTGCAAACAGGCCCGGCACACCACGCGCCGTGGTGGGGTTCACGGAAAACAGGTCGCCCGGCACATGCACCATGCGCGTGAGCCGACCCGCGCACGGCATGTGGATGCGGTGGTAATCGCGTGGGCTCAGGTACAAGGTGGCGAAATGGCCGTGCTCAAAGCGTGCGGCCAACGTTGCATCGCCCCCAACCAGCGCAGTGGTGGAGTAGTGGTGGCCCTTGGCCTGAAAGATCTGGTCTTTGTCCAGAGGGCCGAACTGGCTGATGGCACCGTCCACCGGGCAAACCAGATCGGTTGCTGCCAGCGGGCGCGCGCCAGGCTTGAGCGCACGCGTGAAGAAGTCGTTGAAGGACGCGTAGCTGGTGATGTCGGGATTGGCCGCCTCTGCCATGTTCACGTTGTAGCGGGCCACGAAGCGGTGTATCGCCGCGGTAGTTAAACCACCCAGCTGCGCTGAGGCTAATTTTCCGGCCAGCGTGGTAAGGGCTCGTTTGGGCAAGAGGTATTGCGGCAGCACTGCCAGGCGATCGGACACGGGGGAAGCCCTCAGGGACGAAAGCGGCCGATTCTATCGGCCGCATGGTGCGAGGCATCGTGCCATGCATTTACGCATGCCTTGGCAGCGACGCAAACAGGTTCTGCGCATTCTGGCTGCAGCAAAATCCTTGTGCTGCAGAGTTCGGCAAAATCCTGGACCAGCCGGTGCTTTCCGCGCGATCTTTTTGAAAAGGGAGTGTCAGGATTGCTGTGTGGTAAGCGCAACCCGGCGCTGCTCAACCTCTGGCAGGCCATGCCGCAAGTGCAGCCCGGCTGAGCATTCTGGTCGTGTGCTGCGCTGCGGCATTACTCGCCGTGCATCAGGCAACAATGAACCGCGGATCAAGCTCCTGGTGCGCGAAATCGCGGACATGCTCGACAAACTCCGAGACGAGCATGGACGGACCTCGCCGTGCAGGTGTCAGCACGGTGAAGTCTGTCAGCATCGTCGGCTCAAACGGCAGGAAGACCACGCCGCGCTCGCCATACTCCATGGCGGAAACCGCGTCCACCACCGCCACCCCAAGACCTGCGGCGACCATCGCGATCAGCCCTGCAGAGACCTGCGTCTCGACCTGCAGCACGCGTTCGATGCCATAGGACGCGAACAAGGCGTCCAGCTTCAACCGCAAGTCGGGCTCAGGCGGATACGACAAAAAGGCTTCTCCTGCCAGATCGACCGGACGGATCACTTTGTGGCCCGCCAAACGGTGGTCCGACGGTAGCGCGCAGACGCTGCGTGTCGAGAGCAAGAGTTCGCCGTGCGCACCGATGTGCCCCATGCTCAGGATGACGAAGCCCACGTCGCAGCGCTCTCCCATGACCATGTCCATCACCGTGCGTGAGGAGTGGTTGGCCAGGGAGACGCGCACGTCCTTGTGTGCCTTCAAAAAACTGGCAATGGCGCGGGGCAGGAACGACAACGCCATCGCAGGCGCTGCGGCAATGCTCAACAAGCCACGTTGCAGCTGGCGAATGTCCTCCGCCGTGCGGGCGATCCGCTCCACCCCGATCAGCGAACGCTCCACTTCTTCGTAGAGAACCTGCGCTTCCGAGGTCGGTTGCAGTCGCCCCTTGATGCGCAAGAACAGCGGGAATCCGACGCTCTCCTCCAGGTCGGTAATCAGGCGCGTAACAGCCGGTTGCGATACATGCAGTGCGTCAGCCGCGCGCGTGACGGTCTGCCAGCGCATCACTTCGCGGAACGCTTCGAGTTGGCGGATTTTCATGAAATTAAGTATATGTTTGAATGTTATGGATGTTCCAAAAAAAATGATTATTCAAGAACGTCGACAAGCAATAATCTTCTTCCTACGAGATAAAAACTCGTAAAACCCAATTTGGTGCGCCATAACATGAGTGCATCATATTAGGGAAAACACTACCTTTTTTGGTGCAAAGGACCCTTTATGAAACTCTCTTCCGTTCGTGCCACATGCATCGCGGCATTGACCTGCGCTGCCTCGATGACCGCATTCGCACAGCAGCCGACCACGCTTTACGTTGCTTCCTATGGAGGCTCCACGGAGACTGCTTTCCGGGAAAAACTCATTCCCCAGTTCGAAGCCAAGAACAACGTGAAGATTGTTTACGTTGCCGGCAACTCCACCGATACGCTCGCCAAGCTGCAGGCGCAAAAGGGCAAGCAGGAGCTCAACGTGGTGCTGATGGACGATGGTCCCATGTACCAGGCGGTGCAGTTCGGGTTTTGCGACAAATTGGGCGACATGCCCGTGCTGAAGGACCTCTACCCCGTCGCACGCATGACCGACAGTGCCGTCGGCATCGGTGTGATCGCCACCGGCCTGGCGTACAACGTCGAGGCCTTCAAGAAGGCCAACCTGCCCGCGCCGGATTCATGGGAGGCACTGACGGACAAGCGCTTCGCCCAGAAGGTCGCCATCCCCCCGATCAGCAACACCTACGGCCTGCACGTACTGCTAACCTTTGCGCGTCTTCGCGGCGGCGACTACAAGAACATCGATCCGGGCTTTACGGCCATGACGCGTGAAGTCGGCCCCAATGTGCTGGCGTGGGAACCGTCGCCGGGCAAGATGGCTGAGCTATTCCAGAACAAGGACGTCCTCTTGGCCGCCTGGGGCAGCGGACGGGTTCAGGCGCTGAAAGACACCGGATTCCCCGTGCAATTCGTCATCCCCAAGGAAGGCGCACCCGCACTGTTGACCGCCGCTTGCCCCGTGGCCGGCAACAGCGCCCCGGCTTTGTCGCGGGCTTTCGTGCAATACCTGCTCACACCCGAAGTGCAAACGGTGCTTGCGGATACCCAGGGTTGGGGTCCCGCCAACAGCGCCACGAAGCTGGCACCGGCCGTGGCTGCCAAGGTGCCGTACGGCAAGGAGCAGGTCGACCGTCTCTTGCCGACCGACTGGAAGACCGTCAACGAGAAGCGGGCGGAATGGACCAACCGCTGGAATCGCACGGTTGAGCGTTGAGTTTCGGAACCACGAGGAGACCCACGCATGTCCTATCTTCAAATCAAACAGCTCGGAAAAACCTTTGGCGACTTCACTGCGGTCGAAAGCATCAGCCTGAGCGTCGAGAAAGGGGAGTTCATCTCCTTGCTCGGGCCCTCAGGCTGCGGCAAGACCACCACCTTGCAAATGGTGGCCGGCTTTGTCGATCCCACACGCGGTCGCATCCTGCTGCATGGCAATGACATCACCCACACGCGCCCTGAAAAGCGCGGAATGGGCGTCGTGTTTCAGAGCTACGCGCTGTTTCCCCACATGACGGTGGCTGAGAACATCGGCTTTGGGCTGGAGATGCGTGGTGTTCCGCGTGCCGAAAGGCTGCGGCGGGTGGACGAGGCGCTCGATCTGGTTCGCCTGCCGGGCCTGGGCAAACGGTTCCCGAAAGAGCTTTCGGGTGGCCAGCGCCAACGGGTGGCCATTGCGCGTGCACTGGCCGTGCGGCCTGAGGTGCTGCTGCTGGACGAGCCCATGTCCAACCTGGACGCCAAGCTGCGCGAGAACATGCATGTGGAGCTGCGGTCCATTCAGCAGCACCTGGGCATCACGACGATCCTGGTCACACACGACCAGGTGGAAGCCATGACGATGAGCGACCGCATCGCACTGATGCACGGTGGGCGGATTGTCCAGCTGGCCACGCCGTATGAGGCGTACGAGCAGCCCAATTGCTCCTTCGCATCGACGTTCCTCGGCAAAACGAATGTCTTCGGCGGCACGGTGGAGTCGAGCAACGACCGGTTCTGGGGCGTGCGCGTGGGCCAGACGCTGATGGAGGTGCCGAGCGACGCGCGCCAGATCGGCAAGGACGTCAACGTGTACTTGCGACCCGAAAAAGTGACGCTGGCCGAGGCCGGGCAAGGTGTGCCCGCAACGGTGCGCACACGCCTGTTCCTGGGCAACCACTGGCTGCTTGAGCTCGATAGCGAAATCGGCCCCTTGAGTGTGAGCCACATCAATATCGGCGCTGCACCGCCGGCAGTCGGTGCATCGGTGAGGGTGAGCTGGCTGCAAAGCGACCTGCGCATTCTGGATACGGAGGCAGCCCATGGCTGACGCAATGACAGCCCGTGCACCCCTGACGCCGCCAGGTTCTGGCCCGAAACGCGGCGCTGGTGCGCCCTGGCTCCTGAGTGCGCCTGCGCTGCTCCTGCTGCTGGGCCTTCTGGTCATCCCGCTGGCGCTCACCGCGGTCCTTTCCTTCAACGCGTTTGACGGAACGCGCGGCATCCTGCCGCAGATGACGCTCGCCAACTACGCCGAGGTACTGGGAGACGGTTACTACCACGAGATTTTCCTGCGCACCGCAGGGCTGGCATTGGCGGTGACGCTGCTGTCGGCGCTCTTCGGGGTGCCTGAAACCATCATCCTGTCCCGCATGAAAGCGCCATGGCGCGGCATCTTCCTCATCGTGATCCTCGGGCCGCTGCTGGTGTCGGTCGTGGTGCGCACGTTGGGCTGGGCCATCCTCATGGGGAACAACGGCCTGATCAACGAAGCGCTCACGGCACTGGGCGTGATTGATTCGCCGGTGCGCATGCTGTTCTCCATGACCGGTGTGGTGATCGCACTCACCCATGTGCTGATGCCATTCATGGTGATCTCCGTGTGGGCGTCGCTGCAGAAGCTCGATCCGCAGGTGGAGAACGCGGGCCTTTCGTTCGGCGCATCGCCGTTCACGGTGTTCCGCCGGGTGATCCTGCCCCAGATCGTTCCCGGGATCCTGTCGGGTGGAATCATCGTCTTCGCGCTTGCGGCATCGGCCTTTGCAACGCCATCGATCATCGGCGGCCGGCGCCTGAAGGTCGTGGCCACCGCTGCCTATGACGAATTCCTGAGCACCTTGAACTGGCCGCTTGGCGCGGCGATCGCCGTGCTGCTGCTGATCGCCAACATCCTGGTCATCGTCGCGTTCAACCGTTGGCTTGAGCGGCGCTACCGCCAAGTCTTTGATCTTTAAGGCTGGGGAACCCCATGCGTAAAAACGGCTTTCTCTCCCTTCTTTATCACACGCTGTTCATTGCGTTCATCGTTGCGCCGCTGCTGGTCGTGGTGCTCGTCTCGTTCACCAGCAAGGGCTATATCTCCCTGCCCACGGATGGGCTGTCGCTGCGGTGGTTCCGTGCCATCGGTGGCGCCAACGAAATCGTCAATGCGTTCTGGCTGTCCCTGTGGCTTGGGCTCACCAGCGCGACGGTGGCCGTGCTGTTGTCTGTGCCTGCAGCGCTGGCGCTGGTGCGCTATCGCTTTACCGGCCGTGGCGCCCTGACGGCGTTCTTCATGTCGCCACTGATGATTCCGCACGTAGTGCTTGGTGTCGCCTTCTTGCGCTTCTTCGGAACGGTGGGCGTGACGGGCTCGTTCTTCTGGCTGTGCCTCACCCACGTCGTCGTGGTGATGCCTTACGCACTGCGCCTGGTGCTGGCATCGGCGACCGGCCTGGAGCAAGACGCGGAGCGCGCCGCACTGTCGTTGGGCGCGAGCCGCTTCACGGCGTTCCGCCGCATCGTGCTTCCCATGATCCTGCCGGGTGTCGTGGGGGGCTGGATGCTCGCCTTCATCCAGAGCTTCGATGAGCTGACGATGACCATCTTCGTCGCCACGCCGGGCACCACCACGCTGCCCGTCGCCATGTACAACCAGATCGCCCAGACCATCGACCCGCTCGTGGCGTCTGTGTCGACCGTACTCATTGTCGGCACGTTCGTTCTGATGCTCTTGCTCGACAGGATCGTGGGCCTGGACCGTGTGCTGATCGGCAAGGGTTGACTCCTGCGAGAACACCATGAAAACCAATGATCTGATTGTGGTGGGTGGCGGGCTCGTGGGTGCGTCCGTGGCCTATGGGGCCGCCCGCCTGGGGTCGCGCGTTCTGATCCTGGATGAAGGCGACACGGCATTCCGGGCTTCCCGGGGTAACTTTGGCCTGGTCTGGGTACAGGGCAAAG
This sequence comes from Acidovorax sp. JG5, assembly GCF_017939685.1. Lineage (NCBI taxonomy): Bacteria > Pseudomonadati > Pseudomonadota > Betaproteobacteria > Burkholderiales > Comamonadaceae > Acidovorax > Acidovorax sp. JG5. The sequence goes on from NZ_JAGKSE010000009.1 coordinate 57,553, forward strand.
GGTTCGGCATGGCGCCCTACGCGCAGTGGACCTGCCAGTCCGCCGCGCAGTGGCCCAAGCTGGCCGAAGAGCTGCTCAGCGAGACGGGCGTCGATGTGAGCCTGCGCCAGCGCGGTGGATTCCATCTTTGCTTCTCCGACGAAGAGATGGAAGCACGGCGCCAGCGGATGCAGTCGATCCAGGACGATCTGGGCGGCAACTACCCGTTCGAGATGCTCCGGCACGCGGCGCTGAAAGAGCGTCTGCCGCTGATCGGCCCCGAGGTCGCCGGGGCGAGCTACACGCCGATGGATGGACACGTCAACCCGCTGAAGTTGTTGCGGGCCCTGCACACCGCCTGCATCAAGCGCGGCGTGGCGCTCAAGACGGGGCACCGGACGGAGCGCGTGCACAAACTGCCGGGTGGCGGTTTTGAGGTGCTGGCCGCAGGCGAGCGATTCCACGCTGCGCGCGTCGTGTTCGCCGCCGGGCTGGGCAACCGTGCGCTGGCGCCGCTGGTCGGCCTGCACGCGCCGGTCGTGCCCAACCGGGGCCAGGTGCTGGTGAGCGAGCGCACGGAAAAATTCCTCGATCAGCTGACCACATTCATACGCCAAACCGATGAGGGCACGGTCCAGCTGGGCGACTCCATGGAGGATGTCGGCCTCAATGACGGCACCACGGCTGACGTTCTGGCATCGATTGCGCGCCGGGGCGTGCGCTCCTTCCCGGCACTGGCGGGGTTGCGGCTGGTGCGTGCGTGGGGCGCACTGCGTGTTCTGTCCCCTGATGGTTTCCCCATCTACCAAGAATCCACCGACCAACCGGGCGCCTTCGTCGTGACCTGCCACAGCGGGGTCACGCTGGCGGCGAATCACGTCTTCAGCATCGCTCCCTGGCTCGTCGGCAATGAGGCCCCTGAAGGCGTTGACGCGTTCTCAGGAGACCGCTTCCTCGACCCCGAAAAGGAATTCACCCATGGCCACTAATTCGCACTTCCGCTCTCTTGCGAACCCCGATGAAGGCGCACCAGTGACCTTCAGCTTCGACGGTCGCACATGCACAGCCCCGTTGGGCACCACCGTGGCGGCAGCGCTGCTGGCCAGCGGTGTCTCGACGTTTCGCAGCACGCCCGTCAGCGGTGCGCCGCGTGCCCCCTATTGCATGATGGGCGCGTGCTTCGATTGCCTCGTCGACATCGACGGGCAGCCCAACCGCCAAAGCTGCATGGTGGTCGTGCAAGAAGGCATGAGCGTTCGCACGCAGAAGGGTGCCCGTTCCCTCGGCGTCACGCACCAGGAGGTGTCGCATGCCCACTGAACGCTTTGATGTCGCGGTGATCGGTGCCGGGCCCGCAGGCATGTCGGCGGCCACGACGGCCGCACGCCATGGAGCCCGCGTTGTCTTGCTCGACGAGCAGCCGGCGGTGGGCGGGCAGATATACCGCGCGGTGAGCCAGGTGTCCGATCGCCGCCGCAATCTGCTGGGGCCGGACTACGCGGCCGGGCTGGGGATTGCCGCCAGTTTCCAGGCCAGCAGCGCGTTGCATCTGAATGATGCCGCCGTCTGGCAGGTGACGCCGGGTGGGGAAGTCCACTACATCCGCCAAGGCAAGGCGGCGATGGTGTCGGCCGAGCACGTCATCCTGTGTACCGGCGCGATGGAGCGCCCCTTCCCCATCCCCGGCTGGACGCTGCCTGGCGCCATGACGGCAGGTGCTGCCCAGATCCTCTTGAAGACCGCGGGCGTCGTTCCGGCGGAGCCGGTCGTTCTCGCCGGATGCGGGCCGCTGCTGTACTTGCTCGGTTGGCAGTATGTGCGGGCTGGCGTGCCTATCCGTGCGCTGGTCGACACCACGGCATTTGAAGACTACCGCCGTGCGGCCGTCCACCTCGGGGGGGCGCTCAGGGGCTGGCGCTACCTGCGCAAGGGCCTGGCACTCATGCGCGAGCTCAAGCGTGCAGGCGTACCGTTCCATACCGGCGCTTGCGACCTGGCGGTGCAAGGCGTGGATGGCGTGGAGGCCTTGACCTTCAACGCTGGCGGCAAGGCCCACCGCATCGACACGTCAACCCTGTTGCTGCACCAGGGCGTCGTGCCGAACACGCAGTTCACCTGGTCCTTGCGCGCCCAGCACCATTGGGATGATGTGCAGCTGTGCTGGCAGCCGGATGTCGACGAATGGGGCGCACTGAGTGTTCCCGGGGTTTCCATTGCGGGCGACGGCGCGCGCATTGGCGGGGCAGTCGCCGCGGCATTGCAGGGCGAACTGGCGGCCCTGGGGGCGCTGCACACCATGGGCAAGCTGCCACTGGCGCAGCGGGATCGGCTTGCGGCGCCCCAGCGCGACGAGCTCCAGCGCAACTTGCAGATTCGCCCGTTTCTTGACGCGCTTTACCGGCCCAAGAAAAGCAACCGTGTTCCTGCGGACCATGTGATCGTTTGCCGGTGCGAGGAAGTCAGCGCGGGGGCCATCCGCAACTTTGTCGGGCTGGGTTGCCAGGGGCCGAACCAGGCCAAGGCGTTCGGTCGATGTGGCATGGGTCCATGCCAGGGACGGCAATGCGGTCTGACGGTCACCGAAGTCATGGCGGACGCGCGCGGGGTGTCGCCGCAAGAGGTGGGCTACTACCGCATTCGCCCCCCCATCAAACCGATCTCTTTGGGCGAGCTCGCCGCCCTCGAATAAGAGTCCATTTTTTTAACCCTCAAGGAAGGATTTTCCCCATGTCAGAAATCAAACGCTACGACTCGAACGCGCGCCTCTCGCGCGTCGTGGTACACAACGGCGTGGCCTACATCGCGGGCGTGACGGCCAGCAACACCAGCGGCGATGCCAAGGCCCAGACCCTCGACATCCTCGCCAAGATCGACGGCTACCTTGCCAGCGTCAACATCGACAAGACGCGCATGCTGACGGTTCAAATCTGGCTCAAGGACATTGATCGCGACTTTGCCTTGATGAACGAAGCGTGGGCCGAATGGGCACCCAAGGACGCGCTGCCCACGCGCGCGACCGGTGAAAGCCGACTGGCGACTCCCGATCTGCTGGTCGAGATCATCGTCACGGCAGCGATCTGAGCAGCCGCCACCCGCGCCAACCAAAGAGGCCGCATTCGCGGCCTCTTTTTTTAATCCCGCAACCTGCTCGGTTGCGTGACGAGCGCAGGGTAGCTCAAAGGACTGCTGCGGTGACGACCACCTCGATGCGCCAATCAGGGCGCGCAAGCAGGGCTTGTACCGTGGCGCGGGGCGGGGCATTGGACTGGTCCACCCATGCATCCCAGACGGCGTTCATCCCATCGAAATCGGCCAGGTCCGCCAGGTAGATGGTGGCCATCAGAATCTGCGACTTGCTGCTGCCAGCCTCGATCAGCAGGCGATCGACCATGGCCAGCACTTCTTCGGTCTGGCCGGCAATGTCCTTGCTCGCGTCGTCGGCGACTTGTCCCGCCAGGTAGACGGTGCCGTTGTGCACGGCTGTCTCGGACAGGCGTTTTCCCACATGAAAGCGTTGTACGTTACTCATTTAATGGACTCCTATTGTGATGAAGTTAACTGTTTGCGGCGGCCGGTGAGGCAGCGCCTGCATAGACCCGCGGGACGCGCTTGACGTTGCACAGCAGCTCATAGGCGATGGTTCCGGCGCTGGCGGCCACCTGGTTCACATCCACGGTCGCGCCCCACAGCTCCACTTCGCTGCCGATGCCGGCCTCCGGCAGATCCGTGAGATCGACGGTCAGCATATCCATGGAAACGCGCCCGATCAGGCGTGTGATTTGACCATCTACAGCCACTGCCGTGCCGGTGGGTGCCGTGCGCGGGTAGCCATCAGCGTACCCGATGGCCACCAGGCCCACCCGGGTGCGGCGCTCCGCGACAAACCCGCCGCCATAACCCAGCGGTGCGCCCGGCGCCAGCCAGCGTTCGGCAAAGACCCGGCTCTGCAACGCCATGACGGGTTGCAGGCCGCTCTTTGGATGGTGCGCGGCCAGCGGATCGGCACCATACAGCATGATGCCGGACCGGCCGTAGTGCTGGCGGGCGCCTGACCAGCCCAGGATGCCGGCAGAATTCGCCAGGCTCCGAGGGGCGTCCAGGCCGCTGCAGGCCGCATTGAACGTCGCGATCTGCTGCGCGGTGATCGGCACGTCCAACTCGTCGGCCCGCGCGAAATGGCTCATGAGCACGATGCTCCCAACGGCACTGCACGCCTGCAGCCGCGCGTAGCTGCCGGCCATGGCGGCAGGCGCGAAGCCTGCGCGGCCCATGCCCGAATCCATCTTGAGCCACACGTTGAGTGCGCCCGCATCGTTCGACATCTGCTCGATCCATTGCAGCTGCGCTTCCTGGTGAACGACGATCCACAGCGCGTGCGATGCGGCCGCATGCAGTTCAGCCGCGTCGAACGCCCCTTCGAGCACCAGTATCGGTGCGGTGATGCCCGCCTCGCGAAGCTCCAGCGCTTCTGACAGGAATGCGACGGCAAACCCGTCCGCGATGTCCGCCAGTGCCGCAGCGCAGCGCACGGCGCCATGGCCGTAGGCGTTGGCTTTGAGGACCGCGAGGACTTTTTCACCATGCAGCTCCCGGGCGGTGCGGTAGTTGTGGCGCAGGGCTTGAAGGTCGATGCGCGCCAGGCTGGGCCGGTTCATGCCGCCACGGCCGTGTGTGCCGGTGGGGCGCGACGGGCCGCCGCGGTGGTGTACCGGTCCAGGCCCAGCCCTTCGGTGTTGATTTCTGGGCGCTGACCCGTCACCAGATCGGCCACGATGCGCCCGGAGCCGCAGGCCATGGTCCAACCCAGCGTGCCGTGACCGGTATTCAGGAACAGGTTGGAATAGCGCGTGGCTCCCACAATCGGCGTGCCGTCGGGCGTCATGGGGCGCAGGCCCGTCCAGAACGTGGCGCGCGGTACATCGCCGCCCGGGAACAGGTCGTTGACGACCATCTCCAGCGTCGCACGACGCTGCGGATTCAGGCGCATGTCAAAGCCACCGAGTTCGGCCATGCCGCCGACGCGGATGCGGTCATCGAAACGGGTGATGGCGATTTTGTACGTCTCGTCCAGCACGGTCGATTGTGGGGCGCGATCTGCATCCAGCAAAGGAATGGTCAACGAATAGCCCTTGACGGGGTAGATGGGAAGCTGCAGATCCAAGGGGCGGAGCATGGCACGCGAGAAGCTGCCCAGCGCCATCACGTAGGCGTCCGCCGTGAACAGTTCGCCGTTGGCGCGAATGCCCTGGATGCGGTCGGCTTGCGCTTCGACCCCTTCGATATCCGTTCCGTAAATGAACCGCACCCCCAGGTCTTGGGCCATGCGGGCGAGTTCTGTCGTGAACAGCTGGCAATCGCCCGTCTCGTCGCCGGGAAGCCGGAGGCCGCCGGTGAGGCGGTCCTTGGCATAGGCCAGCGCAGGTTCGGCCAGCGCGAGTGCATCGCGGTCGAGAAGCTGGTATGCGACCCCGCACTCTTTCAGCACCTCGATGTCGCGCTGCACCGCATCCATCTGCGCCTGGCTGCGAAAGAGTTGCAGTGTGCCGCCGGTGCGCTGTTCGTATTGAATACCCGTGTCGGCACGCAGCGTGCGCAGGCAGTCGCGGCTGTATTCGGCGATGCGCATCATGCGTTCCTTGTTCACCGCGTAGCGCGCCTGCGTGCAGTTGCGCAGCATCTGGGCGATCCACTGCAGTTGCCAAAGGCTGCCATCGGCGCGCACCGCCAGTGGCGCATGCTTTTGGAACATCCACTGAATGGCTTTCAGCGGAATGCCCGGCGCGGCCCAGGGCGTCGAGTAGCCTGGAGATACCTGGCCGGCATTGGCAAAGCTGGTTTCCAGCGCGGGGCCGGGCTGGCGGTCGATGACGGTGACCTGCGCGCCAGCCTTGGCGAGGTAGTACGCGGTTGCGGTTCCGACAACGCCGCTGCCTGCAACAATGACTTTCATGGAATACTCGATGAGTGACGGTGAAGTCACTAAGTCTAGAAAATCATGTGCAGCTGATTTCACTGTTTTTGTTTTGATTGCCAAGGCAATCCACTGTTTTTTAAGTGCACCACGGGGTTCGACAGAAAAATGTTCCAAGCCGACAGAATTGACCTGGCCATCCTGGATGCCCTGCAGCGCCAGGGACGCATTTCTATGACAGAACTGGCAGAGAAGGTGGGCCTGTCGGCATCGCCCTGTACCGAGCGGGTGCGAAGGATGGAGCGCGAGGGCGTCATCGAGGGCTACCACGCACGCCTGTCATCGGAGGCGCTGGGCCGGACGCTGCTTGTGTTCGTGGAAATCAAACTGTCCGCGAAGTCCGGGGACGTTTTCGACAAGGTGAAGAGGGAACTGTCGCAGATGCCTGAAGTGATGGAAGCCCACCTGGTTTCCGGCGACTACGACTATCTGGTCAAGTTCAGGCTGCGCGGCATGGGCGAATACCGGCACTTGCTAGGAAACATTCTGAAGAAGCTACCCGTTACGGCAGAGTCGCGCAGCGTGGTGGTAATGGAAGAAGTCAAGGAAACGCTCAGCCTTCCGCTGGACCGGTAGCTGTTACGGGCCTCACGCAGCGACAGGCCGATGCCGTATTCGAACGTTCCCGGATCACGTATCTGCCTGCACGCTGGCATATTCTCGATTTTTTGAATCCACCTCTTCTGGAGCGATCCGAGAAGATCGCTATTTCACTCCCACTCGATCGTCGCTGGCGGCTTGCTGCTCACGTCATACGTCACGCGGTTGATGCCGCGCACTTCGTTGATGATGCGGCCCGACACTTTCTTGAGCAATGCGTAGGGCAGCTCCGCCCAGTCAGCTGTCATGAAATCGCTGGTCTGCACGGCACGCAGGGCGACCACGTAGTCGTAGGTGCGGCCATCGCCCATCACGCCTACGCTCTTGACGGGCAGGAAGACGGTGAAAGCCTGGCTGGTGAGGTCGTACCAGGTCTTGCCGGTGGCGTCGTCGGTGAAGTTGCGCAGCTCTTCGATGAAGATCGCGTCGGCGCGGCGCAGCAAGTCGGCGTATTCCTTCTTCACTTCACCCAGGATGCGCACACCCAGGCCGGGGCCGGGGAAGGGGTGGCGGTAGACCATTTCGGGCGGCAGGCCCAGGGCCACGCCGAGTTCACGCACTTCGTCCTTGAACAGGTCGCGCAGGGGTTCCAGCAGCTTCAGACCCAGCTGCTCGGGCAATCCGCCCACGTTGTGGTGGCTCTTGATGGTGACGGCCTTTTTGCTCTTGGCGCCGCCGGATTCAATGACGTCGGGGTAGATGGTGCCCTGGGCCAGCCACTTGGCACCCTTCGCTCCGTCGCCCTTGAGCTTGGCGGCCTCGGCCTTGAACACATCGACAAACAGGCCCCCGATGATCTTGCGCTTTTGCTCAGGCTCGCTCACACCCGCCAGCTTGCCCAGGAAGAGATCGCTGGCATCCACCCGGATCACCTTGGCGTGCAGCTTGCCGACGAACATGTCCATGACCATGTCGCCTTCGTTCAGGCGCAGCAGGCCGTGGTCCACGAACACGCAGGTGAGCTGGTCGCCGATGGCGCGGTGGATCAGCGCCGCGGCCACGGACGAATCCACACCGCCCGAGAGGCCCAGAATCACTTCTTCATCGCCCACCTGCTGGCGGATCTGCTCCACGGCTTCGGCGATGTGGTCGCGCATGACCCAGTCGGGGCGGGTAGCGCAGATCCCGAGCACGAAGCGATCGAGCAGCGCCCTGCCCTGCACGGTGTGCGTGACTTCAGGGTGGAACTGCACGGCATAGAAGCGGCGCGCCTCGTCGGCCATGCCGGCGATGGGGCAGCTATCGGTGCTGGCCATGAGCTTGAAGCCCGGGGGCAACTCAGTGACCTTGTCGCCGTGGCTCATCCACACGTTGAGCATGCCGTGGCCTTCAGACGTGGTGAAGTCGGCAATGTCCTTGAGCAGCGCGGTGTGGCCACGGGCGCGCACGGCCGCAAAGCCGAACTCGCGCTTGTGGCCGGTTTCCACCTTGCCGCCCAGTTGCTGCGCCATGGTCTGCATGCCGTAGCAGATACCCAGCACCGGCAGGCCCAGCTCGAACACGGCCTGCGGCGCCCGGTCGGTGGTGTCTTCGGTCACGCTGGCGTGGCTGCCCGACAGAATGATGCCCTTGAGCGAGCCATCCTTGGCGTAGTCACGCACCCATTCGTCGGTCACGTCGCAGGGGTGCACTTCGCAGTACACATTGGCTTCACGCACGCGGCGGGCGATGAGTTGGGTGACTTGCGAGCCGAAGTCGAGGATGAGGATTTTCTGGTGTTGCATGGCGATTTTGAATGAAATCGGCCTCTAGCGCTTATAAAATAAGCGCCAGCAGCTATCAAAACAGTAGCGTTTTGCGATCAGTCAGCGCGGTAGTTCGGCGCTTCCTTGGTGATCTGCACGTCGTGCACGTGGCTTTCACGGATGCCTGCGGTGGTGATCTCGACGAACTCGGCCTTGTTGTTCATGTCCTCGATCGTGGCGCAGCCGCAATAGCCCATGGCGGCACGCACACCGCCCGCCATCTGGAACACGATGGAAACCATCGAACCCTTGTAGGGAACGCGGCCTTCGATGCCTTCGGGAACCAGCTTGTCGGCATTAGGGTTGCCCGTGGTCGATTCCTGAAAATAACGGTCGGCACTGCCTTGCTGCATGGCGCCGATGGAACCCATACCGCGATAGCTCTTGTAGCTGCGGCCCTGGAACAAGATTACTTCGCCAGGCGCCTCTTCGGTGCCGGCAAACATGCCGCCCATCATGATGGTGCTGGCCCCGGCAGCCAGGGCCTTGGCGATGTCGCCGCTAAAACGCACGCCGCCGTCAGCAATCAGCGGCACACCGGTGCCGCGAAGCGCCGTGGCCACGTTGTCGATGGCCATGATCTGGGGCACGCCCACACCGGCAACGATGCGCGTGGTGCAGATCGAGCCCGGACCAATGCCCACTTTCACGGCATCGGCACCGGCTTCGACCAGCGCCAGCGCAGCCGCACCGGTGGCGATGTTGCCGCCAATCACATCCACCTGCGGGTAGTTTTGCTTGACCCAGCGCACGCGCTCGATCACGCCCCTGCTGTGGCCGTGCGCCGTATCCACCACGATGGCGTCCACACCGGCTTTCACCAGGGCTTCGACGCGTTCTTCGGTGCCCTCGCCCACACCCACTGCAGCCCCCACGCGCAGGCGGCCCGAGGCATCGCGCGCGGCATTGGGAAAGCTGGTCTGCTTGGTGATGTCCTTGACCGTGATCAGGCCCTTGAGCACAAAGTCGTCGTTGATGACCAGCAGCCGCTCGAGCTTGTATTTGTTGAGCAGCGCCTTGGCCTCACTGGCCGTGGCCCCCTCCTTGACCGTGATGAGCTTTTCACGGGGCGTCATGATCTGGTGCACCTTGACGTCGTAGCGGGTTTCAAAGCGCAGATCGCGGCTGGTGACGATACCCACCACCTTGCCACCATCGCACACCGGAAAGCCCGAGATACCCAGTTGCTCCGACAGTTCCAGCACCTGCAGCACGGTGTGCTCGGGGGTGATGACAACAGGATCGCGCACCACGCCCGACTCGTAGCGCTTGACCTTGGCCACGTGAGCGGCCTGCTCCTGGGGCGTGAGGTTCTTGTGCACGATGCCGATGCCGCCCTCCTGGGCGATGGCGATGGCCAGCCGCGCCTCTGTCACGGTGTCCATGGCGGCGGACACCAGCGGCAGGTTCAGCTGGATGTTGCGGGAGAGTTTCGTCGCGAGGGACGTGTCCTTGGGCAGGACCTGGGAGTACGCTGGCACCAGCAACACATCGTCGAAGGTGAGCGCTTTTCCAAGAAGGCGCATGAGAAAGCTCCAAAAGACAGATTGTACCCGCGCGGCCTGTGGCGAAAACGCTGCCACGGAAATCAAGTGAACTGGCGACTGCTCAGAGCCACGGCTAAACTTGCTGCCATGAAAATATACAAGCTTGTGCTGCTGGCCTTTGCCTGTGCTTGGTCAATGGGCGCGTCGGCCCAATGGCAATGGATCGACAAGGATGGCCGCAAGGTATTCAGCGACCGCGCGCCGCCTTTGGACATCCCGGACAAGAGCATCCTGAAACAGCCGGGAGGTAACCCGGGGGCGCGCGCCGATCAAAAACCGGCTCTGGCTACGGCGGCCGCCGCCGAAGCTGCCGCCGCCGCATCCACCCCCAAAGTCCCAGCCCCTGGCAAGGACAAGGAACTCGAAGAGAAAAAGGCACAGGCAGAGGCTGCAGAAGCGGCCAAGAAAAAGGCCGAAGAGGAAAAACTCGCCAAGGCCAAGGCAGACAACTGCGCCCGCGCTCGCCAGGCCAAGGCCACATTTGAGTCTGGACGCCTCATCACACATACCAATGCCCAGGGCGAACGCGTTTTCCTTGATGAAGCCACCCGCAACGCGGAATCGAAACGCGTTGACGGCATTATGGCGAGCGATTGCGCACGGTAATTAAGGGATGACGGCGCAGCCATCGCCGCTGTTGCCCGGACCTCAATAGCCCGATTTACCGCCAGGGCGCTGGCGCGCAAACAGACCGGTGGTGCGTGCGCCCTGGCGTGCAAAGCGCTCGCGCCGGGCCACCTTGGGGTCCACCTTGAGGGGGCGATACACCTCTACCCGGTCCCCCGGTGCGAGTGTGCAATCCAGTGCCACCTGGCGCCCCCATATGCCGACAACGGCACAAGTCTCCCCTTGCGGCAGCAGCGACGTCACCTCGCAGGCCTTCAGCGCTTCAGCCACCGTGGCGCCTGCAGGCAGGTGCAGCGTCCACTCGCCAATGCTGCGCGGCGCTGTGCAAACAACCACCGTGATTTGCAGCGCGCCGCCTTCGTCACCCATAGACCTGCTCCGCGCGCTTGACAAACGCATCGACCATGCTGGCGGCGATGCGGTCAAAGATGGGGCCCACCAAGGCCGCCAGCGCAGCGCTTTCAAACCCGTAGTTGAGCAACAGCTCGACCTTGCACGCGCGCTGGCTGCCATCCGCCACGGCATGAAAATGCCAGTCGCCCTCCAGGCGGGAAAACGGGCCCTTGATCAGGTGCATCTGCACGCGCCGGCCCTCTTCATGGGTGTTGCGGGTCACAAAGGTCTGCCGCAGCCCCGCCATCGCGATGCCGACCTCGGCGGTCATGCCTGCATCATCGCGCTCCAGCACGGCCGCATGGTCGCACCAGGGCAGGAACTGGGGGTAGTGCTCCACCCCCGTCACGAGGGCAAACATTTCTTCGGGGCTGTACCAGATGAGGACGGATTTGTGGACGGTTTTCATGCAGACGCTGCTTCGATGCAACTGGCCCATTGAATCGGCCAGGGCATCCGGAGGAAATTAGAATCGCTCTTGCGCGACCCAACCATTGTAGGGAGGCCTTTTATCTCCCCGTTTGCGCCGCATCTAATCTTTCATGGCCAAAAAACCCGATCCCACGTCCCGCATTGCCGACAACAAGAAGGCGGCCTTCAACTACTTCTTCGAAGAGCGCCACGAGGCCGGCATGGTGCTGTATGGCTGGGAAGTCAAGGCGCTGCGCGAGGGCAAGGTGCAGCTGACCGATGGCTACGTGCTCATCCGTGACGGCGAGCTGTACCTGCTGGGCTGCCTGATCAACCCCCTCAAAACCGCCTCCACCCACGTCAACCCCGAGGCAGCGCGCACCAAGAAGCTGCTGCTCAAAAAAGACGACATCAAGCGCCTGATCGTCAAGGTCGAGCAAAAAGGCTACACCCTGGTGCCGCTGAACCTGCACTGGAAGAACGGATATGTGAAATGCGAGATTGCGCTGGCCAAGGGCAAGGCCGAACATGACAAGCGCGACACCATCAAGGACCGTGAAGGCAAGCGCGAGGTCGAACGCGCCATGAAAAGCCGCAACCGCTGAAAATTTTTGCAAGGCGGCGGGAATAAACCACCGCGTCCATGTGTTTGTCTGCGTGCAGGGCCGCATTTCGCACCCGCCTGCACCATTACCCGGAGAAACCCATGAAAAAGCTCTTGCCCATCGCCGCACTCTTTGCGCTTGCCGCCTGCTCCTCCATGGCCCAGTCCCCTGCCAAACCCATGGATGGCGTGCTGGTCGGCGCCGGCGACATGACGCTCTACACCTTTGACCGCGACACCGCGGGCAGCGGAAAGTCCGTCTGCAACGGCCCCTGCGCCACCAACTGGCCACCCCTGATGGCCACACCGGCCCAAGCGGGCGGCGACTACAGCGTCATCACCCGCGATGACGGAACAACCCAGCTGGCCTACAAGGGAAAACCGCTGTACTACTGGTCCAAGGACGCCAAGCCCGGCGACAAAACCGGCGATGGTTTCAACCAGGTCTGGCACGCTGCGCGCCCCTGACCCATCCCATCCCTGACATCGCGACATGGACCGCACCCAGGTAGTCGAACAGCTTCCCGGCCTGCGTCGCTATGCCCGCGTGCTGACGGGTGACGCCTGGGCGGCCGACGACCTCGTGCAGGACACGCTTGAGCGGGCCTGCAGCAAATGGCGGCTTTGGCGCAGCGGCAGCGATCTGCGCGCCTGGTTGTTCACGCTGATGCACCACCTTTATCTCAACCAGCGCCGGGCGATGCCCTCGCTGCAACGGCTGGAAATGGAGGACGTGCAGGACAGCCTTCAAGCCCATGTGCCCCCATCGGACGATGCGCTGGACCTGGAGCGCTGCCTGCAGCGCCTGCCGGCCGAGCAACGCGCCGTGTTGCTGCTGGTCACGCTGGAAGACCTGAGCTACGAAGACACCGCCCGCATTCTGGCCATTCCCGTGGGCACCGTCATGTCGCGGCTGTCGCGCGCACGCAGCCGCCTGCGCGCACTGATGGAACACACACCCAGCGCGGTGCCGGGCCAGCCACCGGTGCTGCGCCGCCTCCAATGATTTCGGCCTTTGCCATGGACCACTCCACCCCCTTTTCTGCCGGCCCCTCCCATGACCATGCGTGGCATGCACTGGCGGATGGCCGGCTGCCCCCCGCCGACACCAAGGCCCTGCAGCAGCAACTGGCCGCCGACGCTGCGGCGCAAGCCACTGTTGCGCAGTGGCAGGCGCAGCGCCAACAATTGCGCGCCCTGCACCAGGACATGCTGGAGGCCCCCCTGCCGGATGCGCTGCTGCAGACCCTTGCAAACGCCACGGCGCGCAGGGCAGAACAGCATCGCCAGTGGTGGCGCTGGGGCGGCATGGCGGCCTCGGTGCTGGTGGCGTTTGCACTGGGATGGGTGGGCCGGGGCCAGTGGCCCGCGGTGGCACCCACCGGTCTCCTGGCCGTCAACGCCAACGCACCGGGCCAGCGATTTGCAGCGCAAGCCGCCATGGCCCACGCGGTGTACCAACCCGAGCAGCGCCACCCCGTGGAGGTGCCCGCCGCCCAGCAGGAGCATCTGGTGCAATGGCTGTCCAAGCGATTGGGGCGGCCCCTGAAAGTGCCATTGCTGACCGCGCAGGGCTATGAGCTGGTGGGCGGGCGGCTGCTGCCCGGCGACACCGGCGCACGCGCGCAATTCATGTACCAGAACGGCGCGGGCGAGCGCGTCACGCTCTACCTGGGCGCCCTGGCGCCCGCCGCCGCCACGAAGGCATCGCCCCCTGCAGGATCGGCTGCACCGGCCACCAACCCGCCGCAATCTGCAGACACCGCCTTCCGTTTCACCCAGGAAGGCCCGGTGCCGGGCTTTTACTGGACGGACCAGGGCTTTGGCTATGCGCTGAGTGGGCAGCTCTCGCGCCCGGCCCTGCAGGCGCTGGCCACGGCGGTGTACCAGCAGCTCGGCGCTTGAGACCAGCCCAACGGCCCGCAAAGGCGGGTGAAAAAGCGCCCTCACCGACCCGATCCGACGGGCCCGTGGCGCGCCCGCCGCGCGCACCGCGCAACGCCCTTCAGCGCAACGCAGCCAACGGATGCGCGTAGGCCGGCCAGGGGCTGACGAAGAACGGGGCCACCATCTCCGGTGTCACGTCTTCGATGCGCGCGGGGCTCCACTTTGGCGCGTGGTCCTTGTCCACCGCCAGTGCGCGGATGCCCTCCACCGTTTCGCTCTGGCCGGCGCGCAGGAAAAAGCAGTGGCGCACCATGTCGCGCTCCATGCGCAAATCGTCGGCCAGGCCCATGCTGCGAGCACGGCGCACCTGCTCCAGCACCACATGCAGCATCAGCGGCGATCGCTTGCGCAGCGTGGCCGCCGTCGTGCGGGCCCAGTCGGAATCCGTGGCCTCCAGCTGGTCCACGATCTCGCGCACGGCAGGCAACGCGAAATAGTGGTCAATAGTGCCTCTAGCGCTTGATAGCATTGCGCCAACAGCTATAAATTTAGAAGCAACATAGTTCTTGATGGCCGCACCATCGGCAAAGTGTCCCGATCCCAGGGCCTCCCACACCGGCGCCTGCTGGTCCACGGGCAGGCAACCATCGGCCAGGCCAAACTCCACCGCATCGCCGGCACCGATGGTGTCGCCCGTCAACGCCAGCCACTCACCCACACGGCCCGGGCAGCGGCTCAGAAAATAGCCCCCGCCCACATCAGGGAACAAGCCGATCGCCGTCTCGGGCATGGCCATCCTGGTGCGCTCGGTCACCACGCGCAGGGCCGCGCCCTGGCTGATGCCCATGCCGCCGCCCATGACGATGCCATCCATGAAGGCTATGTAGGGCTTGCCGTAGTTGTGGATCAGGTGGTTGAGCGCATATTCCTCAGTGAAAAAATCCTCCAGCAGCGGGTTGCCCTGGCCACCCGCCTGGTGCAGAAAGCGGATGTCTCCGCCCGCGCAAAAGGCCCCAAACGGGCCTTCCTTGTTGCTGCCGCGGATGGCCACGGCCAGCACCCGCGCGTCGTTTTGCCAGGCCAGCAGGATGCCCATCAGGTCCCGCACCATACCCAGCGACAACGCATTGAGCGCCCGGGGGCGGTTCAAGGTAATGAAGCCCACCTGGCCTCGCACCTCACTGAGCACTTCACTGGCCCCTTCCACTGTCACTTGCACTTTCATCTCCGTCATTTTTGTTCCTTCCAGCCTAAAAATTCATTGATTACCAAGGCGCCAATCACCAGCAGGCCGCCGGTCAGCACGGCAGCCCCAGGGCGCTCACCTGCACCGGCCCAGGCCAGCAAGATACCGAAGATCACCTCCAGCAAGCCCAGCAAGGCCATTTCGGGGGCCTTGAGCACACGCCCACAGCGCACCGCCAGAACGCACGGAATCGCCAGCTGAAACAGCCCGAGCAGCGCCAACAGAAGGATATCGTGGCCCGTTGCCTGAAACGGCAGTGCCAGGGGCAACGTAGCCAGCGCCGACAACACGGCGCCCACCAGCACCGCCGGCACCAGGTCCACCGCGTGGCCATGCTGCTGGGACGATTGCACCACCGTCCAGTTCGCCGCTGCCGCCACCGGAATGCACAGGGCCACCAGTGTGCCCGCCAGCGGCAACCCGGCCATCTGCGCCCCATACATCCACGCCATGCCCACGCCGGCAATTCCGATGGCCACCCAGGTGCGCAACGCAATCCGGTGCCCGATAAACAGGCGTGCAAACAGGGCCGTGAGCAGCGGGCCTGCCGCCATGGTCACCAGCACATTCGCCACGGGCATGAGCATCATGGCGACCATGAAGGTGGTGAACATCACGCTCCAGCACAGGCCGGAGAGCCACAGGGCAGCGCCGCCGCGGCGCATGGCCGAAAACACGCTGCGGCCCTGCAGCGCAGGCAGGATCACCAGCAGCGACAGCACGGTAAAAAAGCTGCGCCAGAAGGTCACTTCAAAGCTGCGCGCATGCTCCAGATGGCGCGTCACCACACCGGCAATGGACCACAGCAGCGTAACCAACAGCATCAGCGCGACCGCTCGGGAATGCGTGAGTTTCATGGGTTTTCGTCGGCAAATATCGCTTCAGACGGCAAAAGGGCCACTGCACTGCAGTGGCCCTTGTGGACACGGCCAGGAGCCCGTCGGAGCCCCTGGAACCGCGATCAGCGACCAGCGCGCTTGCGGTCGCTTTCCTTGAGGTGGCGCTTGCGGATGCGGATGGACTTGGGCGTGATCTCGACCAGCTCATCGTCCTCAATGAACTCCACCGCGTATTCCAGCGTGGCATCGATGGGCGGGGTGATCTTGATCGCGTCTTCCTTGCCCGAAACGCGGAAGTTGGTCAGCTGCTTGGTACGCGTGGCGTTCACGACCAGGTCGTTGTCACGGCTGTGGATGCCCACAATCATGCCTTCGTACACGGGGTCGTTCGCCTTCACGAACATGCGGCCGCGGTCGTCGAGCTTGCCCAGGGCGTAGGTGAAGATTTCACCGTCGTCCATGGAAATCAGCACGCCGTTCTTGCGGCCGCCGATATCACCCTTGTGCGGCTCGTAGCTGTCGAAAATGTTGGCAATAAGACCCGAGCCACGTGTCAGGTTCAGGAATTCGTTGGTAAAGCCAATCAGGCCGCGCGCAGGAATGCGGTATTCCAGGCGCACACGGCCTCGGCCGTCCGGCTCCATGTTCACCAGCTCGCCCTTGCGCTCGCCCAGTGCCTGCATCACGCCACCCTGATGGGCTTCCTCGATGTCGGCGGTGACCAGCTCGATAGGCTCGCACTTCTCGCCATTGATCTCCTTGAACACCACGCGCGGCTTGGACACAGCCAGTTCGTAGCCTTCGCGGCGCATGTTTTCCAGCAGGATGGTCAGGTGCAGTTCGCCCCGGCCCATCACTTCGAAGATGCCTTCTTCGTCGGTTTCCTTCACGCGCAGGGCCACGTTGTGTTGCAGCTCCTTTTGCAGGCGGTCCCAGATCTGGCGGCTGGTCACGTACTTGCCTTCGCGGCCGGCCAGCGGGCTGGTGTTGACGCAGAAGTTCATGGTCAGCGTGGGCTCATCCACCTTGAGCATGGGCAGCGGCGCGGGGTTCAGCGGGTCGGTGATGGTCACGCCAATGCCGATGTCGGCAATGCCGTTGATCAGCACGATTTCGCCGGGACCGGCTTCGGTGGCCTGCACACGGTCCAGCCCCTGGAAGGTCAGCACCTGGTTGACACGACCCTTGAGGCTCTTGCCATCGGGGCCTTCCATGACCAGCACGTCCATCATGGGCTTGATCGTGCCCTGGCTGATGCGGCCAACGCCGATGCGGCCCACGAAGGTGGAGAAATCGAGTGCGGAGATCTGCAACTGCAGCGGGGCAGCAGGATCACCCTTCTGTGCGGGCACATGCTTGAGCACCGTGTTGAACAGGGCCGACATGTCAGGGCCCCACTGCTCACCCGGTGCGCCTTCTTCAAGCGACGACCAGCCGTTGATGCCCGAGGCATACACCACGGGAAAGTCGAGTTGCTCGTCGGTGGCACCCAGCTTGTCGAACAGGTCGAATGCCGCGTTCACCACCTTGTCGGGATTCGCGCCGGGCTTGTCCACCTTGTTCACCACCACGATGGGCTTGAGACCCAGGGCCAGCGCCTTCTTGGTCACGAAACGCGTCTGGGGCATGGGGCCTTCTTGCGCATCGATCAGCAGCACCACGCCGTCCACCATGGACAGTGCACGCTCCACTTCGCCACCAAAGTCCGCGTGACCAGGGGTGTCGACGATGTTGATGTGGGTGCCTTCCCAGCTCACGGCGCAGTTCTTGGCCAGGATGGTGATGCCACGCTCTTTTTCGATGGCGTTGTTGTCCATCACCGTATCCACCACTTTTTCATGCTCGGCGAAGGTGCCGGACTGGCGCAGCAGTTGGTCGACCATGGTGGTCTTGCCATGGTCCACGTGGGCAATGATGGCGATGTTGCGGATTTGTTTGCTCATAGTTTTTCCAATATGCCGCTGGCTTGTAGGTGCGGCGTGCCTTCCAAAATTTGTTGAATTTCCAGCGGACTCAGGAGCCTTTCGGGCACCAGTTCACCGTCTTTTATATGACCGACGCCCAGCAGGGCCGCAGGAGCCTCGCTGAAAACCGCCACGGCGCTAGCGTCTGGCCAGTGCCCCCTGCGCCGCAACCCCGAAAGGAAACGAGCGGTATTGTCGCTGTCCAGCGTGACACGCATGTGTTGTGCCAGCAACGATTCGGGTGCGTGAAGGCTGGCCAGGCGTTCAGCCTCGGGCATGGCCTCTAGCTGCTCCAGCGTAACGCAGCCCTCCACACCCAGCCCGCCCGTGTCGATGCGTCGCAAAAACGTCAAGTGCGCCCCGCAGCCCAGGGCAGCGCCGATGTCTTCACCCAGGGTACGGATGTAGGTGCCTTTGCTGCAGGTCACTACTATTTTGATAGCATTCTGCGCCTGATCCGTATGCACCAGCGTCAGATTCAACGCATGAATAACCACATCGCGGGCCTCGCGCTCCACCGTGACGCCTGCGCGGGCGTACTCGTACAGCGCCTTGCCATCCTTCTTGAGCGCGCTGTGCATGGGCGGCACCTGGCGGATGGGGCCGGTGAACTGCTGTTGCACGGCCGCCAGGCGCTCAGGGGTGAGCTGGGCGGGGTCCACATCGCAGCGCTGCACCACATCACCCTCGGCGTCGCCGGTGGTTGTCGTCGTGCCCAGGAGGGCGATGGCTTCATAGGTCTTGGCAGCGTCGAGCTGCAGCTGGCTGAACTTCGTGGCTGCGCCAAAACACAATGGCAGCACGCCGGTGGCCAGCGGATCGAGCGTGCCGGTATGGCCCGCCTTCTCGGCGCGCAGCAGCCATTTCGCCTTCTGCAAGGCGTCATTACTCGAAAGGCCGAGCGGTTTGTCGAGCAGCAACACCCCATGCACAGGGCGCCGCTGCACCCTGGTGCGTGGCGCGCGCACCGCGCCCCCACGCTCATTCACTGCGTGTAAATCGCTGCCCCCCAAGGGGGCCTTCGCACCTTGGGGCGGCCCGGCGATGCTCACTTCAGTCTTCTTTCGCGCGCGAGGAAACAGCCTTGGCAATCAAGGCATTCATGTCGGCCGCACGCTCGGAGGTACGGTCAAACACGAAATGCAGCGTGGGCACCGTGTGGATGTGCAGGCGCTTGAACAGGCCATTGCGCAGAAAACCTGCAGCCTGGTTGAGTGCCGCCTGCGTTTCCACCGGGTCGCCCACCAGCAGGCTGAAGAACACCTTGGCGTGCGCATAGTCGGGAGTCACCTCCACACCCTGCAGCGTCACCATGCCCACGCGCGGGTCTTTCAACTCGCGCGCGATCAGTTCCGTCAGATCACGCTGGATCTGATCGGCCACCTTGAAGGCGCGGTTGGGGGTGGAAGATTTCTTGGCAGCCATGGATTACAGCGTCCGCGCGATTTCCTTGATGTCAAAGAATTCGAGGTGATCGCCTTCCTTGATGTCGTTGTAGTTCTTGAGCTTGATACCGCACTCGAAGCCTTCCTTGACTTCCTTGACATCGTCCTTGAGGCGCTTGATCGAATCGACTTCGCCGGTGTAAGCCACCACGTTGTCGCGCAGCAGGCGGAACTTGGCGTTGCGGTGCACCATGCCGGACGTGATGTACGAGCCGGCAATCGTGCCGATCTTCGTTGCCACGAACACGGTGCGGATCTCGGCCGTACCGATGATTTCCTCGCGCTGCTCAGGTGCCAGCATGCCCGACATCGCCACCCGCAACTCGTCCACAGCGTCATAAATGATGCTGTAGTAGTGCAGATCGACGCCATTGCTCTCGGCCAGCTTGCGCGCACCAGCGTCGGCACGCACGTTGAAGCCAATCACGATGGCCTTGGAGGCGATGGCCAGGTTGATGTCCGACTCGCTGATGGCGCCCACTGCGGCATACACCAGCTGCACCTTGACCTCGTCGGTGGAGAGCTTGAGCAGCGACTGCGCCAGCGCTTCCTGCGAGCCCTGCACGTCGGCCTTGACGATGATGGGCAGCATCTTCACTTCGCCCGCCGTCATGTCAGCAAACATGTTCTCCAGCTTGGCCGCTTGCTGGCGCGCCAGCTTGGTATTGCGGAATTTGCCAGCACGGTAGGTGGCGACTTCGCGCGCACGGCGCTCATCGGTCAGCACCATGAAGTCGTCGCCGGCCTGCGGCACTTCGGTAAGGCCCTGGATTTCGACCGGAATCGACGGCCCCGCCGTCTTGGCGACCTTGCCGCTTTCATCCAGCATGGCGCGCACGCGACCGTAGGTCTGGCCTGCCAGCACCACATCGCCCACCTTCAGCGTACCGGACTGCACCAGCACGGTCGCCACAGGGCCACGGCCCTTGTCCAGCTTGGCTTCGATCACCAGGCCCTTGGCCAGCGAATCGACGGGCGCCTTGAGTTCCAGCACTTCGGCTTGCAGCAGCACCTGCTCCAGCAGGGTGTCGATGCCCATGCCGGTCTTGGAGGACACGGGCACGAAAGGCGAATCGCCACCGTACTCTTCAGGAACCACCTCCTCCACCACCAGTTCCTGCTTGACGCGGTCTGGATTGGCATCGGGCTTGTCCGACTTGGTGATGGCCACCACGATAGGAACACCCGCCGCCTTGGCGTGCTTGATGGCTTCCTTGGTCTGGGGCATCACACCGTCATCGGCAGCCACCACCAGAATCACGATGTCGGTAGCCTGCGCACCGCGGGCACGCATGGCCGTGAAGGCTTCGTGACCGGGGGTGTCGAGGAACGAGATCATGCCGCGTGGTGTTTCCACGTGGTAGGCACCAATGTGCTGCGTAATGCCGCCGGCTTCGCCTGAAGCGACCTTGGCGCGGCGGATGTAATCGAGCAGCGAGGTCTTGCCGTGATCGACGTGACCCATCACGGTCACCACCGGAGCGCGCGGCAGAACCGCCACGTCCAGCTGGGCCGAATCCTCGTCGGTGAATGCTTCCGGATCGTCCAGCGCCGCCACCACGGCCTTGTGGCCCAGTTCCTCCACCACGATCATGGCGGTGTCCTGGTCCAGCGGCTGGTTCATGGTGACCATCTGGCCCATCTTCATGAGCGCCTTGATGACCTCGGAGGCCTTGATGGACATCTTGTGGGCCAGCTCGGCCACGGTGATGGTTTCAGGCACGTGCACTTCAATGGTGCGCGCCTCCACCGGAGCGGAATGCTGGTGGTGGTCATCACGGTGATCGCGGCCATCGCCACGGCGGCCACGCGGGCCACCACGCCAGTTGTTGCGACCGACACCGCCGCTGCTGTCGCCGCGGGTCTTGATTTCTTTTTTCTTGGCCGTATCGCCTGCCCAGCTGGAAGACAGCTTGGCCGACTTGACTTCCTTGCCAGCACCGGGCGCGGCTGCGCCTGCAGCCGCCGGAGCGCCCGCGCGGGCAACACCCGTCCCGACCGCAGGCTTGTGCAGCGTGCCCTTCTTGGCATCACCCACGGCTGCAGGCTTGGCCACAGGCTTGGGTTCCTCGGGCTTTTTGGCCACCATGACCGCCTTCTTGGGCGTGGCCATCATGGACCGAATAGCAGCCGCTTCGGCTTCCGCCTTGCGGCGGCGTGCATCCAGATCGGCAGCACGAGCCGCCTCTTCGTCGGAACGGGCCTTGGACTCGGCTGCAGCTTTCTCACGGGCCTCGGCTTGTGCAGTTGCGCGTGCCGCTGCTTCTGCCGCCTGCTCGCGGGTGGCTTCCTGCTTGACTGCAGAGGCCTGTGCCTTTTTCTCGGCTTCCTGGGCTGCGTAGGCGGCGGCGCGCTCTTCGGCTTCGCGCTCGCGCTTCTCACGTGCTTCGCGATCGGCACGCTTTTCGGCCAGCTCGGCTTCCTGGCGACGAATCAGCTCGGCCTGGCGGCTCGCTTCTTCTTCGCGGCGGGCCAGTTCGAGGTCTTCGCCGGCGGCAGCGACGTCTTCCACCGGGGATTCCCTGGATTCGGCAACACTTTCGACACCTTCATCGCGCTGGATGAAAGTGCGCTTCTTGCGCACCTCCACCTGGATGGTGCGCGCCTTGCCGGTGGCATCGGCTTGCTTGATTTCACTGGTGGACTTCTTCACCAGCGTGATCTTCTTGCGATCGGCAGAAGCCGTGCCATGGCTGGCCTGCAGATAAGCAAGCAGTTTTTGCTTGTCCGACTCGGTCAACGCGTCGGACGGTGCAGCCTTGCCCACACCCGCAGCCTTGAGCTGATCGAGCAGGGTTTCAGGCGATTTTTTGAGTTCGGTTGCAAACTCGGCGACAGTATTACTGGACATATGTGGTTCGTGCCTCCCTGACCTTACTCTTGCCCTGCGAACCAGTGTTCGCGCGCCTTCATGATCAAGGCTTTGGCATCTTCTGCGGACTGTCCGGTCAGGTCGGTCAGTTCATCAATGGCCAGATCGGCCAGGTCGTCACGCGTGTGCACACCATTTTCTGCCAGCTTGGCAATCAATTCGGGTGTAAGGCCTTCGAGATCGCGCAGATCCTGCGAAACCTCGCCAACGCTTTCCTCGCGGGCGATTTCCATGGTGAGCAACGCATCCTTGGCACGGGTACGCAGCTCGCTCACGGTGTCTTCGTCGAAGCTTTCGATTTCCAGCATTTCCTGCAGTGGCACATAAGCCACCTCTTCCAGGCTGTTGAAACCTTCGGCGATCAGGATGTCGGCGATTTCCTCGTCCACATCGAGCTTTTCCATGAACAGACGGCGGGCCGTATCAGACTCGTTGGCCTGCTTCTGGGCCGACTCGGCGGCGTCCATGATGTTGATTTTCCAACCAGTCAGGTCGGAGGCCAGACGCACGTTCTGGCCGCCACGACCGATGGCGATGGCGAGGTTTTCCTCATCCACCACCACGTCCATGGCATGCTTTTCCTCATCGACCACAATGGACGAGACGTTGGCCGGGGCCAGCGCACCAATCACGAACTGGGCCGGGTCTTCGGACCACAGCACGATGTCCACGCGTTCGCCGGCAAGCTCGTTGGTCACCGCATTCACACGGGTGCCGCGCACGCCAACGCAGGTACCGATGGGGTCCACGCGCTTGTCATGCGACAGCACGGCGATCTTGGCGCGCGAACCGGGGTCACGGGCGCAGCTCTTGATCTCCAGCAGGCCTTGCTCGATCTCGGGCACTTCCTGGCGGAACAGCTCGACCATGAACTCGGGGGCCGAGCGCGACAGGATGATGGGGGCGCCACGCAGCGTCAAGTCCACCTCCATGATCATGGCGCGCACACGGTCACCGCTGCGCAGGTTTTCCTTGGGGATCATCTCGCCGCGGCGCAGGCGGCCTTCCACGCGGCCGGACTCGACAATGATGTCGCCCTTGTCCATGCGCTTGACGGTGCCGGTGAAGATGCGTTCGCCGCGCGACATGAAGTCGTTGAGCAGCATTTCGCGCTCGGCGTCGCGGATCTTCTGCAGGATGACCTGCTTGGCCGCCATGGCACCGATGCGACCGATGGGCACGGACTCGACACCTTCTTCGATGTATTCCCCGACTTCGATGTCCGCGATACGCTCCTTGGCGTCCATCAGCAGCTCTTCGGCTTCGGGATTTTGCAGACCCGCCTCGTCAGGCACTACCAGCCAGCGACGGAAAGTCTCGTAGTTGCCGCTGTCGCGATCGACGGACACGCGGATGTCCACCTCGCCCTGATACAGCTTCTTGGTAGCCTGGGCCAAGGCCGATTCCACGGCGCCCAAGACCACATCGCGCTCCACGTTCTTCTCGCGCGAAATGGCCTCAACCAACATCAACAATTCGCGATTCATGCGACGACTCTCCTGTTTCTATCATCCGCAGGCAACAGCTGCCAGCAACTGCCCACCCACTCCAAACCATCCAGCGACTCAGTCCGGTACTTGACCAGCCTTTGCCCCCCGCCCCTTGAAATCCACAATGGGCGCCAGTCGGGCATCCCTGAGCTCATCCAGCGCGAACCCCAGCGCCTGCAAGGGGGCTGGCACACGCTTTTTGCTTATTTTCTGACCAGGCTTGACCGCCGGCTCATCGCTCCAGACGATCTGCCAGCCACCTGATTCGGCCCGCTCCAGCGTGCCACGAAACTTTTTGCGGGTGGCATTGACCTGCCCCACCGCCGCAGCACCGATGGGCGCCTTCAGGGTGAGGTCGATGACCGAACCTTCAAAACGCACAAAATCCTGCTCGTGGCGCAAGGGGCGATCAATGCCCGGCGACGAGACTTCGAGCCGTTTGTACTCAACCCCATCCACCTCCAGCGCAAACTGCAGCTGGCGGGTGACCTTTTCACAGTCTTCCACTGTGACGTATTGCTCGATGGCCGGATCTGGCGCATCCACCGCGGGCTGAACCCATGGCAAATCGATGGTGACGCGCAGCAAGCCCCCCGGAGATCGCTCGATCTCCACCAGGTCATAGCCCAGACCCGCCACAATTTGTTCAACGACTTGCTGTAATGCCACGTGTTCAGTTCAATCCCGGAAAAACAACACAACTTACGCAAATCAGGGTCAGGCCAGCTGCCACCCCATGGAAGCACCCCTCGTGCACCCTTGTTTGCGTAAGTCCAAAACAAAAAACCCGATAACCCCCGGAGACTCTTCCCCGACAGCTTCGAGCTCCAAAAGCATTCGACCAAAAAAAACGGGCGGTTGGTACCCGCCCGTTTGGTCGTGAGACCCGTATTGTAGCGTGCAAAGTGTTGTTTTGCAAAGATGCACACGGGGAAAGCTGTTGTCAATGCGCCCAGGCCAGTGCCCACGCGGCCTGCCGGACGATGCGATGCCAAAACGGCACCTGGCGCTTATCCAACAAGCGCGAGCAGCTACAACCGTGATAGCGGCTGCAGCAGTTCTGCGAGGTCGCTTTCGGTGAACATCGGCTCCTTGCGCGCAGCCGCGCCGCCATACAGGCTGCCTGCCAGCTGCGCCTTGCGCTCCTGCAGCGCCAGAATCTTCTCTTCAATCGTGCCTTGGGCGACCAGCTTGATCACCCACACGCTCTGTGTCTGGCCGATGCGGTGGGCGCGGTCGGTGGCCTGGGCTTCCACAGCGGGGTTCCACCACGGGTCGTAATGGATCACCGTATCGGCCTGGGGCAAATTGAGCCCCACCCCGCCCGCCTTGAGACTGATCAGAAACAGCGGCACCTGCCCGCTGGTGAACTGCTCGATGATCGCGTCGCGCTTTTGGCTTTGGCCGGTGAGCTTGACCCAGGGCAGTTTGCGCCTTTTCAGCTCGGCCTCGATCAGCGTGAGCATGCTGGTGAACTGCGAGAACAGCAAAATGCGCCGCCCCTCGGCCAACATTTCGGGCAGCAGCGCCATGAGCTGCTCCAGCTTGGCCGAAGTCTTGACCTTTTTGGCGGCATCCAGCGGCACCAGTTGCGGGTCGCAGCACACCTGGCGCAGCTTGAGCAGCGCATCGAGGATGGTGATCTGCGACTTGGCCAGCCCCTTGGACTGCAGTGCCTCGCGCACGGTTTTTTCCATGCCTAAGCGGATGGTTTCATACAGGTCGGCCTGCGCACCGGTCATTTCCACCGGCATCACGGTCTCGACCTTGGGCGGCAGTTCGCCAGCCACCAGCGCCTTGGTGCGGCGCAGCATGAACGGCGTGACGCGCGCGCGCAACTGCGCCATGCGCGCGCCGTCGCCCTGTTTTTCAATCGGCGCGCGAAACAGCTCGTTGAAGTGCCTCTGGCTGCCCAGAAAGCCGGGCATCAGAAAGTGGAACAAACTCCAGACCTCGCCCAGGTGGTTTTCCATGGGCGTGCCCGACAGGCACAGCCGGTGGCGCGCCTGCAACTGGCTCACCACCTGCGCGGCGTGGGTGCTGGCGTTCTTGATGTTCTGGGCTTCGTCGAGCACCACCAGATGCCATTCATGCGCCAGCCAGCGTTCGCGGTCGCGCTGCAGCAGTGAATACGGGGCAATGACCAGGTCGTGCTCGGCCAGCGAATCGGCCACCGCATGGCGGCCCGCGCCATGCAGCACCAGGCTGCGCAGGCCGGGGCAAAACCGCGCGGCCTCGCGCTGCCAGTTGCCCATCAGGCTCACGGGCGCAATGATGAGCGCGGGGTGGGTCAGGCGGCCCGCGTCTTTTTCGACCTGGATGTGCGCCAGGGTTTGCAGCGTTTTTCCCAGGCCCATGTCGTCGGCCAGCACGCCGGCCAGGCCATGGGTGCGCAAAAACTGCAGCCAGTTCAGGCCCTGCTGCTGATAGGGCCGCAGCGTGGCGTGCACGCTGGCGGGCAGCGGCACTTCGGGCAACGCGCTGGCACCCTTGAGCTGCGCCACCATGGCGCGCAAGGCGCCAGCGCCCTCCCACACGGCGCCCTCACCCAGCGCGGCGCTGGTGCGCAACGCATCCATGCGCGAGAGCTTGAGGCTGTCGCCGGTGAAGTCGTGGGCACGGTCGCCCACGAGGTCCAGCAATGCCGCCATCCAGGGCCGCAGCGTGTCGGTGGGCAGGCGCACAAAGCCGGGGCCCGCCTGCGACGGCAGATAGACATGCGACGGCAACTGGGGCAAACCGGTTTCGGGGTCTGGCGGGTGGGCCGCAGCAGCGGCAATCAGATCGGGCAGCCAGGGCAGGATGTTGTGGCGCACGCCGTTGATCTCGATGCCCAGCGACAGCGCAAACCAGGGCGATGTGGCCTCGTCGTCGCCCTCGGGCTGCAACGCCACGGCCAGTGTGTCGGCGTGCGTGATCCAGCCAGAGAGCGCGGCATCGAGCGTGACGTCAAACCCCGCCTCGCGCAGCACCCCGAAACCGTTGTCGGCCCAGTGCATCCAATCGTTTTGCGGGCGGTCGCCAGGGATGCCGAACAGGCCATCGTCGGTGGCCAGCAGGCCCAGGTCCATCAGCCGCTCGATGGCACCGAGCTCGGCTTGTGCATCGCGCTGCAGCAACACTTGGCCGCCATCTGCCGCCGGCACCAGCACATCCAGCTCCTGCCCCACCCACCAGCCCACATGGCCCTGGTAGTCGAACCGCAGCTGTGCGGTGATGAGGCCCAGGTCGGGCACATCGCCCGCCGGCACGGGCGCCAGATGCAGACGCGCCACGGGTTGCACGCCCTGCACCCGCGTGAGCGGCCCGAGCACCGGCGGCAATGGCAGCACACCGCCCAGGCGGCTGGCGACCTCGGCCTGGTGCTTTTGCAGCGCGGCGGCGCTCAGCGCGGGCGTCTTGAACAGCAGGGCGAGCCGTGCAGCGCTCAGGCCTTCGGCCTGCACCGCGCCAACCACGCCGTGGTCGGCATCGAGGTACAGCGGGGGGCTGTTGCCGCACAGCGTGGCCGACGCCGCAGGCAGGCTGGCACCCAGGGCCCAGGTGCTTTCACCCCCTGCGGCTGGCGTGGACTCGCGCCATGCCCAGGTGATGGGCAGCGGCTCGCCCCAGCGCAGCGGCGCGCCCACGGTGGAGCCCCCCACGTCGGCAAACAGGCGGCCGGTGCTGGCCGCCTGCTGCAGCGCGAGAACGCCCGCCGCGCCCTCCAGCACCCCCGATGGCGCAAGGCTATAGGCCGAGTAGTAACCCAGGTTGCGCGGCATGGCCCGCAGCAGTTGCAGCACCTGGTGGTCGGCATCGCTGGCGCGGTCATACACGGCCTGCCCCGGGCCAGGCTGCGTGCGAATCGGCTTGGGCTTGGCCCAGCCGCCGGTGACTTTGGGGTAAGACACCACGGCCTCCAGCTGCATTTGCGGCGCGGTGGCGCGCGGCAGCGTCACGGTGGAGAGCAGGTACAGATACTGTTCGGGCCGATCCGGCCTGGCTCCCGGGGCTGGCGTGGCTGGCACGCCCGAGGCGCTGTCCCAGTCGTGCAACCAGTGCACCAGCCGGGCTTCGGCCTCTGCGCGCGCCTGGGCCTCCTTGCGCTGTTGCAGCGCTTGCAGCGCATCGGCGCTGGGCGCGGGTGGCTGCTCCAGCGCCAGGCCCTCTTGCGCCGCTTCCAGCGTCAACGCCACTGCGTGCTTGCAATCCACGCCCACGGGGCAACTGCAGTCACCCGACCATTGCTTGACCTGGCCATTGGGCGCGATGACCAGTTCCACCGACACCTCATAGGGGTCGAACAGGCTGCCCTGCACCTCGCCATCCATCAGCCAGCGGCCATCGCCATCGGGTTCGATATCGAGGTGGAGCACGTCCGCGTTGCGATAAAGCCCCATGCCACGCGACCAGGCGCCCTTGTCGCACTGCGCCTGCAACGAACGAAGATCAAACCACGAAGAGCGCACCATAGGAAAACCAAGTAAAAAGTGCCTCTAGCGCTTTATGAATAAGCGCCTGCAGCTATAAAAACAGGAGTAAAAACACCCACCGAGCCCGCAACACGCATCGCTTCCGCTCCGCGCCTGCGCGCGCACACTGGTGCCAACAGGTGCCACAAGACCCGGCGACTAGGCCCCGCGCGCGGCGCGCACGCGCTCGAACAGTTCCTGGGCCTCGCCCCCTGCCCCGGCGGCGCTTGGTGCACCGGCCTGCAGGCTGGTCAACAGCCTGGCCAGCACAGGCGCCTGCGGCAGCAGCGGCCCCAGAAACAAGGCCCGGCGGCCGTCGGCAATCAGCAGCGTGGGGAAGGTCTCCACGTCCAGATCGCCCGCGATTTCGGATTCGTCCTCGATGTCCACCCACTCAAAACGCATGCCGGGGTGCGCACGCGCCAATTCGTCAAACAGGGGCTGGTAGTCGCGACAGGTGCCGCACCAGCCGGCGCACAGGCACACCGCCCACCAGCCGCTGCCAGGGGCCGCTGGGTGGATTTCTGGCAACGCGGCCGGGCTGTGCATCGGGGGGTTCTCCTTCAAGACCCGCGCCGCTCCCGGGCACGGTAAACGCCAATGGTACCCACTGCGCTCGCCTGGTTGCCCCAGGCATTGCGCACAAAGGTGCTGACCGCCGCCACGTCCTCGTCGCCCAGCACCTGCATGAAGGGCGGCATGCCGTGCGGGCGCGGGTTGCCCGCCGTGGCCGGCAGATAGCCGCCCTGCAGCACCATGCGCACGAGGTTGGTGGGGTCTTGCAGCATCACGGCGCGGTTGCCGGCCAGGGCCGGGAACGCACCCGGTTGACCCTCGCCCTTGTCGCCATGGCACTGCGCGCAGTGCTGCTCATACACCTTGGCACCGCGCTCCAGCGTGGCGGCCGCGGGCTTGGCCACCGCCGTGGCGGCGAGGGCCTGCTGCGGCAGCGCCCGCAGATACACGGCCATCGCCTGGGCGTCGGCATCGCTCAAATACTGCGTGCTGCGAAACACCACCTCGGCCATGGGCCCGGTGACCGAGCCCTGCGGCGCCACGCCGGTTTTGAGCAGGGCCACCACGTCTTCGACAGGCCAGTGCGCCACGCCCGCCTCGGCAGCGGCATTGAGTGCCGGCGCATACCAGTTTTGCACCGGAATCAGCCCGCCGCTGAAAGCCTGCGCGGGGTTGCTGGCGCCCAGCGCATTGCGCGGTGTGTGGCAGGCGGCGCAGTGGCCCAGGCCGTTGACCAGATAGGCACCCCGGTTCCATTGCGCCAACTGCGTGGGCTCGGCCGGTGGCGCGCCGGGCGCAAGCGTTGCCCCCCTCGCTCCGCCGCTTTGCGGGTCGCCGCCCCCCAAGGGGGCCGCTTTTTCAGCTGGGGGCGGCCCGGCGGTAAAAAACAACGCCCGCCACACGCCCAGGGCCGCCTGCGTGCTGTAGGGAAAGCGCAGCGCGTGCGGCCGGTTGGCCTGCGCCACGGCGGGCAGGCTTTGCAGATAGGCATGGATGGCGTCGGAATCCTCGCGCGTCACCTGCGTGTAATTGGGGTAGGGAAACGCCGGGTACAGCAGGCGCCCGTCTTTGGAGCGGCCGTTGTGCAGCGCGCGCCAGAACTCGGCGGCCGACCAGTTGCCGATGCCCGTGGCCTTGTCGGGCGTGAGGTTGGAGGTGTGGATCACACCAAACGGCGTGTCGATGCCGCGCCCGCCCGCATAGGGCGCACCGCCCTGCACGGTGTGGCAGGCCATGCAGTTGCCCACGCGCGCCAGGTATTCGCCACGGGCCACCAGTTCGGGCGTGCTTTGCAGGGCTTCGCCGGCGGTCAACGGCGCTTCGCCGCGCAGGTTCAGCGCCACCACGGCGGCGGCGCCCAGGCCCAGAGCGGCCATGGTGGAAGAGATCGTCCAGAGGATGCGTTTCATGGTGTTCCCCTTCAACGCGCCGCCGCGTCCACCACCGGCACACCATCGACACCACCGCAGCGCACGGGCATGGCCGCTGCCAGCCGGTCGGCGGGCTTGCCATCCACCGGCACCGGCTGGGCCGCCAGCCAGGCCGATACCGCACTCACCTCCTCGGGCGAAAGCTGGCGCGCAATATCGGCCATGCAATCGGGCGCCTGCGCGCGGCGCTGGCCGGTTTGCCAGGCCCCGAGCTGGCTGTTGAGGTAGTCGCGCGGCAGGCCCAGCAAGCCGGGAATCGACGGCTGCAGCCCCGTCATCGCCTGGCCGTGGCATTGCACGCAGGCGGGCAGCCGGCGCGCCGCATCGCCCTGCTGCACCAGCTGGCGCCCGCGCTCCAACACCTGCGGCGCGGCCTGGGGCGCCGGGGGCGGCGCATAGGGCACCTGCAGCGCGGCAAAGTGGGTGGCGATCTCGCGCAGATAGTCGTCCGTGAGGTGCTCGATGAGGTAGCCCATCTGCGGGTAGCTGCGCCGCCCGTCCCGAAAATTGAGCAGCTGGTTGTACAGGTAGCCCGCCGGCTTGCCCGCGATGCGCGGAAAGTAACCGTCTGGCGTGGCGCGGCCTTCCTTGCCATGGCAGGTGGTGCAGGCCAGCACGCGCGGCGCCATGGCGCTGGCGGCCGTGGCCGGCGTTTCAGGAGCAGCGCGGGCCGGCGTGGCAACCAGGGCGGTTGCGCCCAGTGCGGCAACCCATAGCAAGGGCAACAAGGAACGCCGTGATTGAAGCAGGCAATAGGTCATGGGCGGATTCTGACGGGAAAGCAATGCACCCATACGGGTGCGAGCAAGCTACAAAAACAATAGCTGCATGCGCATACTGGTAAAGCGCAAACAGCCATTTTTATCTAATTATTGACTGGTTTCTCAAGTCGCTCATTCCAAGTGGTGGATTGCGCCAAGAACCTGTTCACGAACTCAGCCTCTCAGCGCAGCACGGTGATGGACCCGAACCGCAGGTGGTGCATGAACTCGCGCAGGATCAGCAGCGCGGCAGCGAAGTCGGCGCCTTGTGGCAAGCCCTCGCGCGCAACCGGGCGCCCTTCGGCCACGGCGGCCAGGCGCTCAAACACCCGTTCCATGGCATCGAGCGGCATTGCCATCGATTCACCGGGCGCCACACCCGCCAGCAGGGCCATCTCGCGCACCACCGCGTCGGCACACAGCAAGGCCGAGCCCGGCGCCAGCATGGGCACCGCCCGGATCACCTCGTCTTCGACGGTGGCAATGGCGTTTTCCATCTCCAGCGGCGTGGGCGGGCTGCGCTTGAAAAATTGCCGCGCCGTTTTCTGCGCGCCAATGTCCAGCACCAGCCAGGCAGCGGCCTCATCGCCCGGCCCCGTGGCAACGGCGGTGTGTTCGGCGCCGATGTGCAGCACCGTGACAGCCCCTTGCAGCCCCGCACCGGCGCGCAGGTGGCGGAAACGGGCGCGGATGTCGGCCTGGGCGGCCAGGGCATCCGGTGCGGGTGGCGAGTGAGCGGGTGAGGGTTCGTTCATGGGTGTTCCTTGTGCAGACGGGGCCCGGGTTGGCTGCGAAGTCGGTGCGGCTGTTCAGCGCGCCTGCTCGAAATCGATGAAACCGCGCTCCACGTTCGTGCTGACCAGCTTCACGCGGATTTTCGCCCCCACGTCGAGGTTGAAATCCCCCGCCACCAGCAGGCCCTCGGCCGGCGGCGTGAAGATGCGCACCCAGGTGGCGATTTCGCTGCGGCCGGTGACGATGGCGTCAAACCGCTGGCCGATCAACCCCTGCATGAACAGCGCTGCCTCGGATTTGCGCACGCTGCGCTCCACCTTTTGGGCCGCGTCTTCCTGGTGGGTGCAATGCTCGGCCAGCGTGGTCAGTTCGGCCAGGCCATAGGGCGCACGCTCGCCCGACAGCAGCGCCTTGACCATGCGCAGGCTCACCAGATCAGGGTAACGGCGGTTGGGCGCCGTGGAATGCGTGTAGTCGCGCACGGCCAGGCCGAAGTGGCCGATGGGCTCGCCCCGCGCGTGCTCCACCACATACTCGCCCGACCCCATCAGCTTGACTATGACCAGCGACAGATCGGGAAAGCGCAGCGGATCGGCCTTGCGCTGGCGCGCCAGAAAACCCTCGAGCGCGCGCGAATCGGGCTCTTTGGGCAGCGCCTCGCCATACTTGCTGGCCACTTCCACGATGCGCAGCCAGCGCTCGGGCGAGCGCACCACCCGCCGCAAGGCGCTGCCGCCATGCTGCGCCAGAAACTGCGCGGTGCAGGTGTTGGTGGCGATCATGAATTCTTCGATGAGCTGGCGCGCCCGGTTCTGCGCTTGCTGGCGAATGTCCACCACGCGGTCGCCGTCGAACACCGCGCGCGGCTGGAAGGTCTCCAGATCGAGCGAGCCCTGCTCGCGCCGGCGCGCGCGCATGCGCTGGGCCACCGCATCCTGGGTGCGCAGCTGCTCGTCCATGCCGGGCACCGCGCGCGCGGCCTCGGGCAGGTCACCCGCGCCCTCGATCCACGCGGCCACCGCGTCGTAGGCCAGCTTGGCCTGGTTGCGCACCCGCGCACGGTGCACGGTGGAATGGGTGACGACGCCCTCGGCATCCACCACCATTTCGGTCACGATGGCGATGCGCTCCTGGCCGGGGTTCAGCGAGGTGA
This sequence comes from Acidovorax sp. JG5, assembly GCF_017939685.1. Lineage (NCBI taxonomy): Bacteria > Pseudomonadati > Pseudomonadota > Betaproteobacteria > Burkholderiales > Comamonadaceae > Acidovorax > Acidovorax sp. JG5. The sequence continues at coordinate 90,222 of NZ_JAGKSE010000009.1, forward strand.
GGTCGGTGGACAGACGCTCGGGCAGCATCGGAAACACCCGCGCCGATGTATACACCGACGTGGTGTTGGTGTGCGCGTGCTGGTCGATGGCCGAGTTCTTTTTGACCAGGGCGTCCACATCGGCCACGGCCACAAAAATCTTCACGGCGCCATGGCCCAAGGGGCCGCAGGCCGTGAGCTGGTCGAGGTCGCGCGAGTCGTCGTTGTCGATCGAGCACCAGGGCAGCGCGGTCAGGTCGCGGATGCGCGGGTCGTCGTCCTGCGCGGCGGCGTCGATGGTCTGCAGCTGCTGCAGGGCGCGCGGCGGAAACTCGGGCTCCAGGCCGCGCTCCTTCATGGCATCAATGGCAATGCGCACCAGGTCGCTGCGGTGAAAGGTGTGTGGTTTGTCCATGGCCCAAATGTAAGTTGCCGCTGCGATCAGCGCCCCCCGACTGCGGCGGGCTTCGACGCAATAAACACCACCATGGCCGCCACCGACAGCACCGCGGCCAACCCGAAAGCCAGGGCTGGCGCCACCGCCCACAGGGCGCCCGCCATCAGCGATGCGGGCAGGTACAAGCCACCCGTGACGAAGTTGTAGACGCCCATGGCCGTGGCGCGGCGCTCGGGCTCCAGGTCGGCGATGAAGGCCTTGCTTTGCGACTCTTCGATGGCATAGAACACGCCATACAGGCAAAAAATGCCCACCATTTCCCCGCGGCTGGCCGCCAGCACCAGCCACACATTGAGGGCCGCATACAGCGCATAGCCCAGCACCACGATGCGGCTGCGCCCCACCCTGTCGCCCAGCCGCCCCACCAGCGGCGCCGCCACCACGCAGATGGCATTGAACAGCGCATACAGCAGCACGATGTCGGTCATGCCAAAGCCCACGGCATGGGCCTTGAGCAAGACAAAGCCCAGGCTGAAATACGCCAGCGCAAACACCCCTGCCGGCACCAGAAAACGCTTGAACGCCGGGCTGAGCTGCTGCCAGTTCTGCCGCACGCTCTCGCGCGCATGGGGCTGGCCGCGCTGGTCGGGGATGCGCGTGAGCACCACCACGGCCACCACCGCCGGCACAAAGGCCACCAGAAACAGCAGGCTGTAGGTGCTGGCCGATTCGCCCAGCGATTGGAGCACCGCATAAGCCACCAGCGGGCCCAGCACGGCGCCCGCCTTGTCCAGGGCCTTGTGCACGCCAAACGCATAGCCACGCGACTCCTTGGCGGCCATCGACGACAGCCAGGCATCGCGCGGCGGGCCGCGAAAGCCCTTGCCCAGCCGCTCGATGACGCGAAAGACCGACAACCCCACGATGGACGACGACACCAGCAAGATCAGCTTGGCCAGTGTCGAAAAGCCGTAGCCCGCCGTGGCAAACCACTTGCGCCGGCCACTGCGGTCTGAAAGCCAGCCGGCCAGGTAATTGAGGGAAGACGCCGAAAAATCTGCCAGGCCCTCGATCAACCCCAGCAACGCCGTCGAGGCACCGGCCACCGTGGTGAAGAACACGGCAAACACCGAGAAGATCATCTCGGAGCTCAGGTCGGTCAAAAAACTCACCAGGCCCAGCCTGAGCACATCGGGATGGATCGTGCCGCGTGCGGTGATGGCGGTGGTGGCCGGGTCGGCAGCGGAATCTTCGCGAACGGACGGGCGCATCGTGTTTCCTCAGCGGTACGGTGCTCGCATTGTGCAACGCCATCGGCGTGAAGATGCACCACGTCACTATTAAAACAATAGCTGCTAGCGCTTGCTACATAAGCGCTAACAGCCTATTTCATTCCAACCACCAAAACCGCAAGCCCAGCGCCATCTCGCATCCCTACACTGGCGGCAGGCCCTGCTACGAAGGGAACCGGCGGCCCACCATGGCCTATTAACCCATGAGGAAGATTGCGATGCCCACCAATCCAGCCCCACCGCCCCGCGCAGCGTCCATGCCACCAGGCCTGAGCGCCACCGAAGCGGCCCGCCGCCTGAGCGCCGAAGGCCCCAACCTGCTGCCCGGCAGCGCACCCAAATCCATGCTCGCCATCGTGCGCGATGTGCTCACCGAACCCATGTTTCTCATGCTGCTGGCAGCTGGCGGCATCTACCTGGCGCTGGGCGACCGCGCCGAGGCGCTGTTTTTGCTGGGCTTTGTGTTCGTGGTCATCGGCATCACGCTGGCGCAAGAGCGCAAAACGCAGCGCGCGCTCAAATCGCTGCGCGACCTGTCGGCCCCGCGCGCGCTGGTGATTCGCGACGGCCAGGAGCAGCGCATTGCCGGGCGCGACGTGGTGCGCGGCGACCTGCTGGTGCTGCACGAGGGCGACCGCATTGCCGCCGACGCGTTGCTGCTCGACGGCCAACTCGAAGTGGACGAATCCCTGCTCACCGGCGAAGCCGTGCCCGTGGCCAAACTGCCCGCAGCACCCAACGAGCAGCCGCCGGCAAGCATGGCGGCTATCTACGCCAGCACCGTGGTCACGCGTGGCGTGGGTGTGGCCGAGGTGTGCGCCACGGCGGCCCACACGGCCGTGGGGCGCATCGGCGCCGACTTGGCGGCAACCACCGAGCCGCCTTCTGCGCTGCAACAGGGCTCGCGCCGGCTGGTGCGCACGCTGGGCACGGCCGCCGTCGTGCTGGCGCTGGCGCAGGTGCTGCTGGGCTGGTGGTGGAATGGCCGCCCGCTGCTCGACAGCCTGCTGTCGGGCATTGCGTTGGCCATGGCCATCCTGCCCGAGGAGATTCCGGTCATCCTGACCGTGTTTCTGGCGCTGGGGGCCTGGCGCATTGCACACCAGAAGGTGCTGACGCGGCGCGTCACCGCCGTCGAGGCACTGGGCGCCATCACCGTGCTGGCGGTGGACAAGACGGGCACGCTCACCCTGAACCGCATGGCAGTGGCCGGGCTTGCCACCGCCGACCAGCATTTCGACCCCGAAGGCGCCAGCGACTTGCCCGAGCACTTCCACCTGCTGACCGAGTTCGCCATGCTGGCCACGCCGGGCGACCCGTTCGACCCCATGGAAAAGGCCATCCAGCATTTTGGCCACCAGTGGCTGCAGGGCACCGAGCATGTGCATGACGGGCGCGAGCCCGAGTTTGAATACGCCCTGTCGGGCGAGATTCTGGCCATGACGCGCGTTTTTGCCAGCGATGAGCCCAACATGCACCTGCTGGCCACCAAGGGCGCGCCCGAGGCCGTGGCCGACCTGTGCCACCTGGATGCAGCGCGGCGCGATGCCATCCGCCGCCAGGTGGAGGCCATGGCCGAGCGCGGCCTGCGCGTGCTGGGTGTGGCGCGCGGCCGCTGGAAGGGCGTGGCCCCGGCCGCCAGCCAGAGCCCGCCCTGGCCGCAGAGCCAGCACGACTTCGACTTTGATTTTCTGGGCCTGGTGGCGCTGGCCGACCCGCCGCGCCCCGAGGTGCCTGCCGCGCTGGCCGAATGCCGGCGCGCGGGCGTGCGCGTGATCATGATGACTGGCGATCACCCCGCCACGGCCCGCGCCATCGCGCAGCAGGTGGGCCTCTCAGACCGCCCCGACGTCATCACCGGCGCGCAGCTGCAGGCGCTGGACGACGCTGCCCTGACAGAACGACTGCGCCATGTGGACCTGTGCGCGCGCCTGCAGCCCCAGCACAAGCTGCGCCTGGTGCAACTGCTGCGCGCCAGTGGCGAGGTGGTGGCCATGACGGGCGACGGCGTGAACGATGCGCCCGCCCTCAAGGCCGCCGACGTGGGCATTGCCATGGGCGAGCGCGGCACCGACGTGGCGCGCGAGGCCGCCGCGCTGGTGCTGCTGGACGACAGCTTTGCCCGCATCGTCGCCGCCATCCGCCAGGGGCGGCGCATCGACGGCAACATCCGCAAGGCCATTCGCTTCACCTTTGCGGTGCACGCCCCCATCATTGCGCTGGTGCTGGTGCCCACGCTGCTGAAATGGCCCACGCTGCTGATGCCGGTGCATATCGTGCTGCTGCAGTTGCTGATCGACCCCACCTGCGCCGTCGTGCTGGAGGCCGAGCCCGAAGACAGCGCCAGCATGGAGCGGCCGCCACGGCCGGTTTCCGACTCGCCCTTTGCCATCGGCCCCCTGGTGTCCTCGGTGCTGCAGGGCCTGGGCATGGCCGCCCTGCTGTTGGGCGGTCAGTACTGGCTGGCTGGCCAGGGCTGGGGCAGCGCGCAAAGCCGCACCGTGGTGTTTGGCACGCTGGTGCTGTGCGTCATGCTGCTGATTCTGGCCAACCGCGACCTGTCGCGCACTGCGCTGCAAAGCATCACCACACCCAACCCCTGGCTGTGGCGCATTGCCGCCGCGATGGTGGTGTTGCTGGCGGCGGTGCTGGGCATTCCCTGGCTGCGCACACTCATGGGGCTGGCGCTGCCCGGCACCCCAGGCGTGGTGGTGGCCGCTGGCCTGCTGGCGCTGTGCCTGGCCTGGCTGGAACTGGTGCGGCGGGCAGCTCGGCACCGCCTGATTGCCTGATTGCCTGATTGCCTGATCGCCTGATTGCCTGTGGCAGTTACGCAGCGCCACCGCCGCGCGCGGGCTGCGCGGCATGGTCCAGGTCAGGCTTGCGCCACGGGTCCACATGGGTCATGAGGTTGAGCACGCGGTGGCGTTGCAGCACGCGCTGGCGGGCCTGCACGGCGATGTCGTGGCCCGCTTCCACCGTGAGCGCGGCGTTCACCTCCAGGTGCGCATCCACCACGATCATGTCGCCCATCTTGCGCGTGCGCACATCGTGCACACCGCTCACGCCAGGGGTTTCGAGCAGCGTCTGGCGGATGGCCTGCACCTCCTGCTCGTCCACCGAGCGGTCCATCAGGTCGTGCAAGGCGTCCCAGCCAAACTCCCAGCCCATCTTGGCCACCATGAAGCCGACGATGAGTGCTGCAATGGGGTCCAGGATGGGGTAGCCGGCCAGGTTGCCCGCAATGCCGATGCCCACCACCAGCGACGAAGCCGCATCCGAGCGCGCATGCCAGGCGTTGGCCACCAGCATGCCCGACTTGACGCGCTTGGCCACGGCCAGCATGTAGCGAAACAGCAGCTCCTTGCCCACCAGCGCGGCCCCCGCCACCCACAGGGCGATCACATGCACCTGCGGCACGGCTTGCGGGTTCTCCAGCTTGACCACCGCCGACCACACCATGCCCGCGCCCACCCCCAGCAGCAACAGGCCCAGCACCAGCGAGGCCGCCGTCTCGAAGCGGTGGTGGCCGTAGGGGTGGCCCTCGTCAGCGTCTTTTTGGGCATGGTGGTTGGCGAACAGCACCACGAAATCGGCCACCAGGTCGGACAGCGAGTGGATGCCGTCGGCAATCAGGCCCTGGGATTTGGCCAGCACCCCCACCACGATCTGGATGGTGGACAACACCAGGTTGACGCCCACACTCACCCAGGTGCTGCGCGATGCGGCGGCCGCACGCTGCGCGGGGGTGTGCGCGGTGTCTTCAGCGTCGTCGGCAAAGTCGTTGAAATTCATGGTGGATGCCTGTCAGACAGGCCGAGAACAAAAGGAAACCGCAAGGGCCAGTGTCTGGGAAACAGTGCGGGATGCCCCGCGTCGAGGCGTATTTTGCCCCGTGGCTGCAAGCCAAATGCTGTGTGATTCAGTCAATGCCGGTGCGTGTGGTGGGCGTCGGGCACATGCGCATGGGTGTGCGTCTGCGGCCCGTGCTGGTGCCCATGGCTGTGGCTGCCCTGCGGCATCGGGTCGTGGCGGTGGTTGTGGTGCCCGTCGTCATGCCGATGTGCGTGTTCGTGCTCCAGGGCGTCGTGGTCGTGCGGGTGCTCATGCGTTTCGGCCAGGTGCAACACCACCCCGGCCACCATCAGCAGGCCGCCCACCACCACCAGCCCGCCGGCACTGCGGTCGCCCATGGCAAACGCCAGCACCGCGCCAATGAACGGCGCAAACGCAAACACCGAGCCGGTGCGCGCCGCACCAAACGCGCGTTGCGCCAGCAGGTAGCAACGCAGGCTGAGCCCATAGCCCGTGGCCCCCACGGCTACCAGGCCCCAGGCCGCCGCCGCAGTGGGCAAGGGCTCGCCCAAGCCCCAGGCCAGCAGCGCCGTGGCGCAGGCGCCCAGTGCGGCCTTGACCAGCACCACCTGCGCCGGGTCGCGCTCGGCCAGGGCGCGCGACAAGGTGTTGTCCGCCCCCCAGGCCATGGTGGCCAGCAACACCGCCAGCAGGCCGGCCAGCTCCACGCCACCGAGGCGCCCCTGGTCCACCACCAGCGCCACGCCCCCGGCCAGCAGCAACAGCATGGCCGCCCACACCCGCCGGTCCATGGTTTCGTGGTAGAGGCGCCAGGCCAGCAGCGCGGTGAAAAGCGCCTCCAGCGTCAGCATCAGCGAGGCGCTGCTGCCGCTGGTGCGCTGCAAGCCCCAGGCCAGCGCCACCGGCCCCAGCACGGCACCCAACCCCGCCATGGCCAGCAGGCGGGACGCATCGGCACGCCGCAAGCGCGCTTCCTGCTGCACCGGCTTGCGCAACACCGCGCCCATGCCGGCAGCGCCCGCATACAGCAGCGCCGCCGTGCTGAAGGCGCCCAACCCCGCGCCCAGGTGCTGCACCAGCGGCGTGCTGACGCCAAACAGCACCGCCGCCAGCAGCGCCACAGCGCCTCCGCGCAAGGCGGGTCCATGGATATCGAACACCAAACACTCCTGATTTGATAGCTGGTAGCGCTTACTGCATAAGCACCAGGGCCACATTTTTATCAAACCGTGGCGCCAGGCTGCATTATTGACGCGTTCAACCCAAGCAGGCCGATGGGCCCAACACGCCGCCTACAGCAACCACCCCTGCAGCTCTGCACTGGCCAGCGGCCGCAGCCGGGCGTAATCCAGCAGCTCGGCCAGGTGCGCGCCCTTGGCCTGCCACTCGTGCACCACGTTCTCGGCCAGCAGCACGTAATGCCAGGGCAGGCCTTGCCGGTGTTCTGGCGCCAGGGCGTTGATGCGCGCTACCCAAGCCACGGCGGCTTTCAACTTGCGCTGCACATTGGGGTGAATGGCCTGCTGCTGCGCCTTGGTTTCCACCAGAAAAATGCCGCTGGCCGTGCGCACCAGAAAATCGGGGCTGTAAAACGCGGGCAAGCCGTCGTCCTTCACATAACGCAGGCGGGCAAAGTGGTGGCGGTTTTCGCTGATCTTGCAAAACGCCAGCACCTGGCTATCGGCCTGCGCCCAGTGGATGAAACTGCGCTCCAGCCCGCCATTGCGCGCGGGCCAGCCCAGGCGGGTGTAGATGCACTTGCTGACTTCTACCGAATGGGCCTCGCGCAGCATCAGGCGCGGCACCTCGCTGATCCAGCGCGCATGCACCTCGGTGTGGCCGCTGGTGTGCTGCTCTTCGGATTCGAGCAGCGCCACGGCAAACACCTTGGTGATGTGCTCCACCACCGGCTGCAGCAGCAACAGGCGCCAGTTTTCATCTTCAAGCGGGTTGAAGGCGGCGCCAAACAGCCGCGTCCAGATGTAGTCGTCCAGCCAGCCGGTCAAATCGGCGGTGTTGACTTGCAAATAGGGTTTGGCCAGGTGCGTGGCAATTTTGTTACCTTTGGGCAGCGGCTCGCTCAGCGCCTGGCTGATGCGTCGCGTCAGGCGCGCCAGATAGTCGTTGTAGCCGCCCACGTTCATCACTGCGCCATCCACGCGGTAGTCGCCAAACAACGTGGCGCTTTGCAGGTCTTGCGAGATGAAGGTGTCGCCCTTGCCCAGCAGGCCGCGCAATTCGTGCGCCGACAGGGCGGTGAAGGCGGGCAGCGCCAGCACATCGATGGCGGCGTGGTCCCGCAGCTCATCGGCCTCGCGCAGGATGAACGGGATGCCAAAGTCAAATGCCTCAAAGCCCTCGCGCAGCTCGGCGGCCATCACGTCGCCCGTGCTGGAGGTGTCGTCCATGCCCTCGCCCGTGGTGCCCGCCAGGCCTTCTTTCAGCAAGTCGTCGTAAAACGACTGAAACGCCGGGTGCTCGACGATGCTCAGCACGTCGATCAGGTTGGCAGGCTCTTGCCCGGCGTTGATGCGCTCGCGGTTTTCGCGCTTCAGGTCGGCGTATTCGGCATCGCGCCACATCAGGCGCAGGCCCCGGCCAATGGTCTGCTCCAGCAAAATTTGCGCTTGCGAGCTGCGCAGCGGCACGATGACGCAAATGTTGTTCACGTCAAAGCCCTCGCGCAGCATCAACACGCTGACAATGACGCGCGGCGTGGCGTGCCGGTCCACGCTGAACAGGCGCTCGCGCACGGGCGCCCAGTCTTTCTCGCCCAGCTCGGCTTTTTTGCCCGAGTCGATGGTCATCACCTCATCCGCCTGCAAGCCTTCCTGCTCTTGCAGAAACTGCGCCACCAGGGGCGACACCGTCGTGTCCTCGCACACCACCAGCATCTTGGGGTGGCGGGCGGGGTCGATACGGGCGAAGTCGGCTTCGAGCTTGCGCAGCTTTTGCAGCCCGGCGCGCAGCATCACGCGCTGGCCCTCGCTCAAGATGGGGTTGCCCGCCTCGTCGCGCTCGGCCTTGAACTCCAGCGGCAGCGCGCCAATTTCCTTGCGCCTGTCCAGCACCAACGACTTGACCAGCCCCGCGCGCATGGCCGACTTCAGGTCAAAGTCGGTGACGATGTGCGCAAAGTACAGCTTCTTCTTGTTCTTGCCACTGCCCACATCGTTGTACGGCGTGGCAGAAAAGTCCACCTGCACAAAGCGCCGGCCCTTGGTTTCGGCAATGCGGCTCAGGCTCTTTTGCCACTCCACCTCGGTCACCTCGCCTTCGCGCTTGAACTCATGGATGTGGTGTGCCTCGTCGTTGAACACCATCAGCTCGGGCAGCGCAGCCAGAAACTCCAGCACATTGCCGCGCGCATAGCGGCGGTCCAGCACGTCCAGGCTGTTGCCCGTGGCGCGGCCCGGCATGAGCGGCAGCACGGCGGCCACCACCTGCTGCGGTTCCAGCGGCGCGCCTGGGGTCTCCACTGTTTCCACGTCGTCAACCACCTCGCCTTCAGCCAGCCCATCTACCAAAAGGTGCCAGTTGGTAATGGCGATCATGCCGTTGCCCGTAGCCTTCAGGCCAATCTCGCCCTTGCCACAGACGTTGCCGCGCACAAAGGCAAACACCGCATCGCGGTGCGCCTCGGGGATGAACAGGTCGGCAAACTGCGCCATGTCAGAACTGGCGAAATCCCTTGCCCCGCTTGCGCTGCCTGCTATCAATTTTCCGCAAAACGCATCCAGCAGCCGCTCGTAAACAATTAGCCCCGGCGCCACCACCATGAACTGGCGGGTAAAGCGTGCGTCGTCCATGCCCTCGGCCAGCGCCGCCGTCTTGTTGAGCAACTGCCAGATCAAGAGCGCCTGCAACACCCAGGTCTTGCCCGTGCCCGTGGCCATCTTGAAGCAGTATTTGGGGTGCGCGTGTTTGCCCGCCGACACCTCGGCCAGCCGGGTGCCCGCCAGCAGCGCATCGGGCGCCACCTGCTGGTACAGGTCTTTCAGCGTCCAGCTTGCCTTCCCGGCGCCCAGCACCTCGTGCGCCACGATGGCGTTCAGGATGGCCTGCTTTTGCCCGGCATGAAAGTTCAGCCCGCCGCGCGCGTCCACCATGTCCTGGCCGAACCACCACAGCAGCAGCTCGGCCGTGGTGGGGGTGACGAGGTCCAGCAGATCGGCGGCGCCGTGTTCGAGGCCCAGGGCCAACTGGTTGGTTTTGGCCGTGAGTGCGGCGGAGAGGGCGAGGGGGTTATCGGTAGGTGTCATGGGAAGGTTGAATTCAAAAAAACAGTGTGCGTGGGAGAATTCCGGCCATGCCTGCCACCTTTCACCCACCTCGCACCGCATGGGGCGCGTTTCCTGATGTCGTGATTCACGCCACAGAATCTGCCGTCAAACAGCACCCGGCCTACAAAGCCGCGAAATCGGGTAACGACGATGCAGCCACAGATTTGGTTGTGGATACATTCAGTCTTGATAAAACGCATGTGCTGGAGGAATTGCTGGGAGGACGCGCACCGACATTGGTCAGTGCCCACGCCGTTGAGCGCGAAGGTGTCAATGCGATTCCTGAGGTTTTTGCGGAGCTGCTGGGAAAGGTGCTGGACTGGCCTGTGGATACAGGGGTTGTTCAGGTCAATGTGGTGGGGCATACCAGCGCCAAGGGTTTCTGGCGCATGGCCCGCCAAGCTGAATTCCAAGGCCCAGTGAAGGCCGGATGCGAATACGTGTTGGTTGATGACTTTGTGGGAATGGGTGGCACCTTGGCGAACTTGAAGGGCCATATCGAATCCAATGGCGGGCGTGTAGTGGCAGCGGTAACGCTGACAGGAAAGCCCTATTCGGCCAAATTGACGCCGCTGCCTCAAACTTTGCAAGCACTGAGGGAAAAACATGGAACAGAACTTGAAAACTGGTGGATCGGACATTTCGCTCACACCTTCGACGCGCTTACTGAATCAGAAGCTCGGTACCTCGCCCGAACCGAGGCGGCTGACACCATCCGAGATCGCATTGCTGAGGCAGAGCAAGCAGGAGATGGCGCAGCGCTTTCCTGAAAACTATGGTCGCCATCAAGCCAATGGCTGATGGAATCAAAGACAGCATTCGCCATGACCACCTCTCGGCCTCTCGGCAAAAGGCCCCGGCTGTCCGCACCATCCGCCGGGCCGTGCGCGACAACCCGGATTTGCAGCTCGCTTTCATTGCTGCCAGCCATGCGTAGCCAAGCGGTGGTGTTTCTTCCCTTCACATCGCGAAGAGGTACAGCCACGACAGCGCCATCCGGGCGGTCACACATGGATGCGCCCTGAGCGTTACGCCGCGCAGGCAGCCGGCACTTGTGCCACCACCTCGGCCTCAAACCCAAACACATCCACCACCCGCACGCACACCCGGCGTGGGCCGCTGTGGGCGGGCACGCTCAAAGTGGCCTGCGTGACCACGCGCAGCGCATCGGCATCGTTGGCGGTGTTGCCCCGGTAGTCCTGCCACACCGAGCGGAACACGCGCCCGTCGTAATCCGGGTCCACCGCCCAGTATTCGATCAGCGCCAGCGGCTCGGCGTTGGCCACGGCCTGCAGCTTGGCGCGGTTGGCGTCGTCGAGGTTGATGGCCTCGGGCGAGAGCAGCACGTAGTTTTTCAGGCGCACGCTCAGGGTTTCCTGCGGCGTATCTTTCCCCTCCGTTCGGACTGAGCTTGTCGAAGCCTTGCGCTCGATCGGGTGGATCGTCAGGTATTGCAGCGACGAAAACCGCACCTGCCCGCGCAGTTTGTCGATGCCGCCCTTCTTTTTCAGGCGGTCCATCAGGTCGGGCGGAATCACCAGCACTTCGAGGCGGTCGTCATTCAGCGCGGTGATGGTCTCGCCAATGCTGGGCTCAAAGTTCCAGCCCAGCACCACCACGCGGTCCCAGCCGCCCAGCAGGTTGTCGCGCTGGGCAATGGCTTTTTTCAGGGTGGCGGTGCCGGTGAGCTTGTTGGGCGAATCGGCCAGCACCAGTGTTTTGCTGCCGCGCCGGCCATTCAGCTCCACGCCCGCAATCTGGCCCAGGTTGCGCTGCGGATTGGCCTCGGGCGGCAGGGGCAGCGCGCCGTACAGCGACAGCACGATCTGCGATAAATCGCCAATCCGGAAATCGCGCCCCAGGTGCGCCTTGGCGGCCTCGACCTGGTAGTCGCCGATGGCCTGGTAAAGGAAAGGCTTGGCTTCGAGGTCGATCAGGCGCTTGCGCATGATCATGCAGGCGGGCTTGCCGAGGTCGGTGGTGATCCAGCGGCGGCCGAGTTTTTCGGCGACGGCGGCGGTGGTGCCGGAGCCACCGAAGAAATCCAGAACTACCCCGTCTGATGGACATGAAGCAAGAATTACTCGTTCAATTAGAGGCTCTGGTTTTTGGGTTGCGTAGCCCGAGCGTTCACCTGCATCGGATTGGATCGATTGAATGTCCGACCAGACGTTCTCTGGTACTTTTCCCTCATCCAAGTAATAGCGATACAGTTTTTTCTTACCAGTCCCCCATTTTTCGACGTACTCGCGGCCATCATCATCGACGCCCATTCGACCGCCGTAGTTCTTCCCAGACTTGTCCTGCTTATGCGGTGTGAACGGCATACGAACAGCTTTTCCATCGAAAAATCGATCCACACTTTTTGTGTAAACGAACATGAGATCGTGTTTTTTCGCAAAGCCCTCAGTGGATTTGCCGCCTTGGCTGTAGTGCCAAACAATCTGGTTATCAAAGTGGCGTTTCCCAAAAATCTCGTCGAGCAAAATTTTCACGTAATGCCCCACATGCCAATCCAGATGCACATAAATCGAGCCGGTATCCGCCAGCAGCTCCCGCATCAGGATCAGGCGCGGCGTGATCATGGCCAGGTAGGACGCGGTGCCATCGCTCCAGGTGTCGGAATACGCGAACTGCTCAATCACCGTGGGCTTTTGCTCCAGCTCCACGCCCGGTAGCGTGACCTTGGTGCGGTAGTCGGCCTTGCTGTCAAACGGCGGGTCGATGTAGATCAAATCCACCTTGCCGCGCAGGCTGGGCGTGTCTTCATCGCCCGCCAGCAGCGCGGCCATGGCCAGCAGGTTGTCGCCGTAGATCAGGCGGTTGGCCCAGGGTTGCCCTTCGACAAACTCAGGGCGAGCGGTGGGGCCAGTGGGCGCGGCGCCCAGCATGGCCTGCGCGCTGGGCAGCAGGCTGCTTTGGCCCGGCGCAAACACCTCTTGCTGCGCGCTGCGCCGCTGCTGCGTCACCCAGTCTTGCGCGGCGCTGTCTTTGGCGGGCAGCACCACCTCGCGTGTTTGCAGGCGCACGCGCTGGCGGCTTTCCAGACTCTCCAGGATCTTTTCGGCTTGCTTGCGCCCGTTGGCGACGATTTCGGGGAGTTGTTCGAGCAGGGATTTGGGCATGTATAGGCGCTGACATCCTCTGGCCCGCCAGACTCGTCAACGTGACTGATAGTTACGCTATTTTTGTAACTATACAGGCCTGTTCCCTCTGTGCACAAAGCCGCGAATAGCGTAACCGCATGGAAAACGCAAAGAACATGTTTGCGAACCGGTTACGTGACGCCATGAAGGCTGCGGGCTATGAGCCCAAGCCTGCGGTGCTGGAACGGGAGTTCAATACGCGCTACTGGGGCAAGCCCATGACGCTGCACGGCGTGCGCCGCTGGCTGCGCGGCGAAACGCTGCCCACGCACGAAAAACTGCTGGTGCTGGCCGAGTGGCTGGGCGTGCCACCGCAGCAGCTCAACTTTGGCGATGAAATCCAGCGCAAGGTGGAGCAGCGCCGCTCTCGTTGGGACAGCGGCATTGGCTACCAGGACAGGGATATTTTTGAGGCGTTCCTGAAACTGCCCATTCCCCAGCGCAAGCTGATCCGCGAGGTCATCCTGACCTTTGCCAAGGTGCATGCCAGCGGCACCGATGCGGGCGCAGACCCGCTCAGCAAAACGGCGCCGCGCTGAGTCAGGAACTCATTTTTTAATAGCTACCAGCGCTTTACCAGTAAGCGCCAGAGCCATTTTTTGCCCTTAAAATTCAGTCGCAACCTCTGGCACCGTGGCCGCCGCCACCAGCCGCTGCGTGTAGGGGTGCTGCGGCGCATCCAGCACCTGGGCCACGGTGCCGTGCTCGACAACGGCGCCGTCTTTCATCACCAGCACGTCGTGCGCCATGGCGCGGATCACATCCACGTCGTGCGTGATGAGCAGATAGCTCAGGCCCTTGTCGCGCTGCAGGCGCTGCAGCAGGCCCAGCACCTGCTGCTGGATGGTGACGTCGAGCGCGCTGGTGGGCTCGTCGAGCACCAGCACCTGCGGCTGCACGATGAGCGCGCGCGCAATGGCCAGGCGCTGGCGCTGGCCACCCGAAAACTCGTGCGGGTAGCGCGCCAGCAGGCCGGGGTATTGCGCTTCGGTCAGGCCCACCTCGTTCAGCGCGGCCTCCACGCGGGTGCGGCGGGCAGCCACACTCAGCGCCGCCTCGTGCACCTTGAGGCCTTCGCCCACGATCTCTTCAACGGTGAGGCGCGGCGAGAGCGACGAAAACGGGTCCTGGAACACCACCTGCACCTTGCGGCGCAGCTGCTGGTTGGCGGGCGTGTTGCGCGTGGCGGGCTGCTGCCACCCCTGCCCCGCCACGGCCAGCGCGCCGCCATGCGGCAGCAACCCCAATATGGCCAGCGCCAGCGTGGACTTGCCCGAGCCCGATTCGCCCACCACGCCCAGCGTGCGGCCGGGCAACAGTTGCAGCGTGGCGCCCTGCACGGCCACGAATTCGCCTTTTTTGAACCAGCCGCGCACACCGGGCAAGGGGGTGGGGTAAGCCACGCGCAAATCCTGCGTCTTCATCACCGGGGCGGTGCCTGCGGGCGCATGGCCCTCGACCACATCGCGCCGGGGCAGGCTGGCGATCAGGCGGCGGGTGTAATCGTGTTGCGGGGCGCCAAACACATCGGCCACGCGGCCCTGTTCCACCAGCACGCCCTGCTCCATCACGGCCACGCGGTCGGCAAAGCGGCGCACCAGGTTCAGGTCATGCGTGATGAGCAGCACGGCCATGCCGCTTTTGCGCTGCAGGTCGGACAGCAGGTCGAGAATCTGACCGCGCAGCGTGACGTCGAGCGCCGTGGTGGGCTCGTCGGCCAGCAGCAGCGCGGGCTCGCTGGCCAGGGCCATGGCGATCATGGCGCGCTGGCGCTGGCCGCCGCTCAACTGGTGCGGAAAGCTGCCCGCGCGGCGCCCGGGCTCGGGGATGCCGGTTTTTGCTAGCAGTTCAATAGCTGCTTGCGCACACTGGGCGGGGCTCAATGCCTTTTTGAGCGCTAAAACCTCGGCAATCTGCTGGCCGATGGTCATCAGCGGGTTGAGCGCCGTCATGGGCTCCTGGAACACCATGGCGATGTCGCCGCCGCGAATGCCGCGCATCTCGCGCTCTGACAATGAGAGCAGGTCGCGCCCGCGCAGCAAGGCCTTGCCGCTGATTTTGGCATCACCCGCCAGGCGCAGCAGGCTGAGTGCCGTGATGGTTTTGCCCGAGCCCGATTCACCCACCAGGGCCAGCTTTTCGCCGGGCGCGATGCTGAAGCTGGCGCTGCGCACCACCTCTTTGGCGCCAAAGCGCACGGAGAGGTCGCGCACCTGGAGCAGCGGGTTGATGGCTTCGCCCGTCATTTTTCGGCCTTTCGCGGATCGAGCGCATCCCGCAACGCGTCGCCCATGAAGGTCAGCAGCAGCAGCGTGACCACCAGCACGCCAAAAGTGCTGAGCGATATCCACCAGGCGTCGATGCTGTTCTTGCCCTGCGAGAGCAGCTCGCCCAGGCTGGGCGTGCCGGGCGGCACACCCAGGCCCAGGAAGTCGAGCGAGGTCAGCGCCAGGATGGCCGCGCTCATGCGGAACGGCAAAAACGTGACCACCGGCGTGAGGCTGTTGGGCAGGATGTGGCGCCAGATGATCTGCCCATTGCCCACGCCCAGGGCGCGCGCAGCCTTCACGTAGTCGAGCTGGCGGTTGCGCAAAAATTCGGCGCGCACGTAGTCGCTCAGCCCCATCCAGCCGAACAGGCTGAGCAAAATCAGCAGCAGCGAGATGCTGGGCGCGAACACGGCGCTGAAGATGATGAGCAAATACAGCTCGGGCATGGAGCCCCAGATTTCGATGAAGCGCTGAAACGCCAAATCGGTCTTGCCGCCAAAAAAGCCCTGGATGGCGCCCGTGACCACGCCCAGCGCCACGCCCGTGACGGTGAGCGCCAGCGCGAACAGCACGCTCACGCGAAAGCCGTAAATCAGCTGCGCCAGCAGGTCGCGTCCTCTGTCGTCGGTGCCCAGCCAGTTGTCGGCGGTGGGTGCCGAGGGGTTGGGCGATTTGGCGAAATAGTTGAGCGTGTTGGGGCCGTAGGGGTTAAGCGTGTACAGCGCCCAGTTGCTGCCCTGCGTGATGCGCTCGCGAATGAAGGGGTCGAGGTAGTCGGCAGGGGTTTCAAAATCTCCGCCAAAGGTTTTCTCGGGGTAGTCCTTGAGCATGGGGAAATAAGTCTGCCCCTCGTAGCGCACGATGAGCGGCCGATCGTTGCTGACCAGCTCGGCACACAGGCTCAGCGCCACCAGCACGCAAAAAATCAGCAGGCTCCAGTAGCCCAGGCGGTTGCGCTTGAAGCGCAGCCAGGCACGGCGGGAGGGGGAGAGCGAGACAGGTGCAACCATCGTCATGCCAAATTTTCAGGCGCCATCACGCTGCAGCACGGCCTTGCTGTATTGCAAAAAATCATCCAGATGCTTTTCGATGATGGCCACCGTGATGGGTAATTGCAGCACCTTGTAATCATGCACAGCGATATTGCGAAACCCCACCATGCGCTGCAGGCCTTCGGCCAGGTGCGCTTGTATCCAACCGCCTTGCGCCAGTAACGAAAAAACGTCCCGTGCGCTTTGCGGAACGCCAAGCCGTTCGCGCCGGATCAGGTGCTGGCCCATGTCCAGCGCGGCCTCGCAGGCGCGCTGGATATTCAGGATGGCGGCATCCTGGCGCGTGAAGTTGGTGGCAAAGGTGCCAGGCTCGCTGAAATATTCTTCGCGTGCGCGCGCCACGCAGCGCTCGATCGTGGCGGCCTTGTTCAACAGCACGTCATCTGCCATACACGCTCCCCCGCTGCGCAATGTCGGCCAGCAGACCGGCGCGCGCAGTGTCCAGCGCGGTTTTTTCGCTCAGGATGGCGCTTTCAAACAAGGCAGCCTGCGCATCCCGTGCCCACCAGCGCATGCCGGTGGTGATGATCTGGTACTGCATCACCGTGGACGCGGCGCGCAAATCCAGCAGATCCACGGGGCACCCGGCCACATCGCTCAAATCTGCGGCCCAGCGCCACAGGCTGAGCGGGTCGGCATAGCCGGCCACCAGCACCGCCACATCCAGGTCACTGTGCGGCCCGGCCACGCCCTGCACGCGGCTGCCAAAGCCGTAGATGGCCAGGAGATCAGGAACACAGGCCTGCAGGGCCTGGATAATTTCCTTGGTGCCCTCGTCGCTGGTGGACTGAAAGGTTCGGGGCAAGCGCGGTGGCAAGTTCATGGAAACCTTTATTCCGAAAAAGGATTGAGCACCGCAATGCCGCAGCCGTCAAAGTCGCGCACGTTGCGGGTGACGAGTGTGAGCGCGTGCACCTGGGCGGTGGCGGCGATCAGCATGTCGGCCTGTTCGCACACGCGCCCCTGGCGGGCGAATATCGCGCGCAATTCCCCGGCGCGTCGGGCGATGTCGCCACCCACCGAGAGCACGCTGACGCGCTGCAAGAAAAGGTCAAACCAGCGCATCTTGGCGGCATGGGGTCGCCAATGCAGGCCAAAAACGATTTCATCGACCGTGATGGCACTGACGACCACGGGCAGGTCATCCTGCTCCAGGCGTTGCATCCACTGCAGCACTCCCGCATCGGGGCGGGGGCGCATCAGTTCACTGACGGTGTGGGTATCGGCCAGATACATGGTGGCTCAAGGGTGGGCCGGTTGCTTTGCAGGGTCATCCCAGTAATGGGGATCGTCCACCATGGGGTTGTAACGCGTGGTGCGCGGTGGCAGCTCGATCCCGTCCGCGCCCTCGGCAGCCAGGATGGCGCGGATCTCTTCGAACAAAGCACTGAGCGTTGGCCGCTTGTGCTGCGCCTGCCATTGTTTGAATTGCGCATAGTCCTGCGCCGAAATCAGCACAGCCACGGGCTTGTCGCGGTTGTAAATGGCTTGCGGCTCCTCGGCGGTGAGCCGCACCACTTCAGAAAACTGCTGTTTGGCGCTGGCGATGTTCCATGTCATGGTGGCCTCCTGCGGTTGGATATCCAATATGGACATATTACCTACAAACCATGTCCAACTTCAATCAAACTTGACCCGCGGGTCTACCCACACATAACAAAGGTCGCTGACCAGCTTGGTCACCAGCCCGATCAGCGTGAACAGGTAGAGCGTGCCCAGCACCACCGGGTAGTCGCGGCGGATCACGCTTTCGTAGCTCAGCAGGCCCAGGCCATCGAGCGAGAACAGCGTCTCGATCAGCAGCGAGCCCGCAAAGAATGCGCCGATGAACGCCGCCGGAAAGCCCGTGATGATGGGGATCAGCGCGTTGCGGAACACATGCTTCCACAGCACCTGGCGCTCGCTCAGCCCTTTGGCGCGTGCCGTCAACACATACTGCTTGCGGATCTCTTCGAGAAAGGCGTTCTTGGTCAGCATGGCTGTGACGGCAAAGCTGCCCAGCACCATGGCGATGATGGGCAAGGTGATGTGCCAGAGGTAATCCACAATGCGCGCGCCCCAGCCCAGTTCATCCCAGTTGGCCGAGGTGAGCCCGCGCAGCGGAAACCACTGCAGCTGCCCGCCAAAGATGACCAGCAGCGCCACGCCCAGCACAAAGCCCGGAATGGCATAGCCCACCAAAATGAGCAGCGTGGTCACCAGGTCAAACCGCGAGCCCGCGCGCACCGCCTTGGCCACGCCCAGCGGCACGGCCACCAGGTAGCTGATGAAAAACGTCCACAACCCCAGGCTGATGGAGACGGGCAGTTTCTCGACCACCAGCTGCCACACATCCTTGTTCTGGAAGAAGCTCTTGCCCAGGTCAAACCGCGCGAACTGGCCCAGCATCTGGAAGAAGCGCTCGTGCGCAGGCTTGTCGAAGCCGTAAAGCGCCTTGATCTGCTCCAACCGTTTCGGGTCCACGCCCTGCGCGCCCCGATAGGCCAGGCCACCACCTTCGGCACCGCCACCACCCGCACCGGCCTTGGCCTCGGCCATGTACTGCTCCACCGGGCCGCCGGGCACGAACTGGATCACCACGAAAGTCAGCAGCAGCACGCCCAGCAGGGTGGGCAGCATGAGCAGGATGCGTTTGAGGATGTAGGCGAGCATGGTTCTAGCTCAATCCAAAAGAGAACCTTGACCCATCATCTTTTCCATTAATTGTGTTTTTTGCTTATTGAGAGCCCATATTTTATTGAGCAACTCATTTATCTCCAAATCAATAGCTTCAACATCATTTATAAAATTAATCTCAAAATTATTACCAGACGAATAGGATGTCAAATTTTTAGAAGCAGCTATCTCTTCATGCTTAGAAAATTTCTCTTTTACTTCCAACCTCTTTCCGGGAGGAAAAGACCTACCCACGCTAGCAACGCCCTCTAAAACATAAAATTCAGCCGACCCCTCCGACTTTTGCACCATCAGGGAAACAAGTGCAGAACTTACGCCAAACAATTGAAATCTGGCACAACGAATCAAATAAAGGCGATCCATTCGGACTTGCAGCGTAATTTCAGCACCATCCACATACCCATTAATTTTGCAAAGAGTCCCGGCTGCCAATTCAGCTTTTACATCCAATATTGGAATCCACGGCTTCTCCAAAGTCCAATCATTAAAAAAATTAGCGGATATAATACTATTGACAACCTCTTCTTCTGAATCAAAAGACCCATCAGCATCTTTTAATTTCAATTGAAAAACATTACCTGCGACAGCATCACCTTCATATATCAAAAAATCCCCATTTTTATTGTGCGCCAATATAGATAACGCAGTCATTTCTCCAACAGATAGAAAGCGACAAATATCAAATTCCACACTATCCCCAATCCGACAAACGAAATATCTTTTTTTGCGGCTTTCATCTTCACCACGCACTTGCATCAAAAAACCCTTACCAGAGTTATAACCAGCAACAGTGGCGGTAAAATTTAGCAACGACTTCCACCCTTGCCTATCCCAACGACTCTCCCTTGGATAAGGAGCCTTTATATTTTTCGAATTGGCAATGCAGGCATGCTTCGGCCATGGCGGCCCCAATTCATCAAAATAAACCCAACCGCCATTTTCTGTCTTGACAAAATAAACTCCATGCCCACACTCAGGACAAGTTGCATTAGGCTCTGTCCAGGCGCCACTAAGAGAACTGGTTTTCATATTTTTTTCAGTCGTGGAAATGAATGAGGCTGGGGTCAATACATCGCCGCTGTATGCATATTTTGATAAATTGGACTTTCTAGAGAAAAAAGAAGAGTTGCCACCCGAAGAGCCGTAGCCACCGCTATGCCAGCCGCCTCCCCAACCACAATTGCAGCCGGGCGGATGGTTTCTTGCATTGCACATTTTTACGCTCTCCAAGAAATTTTAATTTCTGAAAAATTCTCAGTTGATAGAAGCAAGCAAAGACTCATAATCCTTGGAAGAAAATGCTGGCGCAGCCAGCAAATCGTGAGCCAACTTGCGCTTTCGATCCATCAACGCCTGCAGTTGCACATCAAAACTGTGCTCTTCTGCACCAGGAATAACCGCGAGTGGGTAATAAATATGCACAGGCTTGGTCTGACCAATCCGATACACGCGATCTGAGCATTGGTCTTCCACGGCAGGATTCCACCAACGCGACAAGTGGATGACGTGATTGGCTGCCGTCAAAGTCAGACCGACACCCCCAGCCTTCGGTGAGAGCAACATCACATCAAAACCCGACTCGTGCTGAAATTTATCCACCCTTTGTTGGCGGGCCTCCGTTTGCACCTGCCCATTGATCACCATAGGCATGCGTAAGAGCCCATAACGGCGCTGTAACAAAAGCGGTAGTTGGTCGGCTTCTTGTAAATCGAGCGATTCCAGAAAGACCAGCACTTTTTCATTTTTCGGTGCTATCGCATCCAAAACCTGCACCATCGCCATAAACCGGGCTGAATCCTCAAATCGCAGCGCTTCATTCCCCAACCCTCCTTCCAGTAATGCAGGATGTAAAGAGGCTTGGCGCAGGGCATGGATCATTTCCAGCGTGGTGTAGCTACTCGCTGCATCTTTCAGCGCCAAAGCACGTTGGTATGCCTCGGCCTGCCGGGCGGGCATGGGCACCTGCAGCACATGTTCTTGTTTCTCAGGCAAGCCATCGAGCTTTTCGGTTTTCATACGCCGCAACAAAAGGCGGGGAGGCAAACCGGGGGCGTGGTCTTCGCCGTGCCACACCAACTGGCGCAAGGTCTGCACATCTGCACCTTCGGTTTCATAACGGGCGCTGAAATCTTTCAAATCGGCTAGTGCGCCGGGCTGCACGGCATCGGCAATGCACCACAAATCGGCCAGCCGGTTTTCCACGGGGGTACCAGTCATGGCCAAGACAAAATCGGCATTCAGGGCTTTGACCGCATGGGTCATGCGGGCCTTGGGCGATTTGATTTTTTGCGCTTCGTCCAGTACGACGGCAGCAAACGGAATCGCGCCAAAGCTCAGTTGGTAATCCGACACCGCTTCGTAATTGGCCAGCACCACATCGGCAGAGCCCAGGCGCGCGGTGTCCAGCCCCGCTGTACCGTCGCTGTGCCTGCCGCGCTTGAGGGGCTTGAGATGCTCGCCATAGGCCCGCACGAGGTTACCCAAGCCAGGCGCCATCAAGTGGACATTGATCTCGGCCTCCCAATTGCGCAGCAGACCCACCGGGGCAATCAAGAGCAAGGGTTTGGTGGCAATGTGCCCTGCCTCCATCTGTTCACGCAGCCAAAGACAAAAGGCCAGCGCCTGAAAAGTTTTTCCCAAGCCCATGTCGTCGCACAGCATGGCGCCGTGGGAACCTTGGCACCAATGCTGCTGCAGCCAGGTGATGCCAAATTCCTGGTGTTTCTTGGGACGGGTTTTCAACCCAAAAGGCAGCGCCTGCTGGCCGGGGCGCTGGCCAGTGGTAGTGCGCGCAAAAGAGGTTTCATCCAGATTGGTTTCGATGATGAGAACGTTTTTGACGGCCTCATCATCGCCATCTTGCGGCTTCTGCGCCCCCTCCTCCCGAGTCATAACCCGGTGCAGTTGCTGTAGCGCCGCGACATTGGCCGGGGTGGCGACCACGGATTGATCCGCAATGGTGATCATGCCTTGCCCCTGTTTCAGGGCAGTTTGCATGTCGCTCAGCGCCCGCTCCAGTGTTACGATGTCCAGGGGCAGTTCCACACCACCCAGCCGTACGCCCGCATCCACGGGTGCGCCCCAACTTTGCGGTTCTATCTTGATCCAAGGCAGCAGAGGAGCCTGCCACTCGCCCACGTCGCGTACCCGCTCGGCAAAGCGCTCGGTTTCGACAAATACGGTGGGCGCGGCGTCTTCTGCGCCCATGTATTCGCGCAATACCGCCTCGGGGTACATGGCGGCGCGTTTGCGCACATCTGCAGGCGCACGCCGCAGCTGTTGCACGGCAGCCAGTGCCTGCTGTAGCGGCTCATCCACTACCACATAGGTACCCTGATTGAGGGCAAAGGCCGAAGCGCCACAGGGCAACTGATCCAGTCGCCTTGGAAACAAGGCCTCGTCCGCCTCCAGCAAAGCCCGTACCTGCTGCGTGCCCTCGCCTTCATCATCGCGGCGGGCAACCAGCAGCACCGGATCAAGCTGCACTCCCCCATGACTGTCGGTTTTGATGGCGAAGGTCAGCGCCGTTGCCGTCACCACGCGCAGGTTGCGCAAAAAACCATCGGTCAACTGGTCGGATGCCGTATCGCCCAGGGTCTGGCGGATGTGCGCCCAAATGCGAAACTGTTCTTCATGCCCGCCGCGGCCTGCCTGGTTGAACTGCTCCACCAAGACCAGCACATCGAACATGGGCGAGGCAATACGATAGGGCTTGTCTTGCCATGTGAGCCATAGGCCGTCGGCTTGCACATCGCGGGCAGCCACCGTCTTACCCGGTTGCAACCAACGCACAGCAATGCTGGCCCCGGGCTTGCCCAGCGCACCGCTTAGGCGCAGGTCAAAACCCAAAGGAGCATTGGGCGGCAAGCCCAAAGCGGTAGCTGCAGCAGCTGACCAACTAGCCACCACCGCAGCAGGAACGGTAAGCGTAGCGGCTTGCAAATCAGTGGAGTGATCGGCTAAATAAGCCGACAACGCAGCAGCGGCATGGGTGGGCAAAGCTTCAAGCCACTGCGCCACTGCGCATGGCGGTGCCCATGTCACACTGGCTGTTTCGCGCTGTGGGGTGGCAACAGTCACAACAGAATCTCCCGATCACTGAGGTAAATCCCTGTGCGCTGACGAATCATATCGCGCGCTTTGCGTTGCCACGTCCCATATTCGGAATGGGTATGGCGCAGTTCAGGACGCATATTGAGCCCATCATGGAAATCCAGTGATTGCGCTTCTCGCAATGTCTGTCCGTGGTAGGTGAGCTGGTAAAAGCTGGGAGCTCCTGAATCATCTTCACGGTAAGCGCGCAAACTGCCACTATGACTCCACTCTGAAAAAACCAAATCGCCTATACGCAGCAGTAAAACAGATTGGTTTGGGGAAACACCACCTTCCAGCCGTCCAAAACGTTGCGGGACTGCCGTAGCATTATTGCTTTGTGCCGCTATTTGGGCATGAGCGCCTAAAACCATCCACGCCTCTTCAATATGACCGGCATCGTAATAAGCCATCCAGAATTTTTGTCGAAATAGCCAAATATCATCAGCCGTTCGATCTAGGATGCGCATAAACCCCTTAAGGGTATCACCTGTCAGCAAATAGAACATTACATTCACGGCTTCTGGCTTTACACCCTCCCACTGGTAATGAGCATGGCGTAAAAAACGCGGATCGCCGTAGTGCTGTAAAAAAAAATCCTGCAGTAGCTTCTTCAACCCATCCTGCATCTTGCGGTCGCGCTGCCATGGCAAAAGCAACCCATCCGCAAAGGCAATGCGCAAATCTGTTTTGACGACGGGCGCAGGCATATTTTGCAGCCAACGCATCACTCGCTGCACCGTGGCAAGCTCGCGCAACCGGTCCAGCGACAACTGTAAACCGGCACGCAAAATGGCCATACCCAGCTTTGTACCCTCAAAACCGGGCCAGAACAGATAGGCCCCCATGAGCTCATCTTCACGAGCTTGGTGCAAAGTGAAAAACAAGCTGGCGAGATTCGAAGGTGCATGGACTGGATTAAAAAAATCCTGTCGCTCATCCATTTCTCGAAGTTTTGCAGCTACAGAACCTTGGGCCAAAAGCAAAACTTGGCGCAACTTGGCGGAAAAACTTTGAAAAGCAATACTCTCCGAGTCAAATGCATTGCAATACACAAAAAACAAAGGCATTAGCCAGCGTTTGGCACGTCTGGGGCTGCTTTGCAATGCTTCAGGCAAAACCTCTGACCAATAACGGGTTAGTAGCCCTGGGTCTGTCTTATACAGCCCCGGCATGCCTTTAACCCACAAGGCATAAGGCAATTGTCGCCATTCGCTTTTTGATAACAGCTGATAATCCTGCGCACGATGGTGCTCGTATGCCATGCGGAGTTTTTTGCCGATCTCCACAAAAGGCGGCGGTGCCTGCACAGTCACTGCATCTATTTGCAGCAAGACTGCCTCCAGTTTTTCCATTTTGGTGGGCAACGGAGCAAACATGGCGTATTCCATCAACGACTCAAATGCTTACCTATGCGTTCTAAAAACCCGGCTTCGCCCTGAGGGCGATAAGTCAGAACAATGCGCAAGTCCACGCGACGGTTACGGCCATCGGATGGCGCGATTCCCTTGAGTGGCCGCGAATCGGCGTATGCACTGTATGAAAACAGGGGCAGCTCCTGGTCATTGCGGTAGCCCGCCAATTTGGTGCCCTGCACCAGTGCATTGCTTACCGAGATGGCACGATCCAGCGACAGTTTGGTATTACCCCCATCGCGCAGCATTGGCACGTTGTCGGTGTGCCCTTCGATAAATATGGTTTCAATTTCATGCCCATAAGGGTTGTTTGCGCAACCCTGCCTCTTGCGCTGATTGGCAACAAAACAGGGCGATACTGTTCCCAATTTTTCTGCTACTTCGATCAATTTAGGCTGGGCGACTGGCTTGAGGGTTGAACTACCCAAATCAAACAACACGTCTTCGGGCAGGCTGATGATTCCGCTAGAGGGGTCGATGCGCACAGTGGCAAGGGTTTGGCGAATTTGCTCGCCAATGGCGCTGGTGACGGCGCCCCGAGGATCACTGAACGCGGTGCGCGCTTCTAGGGCAGCAGCTGCCAAAGCCTTGGCTTCGGCAGCGAGCGCTTCGGTTTCAGTGTTTCTCTTGTGCGCCAAAAAGGCCACCATGATGATGAAAACAAAAAGCAATCCCACCATCAAATCGGCGGTGGATGCCATGTAACCCTGCTCTACGCTGGAGCCAGTAGCGCCAGGATCTTGGTGCGGGCGATAGCCATGCCAGGACATCATTACCCCCTGACAGCTTGAAAAGTGGACTGCAGACTTTCAGTCAAGTCTTCCACTACTTCGCTCAAGTCTTTTACTCCTTGGTCAAAGCTGCCAACCGCCTTGGCCAATTGCCCGTCCATTTGGCGATGCAGCTCAGCCACCTGGGTGGAATAGACACCGACACCCTCAGTAATCGAGCCGACGGTTTTACCCAATGTCGTGGCGGTGGATTCCATGGCTTGGCGGGTTTGCTGCATGCTGGACAGTGTTTGCGCTGCTGCCTGATCGAGCACTTCCGTCACCCGCTCCACTGCGGCCATGGCATTGGGTGCCACTTCCCTGACTGAAAGTACCACGGCCCGTTGTTCACGCGCCAACTCTTGTACGTTGTCAACCATGTTGCTGACCAAAGCGCCTGTCTCGGCCAGGCCTTGGGCGGCATCAGACAGCCCGGAGGCAGTTTGAGAAAGCTGTACCACCGTGAAATCGGCTTTTTCGAGGGCCATGTGAATTTTTTCAATCCCTTCTTTGCCCTTGGTAGATGCCTGATCCACCACAGCCCCCAAATCTTTGAAACAAAGCCTGATGGAAGCGGTAGCTTGCTCCAGTTGGCTGGCGCCCTCCACCAGTTTTTCTGACATTCCCTGCGTGCGTGCCGCGAGTTGTGTGCCTGCGTTGTGAATTGCTGTGGCCACTTCAGCAGTCTGGGCAGTCAGCGTGTCGCCAGCCCCTTTCAATTGCGTCTGCATTTCTACCCCGGCATTTAAAATGGCATTGGCAGCCATACCGGATTGGTTTTCCAGCACCGACCCTGCGCTGTGCAGTTGATTGGCCAGCTCTTGCAGGGTTTTCTGCAACTGCGTCATTTCGGAATCAGTGGCTTGCTTGAGCATGCCCGCGAAGTCGCTCATCATTGTTTTGAGCGCTTCTTGGTTCATCGTGCCCAGCTTATCGCTCAGCCCTTCGATGGATGCAACAAGACGCTCGGTCATGGCCTGCATCTGTGGAGTGAAGGCCTGATTGATGGCAGAGGCCAATGAAACGGCCAAATCAGTTTCAAAACGCTTCAAAGTACCAGTTTGCTCACGGGCTTCGCTTAAAAGCTCTTCCGTCAAACCATTTGCGTCATTACTCGTCTGCAGACTGCTAACGGCCAGAACCAGTTGCTGCATCGTCACAGTTTCTCCGCCTGCAGGCGAAACTACCTTGGCCAGAACTGCTAGCAATTTTTCGCAAGCAATAGCAATTTCGTTCAAGGAATGGCGAAAAAATAATGTCCAGCAAATGGACGCAACCAAACCAGCCAGCGATGTCAAAAATTTTCC
This sequence comes from Acidovorax sp. JG5, assembly GCF_017939685.1. Taxonomy (NCBI): domain Bacteria; kingdom Pseudomonadati; phylum Pseudomonadota; class Betaproteobacteria; order Burkholderiales; family Comamonadaceae; genus Acidovorax; species Acidovorax sp. JG5. Next base: position 116,717 of record NZ_JAGKSE010000009.1, read on the forward strand.
ACCCGCGATGCGGAGTAGTTGACTGATGGCCGCCTCGGTTTCCTTTGAACTGGATGCCTCAGTCAGCGCCGTAGTGGCTCCCACCAACGCCCAAGACAAAAAAACAAAGGTGAAAAGCAAACCGACACCGACGAGTACATTGGGTATGGCCTCGGCTAATCCCAGATTGAAATGCCTTGCCAGCAATCCCGGGGCACTCCACAAGTCGCGTGGGGTGCCGTACATAACATATTCCTCACGCTTTCCGACCACCACTTTGATAGCTCGGCCTTCAGTTTCCAGCCACGCATCAGCAACGCGTGAACCAGGTTGGATGGTATTCCGCGCGTGCTGCCTTGCCGATTCCCAACTTTGATTGTTTTCTTCGATGGCAGCAGATAGCGACTCCAAATCACGGATAACCGCCTGTTTTGCAGGCTTGAACCAAAGAAAATAGCTCCATACCGCAGATAGCAAAATCAGAAGCGCAACGATGGAAGCTTCTGGGCTGGTAGTGAAAAAGCTCAATATTTGGTGCATTGGTGCGCAAGTTTCATTTTCAGCGTGCTTTTCAGTGCCTTCGAGCACGGGCGAATGTGGGATCACTGATCCTCAAATAGAGGGGAACGGCAAGAACTTCCGAATGCCGCCTTCATGTTACAGGAGCATACAACTACTGCCTTCATAGCATGGCATCGCATAGGCTGTCCATTTCGTCATGTTCGCCCCAAAAAAGGCCTCAATGATGAGGGCGGGCGAAAGGCCTCATTTGTGAAACATAGACGCTTACGCTTAGTAGACAAGCATGGGCAGCTATGATTTTTGATAAACCTCTCGACTCACGCCAGCACCAGCCGGCCCACGCGCTCCAGATTGGTGTGTTGCCGCGCCAACCACAAATCATGTGCGTCCTGCAGCGCCAGCCAGCTCTCGGGACTGCGCCCGATGGCCTTGGACAGGCGCAGCGCCATTTCCGGGGTGACGCGGCTGCTGCCCTTGAGCAGGCGGCTCAGGGTGGACGGGGCCACGTCCAGCTTTTCAGCCAGATCACGCCCGCTGATGCCGAAAGGCTCCAGATACACCTCGGTGATGAACTCGCCGGGATGGGGGGGGTTGTGCATGCTCATTTCAGTGGTAATCCTCGTAATCCAGCACATGGGCATTGCCGTCATGGAACCCAAAGGTCAGGCGCCAGTTGCCGCTGACGGTGATGGCCCAGCGGCCCAGCATTTCGCCTTTGAGGACATGCAGGCGAAACCCCGGAATGTCCATATCGTCAATGGTTTTTGCCGTATCCAGCGCGGCCAGTTGCATGCGCAGCCGCTTGGCATGGGCCGCTTGCACGCCTGATGCGCTGCCTGTCTCAAAAAGACGGCGCAGGCCCTTGTGCCGGAACGACTGAATCATTCGGGCAATCTAACATGTTGCGCACCACGCAACAAGCGAATCACTGCGCCGCCTGCGGCACACGCGCCCACCAGGTGTCGATCACCCAGCCTTCGCCACTCGAATACGGTGGCACGGTGGCAGGCTTGGCCAGCCGCCAGGCGTTGTAGGCCATGCGATGGGTGCCGGCCGTCCACTGGGGGAGCAGGTAGTGGCTGTGCGCAATGATGCGCTCCAGTGCATGGCAGGCGGGCAGCAGCTGGGCCTCGGTCTTGGCGGAGGTCATGGCGGTGATCAGCGCATCGACGGCCGGGTTCTTCACGCCAGCAAAGTTGCCCGAATCCTCGGTGTCGGCCGCCTTGCTGCCAAACAGGTCGGCAAACTCCTGGCCCGGGTTGTGCGTGCCCTGGAAGGCCATGGAGGTGATGTCGAAGTCAAACTTCTGCAGGCGCTGCTGGTACAGCGCAAAGTCCACCGAGCGAAAGCGCAGCGTGATGCCCAGCTTTTCGAGGCTGCGCATCCACGGCGTGATGGTGCGCACGCCGCCTTCGTTGCTGTCCATGTATTCGAGCACCATGGCCTGCCCCTCGCTGTTGCGCAGGGCGCCATCGCGCACTTCCCAGCCGGCGTCCTTCAAGAGCTGCTGCGCGCGGCGCAGGTTGGCGCGCAGGGACGATTCGCCATCGGTGCGCGGTGGCACGGTCATGGGGCCAAAGGCGGCAGCGGGGATGTCTTGGCGAAACGGCTCCATCAGTGCCAGTTCTTCAGGCGAAGGCGTGCCGCGTGTCTCGCAGGCGGTGTTGCCAAACAGGCCGTTCACCCGCTGGTAGGCGCCATAGAACATCTGGCGGTTCATCCACTCGTAGTCGATGGCCAGCCCCAGGGCCTCGCGCACGCGCAGGTCCTGCAGCAGGGGGCGGCGCGTGTTGAGCACATAGCTCTGAAAGCCCGAGGGCAGCTTGTGCGCGAATTCGCCCTTGACCAGTTCGCCGGTGTTGAACTTCTTGCCGTTGACACGCCGCGCCCAGTCGCCCGCGCTGAAAAAGCGCATCAAATCAAACTCGCCGGCCTTGAGGGCTTCGAGCCGGGCGGTGGCGTCCTTGTAGATCTTGACGGTGATGCGATCGAAGTTGGCCGTGCCCTTGCGCACGTTCAGGTCGCGCGCCCAATACTGCGGGTCGCGCACGTAGGTGATGTCCTTGCCAAAGCGCACCGGGCCGATTTTGTAAGGCCCGCTGCCGATGGGAATGTCCATCACCACCTGGTCAAAAGGCTTGGGTTGGCCGCCTTCCATGCCCCAGTCGCGGCTGAACACCGGCAGGCCGCCCACGGTGATCGGCAGCTCGCGGTTGGGCTGCTTGAAGCGAAAGCGCACGGTGCGGTCGTTCAGCACATCCACCCCCGCCACATCGATCAGCGTGGTTTTGTAGGCCGGCGATGTGAAAGGGCCCACCAACGTGTCGTAGCTGTGCTTCACATCCTGCGCCAGCACCGGCTTGCCGTTGTGAAAGCGCGCTTCGGGCCGCAGGCGGAAGGTGGCCGACAGGCCGTCGCCCGCCACCTCCACATCCTCGGCCAGCAGGCCGTAGCCGGTGGCGGTTTCGTCCATGGAGCCCACCAGCAGCGAGTCGAACATCAGCGCCGACAAATACGCCGGCGCGTTGCCCTTGATGGTGAACGGGTTGTATTTGTCAAACGTGGAAGTGCGCAGGTTGCTCACCAGCCGCAGCTCGCCGCCTTTGGGGGCATCGGGGTTCACGTAGCTGAAATGCGTGAACCCGGCGGGATAGCGCGGCGCGCCCCACAGCGCATACGCATGCGCGGCCCAGGCTGGCACAGCGCACATCCACAGCGAAAAAATCAGCCAAAACCGCATGCGACAATTCTGCACTACGTCGGCGGGGCCTTTGCGCAGACTGCGGAGATGCCCTCCGCAGCCGGGCCGTCCACGCCGCACTCCCCTTACCCCGCATTCCACAGGAGAACAACCATGGGTTTTCTGACCGGCAAAAAGCTGCTCATCACGGGCGTGCTGTCCAACCGCTCCATCGCTTACGGCATTGCGAAGGCCTGCCACAAACAGGGCGCCGAGCTGGCTTTCAGCTACGTGGGCGAGCGCTTCAAGGACCGCATCACCGACTTTGCCGCCGAGTTCGACTCCAAGCTGATTTTTGATTGCGACGTGGGCAGCGACGAGCAGATCGAGCGCATGTTTGCCGACCTGTCCCAGGTGTGGCCGAAGTTTGACGGCTTTGTGCACGCCATTGGCTTTGCGCCGCGTGAAGCGATTGCTGGCAACTTTTTGGAAGGCCTGTCGCGCGAAGGTTTCCGCATCGCACACGACATCAGCGCCTACAGCTTCCCGGCCATGGCCAAGGCCGCCCTGCCCTATCTGAACGACAAGTCGTCGCTGCTGACGCTGTCGTACCTGGGCGCGCTGCGCAGCATTCCCAACTACAACACCATGGGCCTGGCCAAGGCCAGCCTGGAAGCCAGCGTGCGCTACCTGGCCGAAGCCGTGGGCCGCACCGAAGACGGCCGTGCCATCCGCGCCAACGGCATCAGCGCCGGCCCCATCAAGACGCTGGCCGCCAGCGGCATCAAGGACTTTGGCAAGCTGCTGGGCCGCGTGGCCGATGCCGCGCCCCTGCGCCGCAACGTGACGATCGAAGACGTGGGCAATGTGGCCGCCTTCCTGCTGTCCGACCTGGCCAGCGGCGTCACCGCGGAAATCACTTACGTGGACGGCGGCTTCAGCCAGACGGCGGGCCTCTCCGCCGATCAGGTCTGAGCACCGCCTTCCGGGTATTTTTGATCAAATTGACTGCTAGCGCTTACAGATAAAGCGCTAGCAGCTACACAATCAATAGCACCATGCACCGCAGAAATTGCCTCGCCTGGCTGGCACTGACCGCATTTCCTGCACTGCCCGCGTTGGCCGCAGACGCCCCAGCCTTGCTGCTGGCGCAGGTCTATCGCCCAGGCCTGCCGCTGGCCGATTACTGGGTCAGCGAGAAATACGATGGCGTGCGGGGCTTCTGGGACGGCCACACGCTGCGCACCCGGGGCGGCGAGACGGTGGCGGCGCCCGCCTGGTTCACCGCCGGCTGGCCCGAGGTGCCGATGGACGGCGAGCTGTGGGCCGGGCGCGGGCGCTTCAGCCACGCCCAGTCCACCGCGCGCCAACAGCAGCCCGATGACGCGGCCTGGCGCCAGATGCGCTTCATGGTGTTTGACCTGCCCGCGCATGGCGGCACATTCGACCAGCGCCTGCCCGCCCTGAACGTCCTCGTCGAAGGGCTGCACCAGCCCTGGGTGCAGGCCGTGCCGCAAAAGCGCGTGGCCAACGACGCAGCGTTGCAGGCCCTGCTGCAGCGCACCGTGCGCGCTGGTGGCGAAGGGCTGATGCTGCACCGGGGCGCATCGCTGTACCGCGCGGGCCGCAGCGACGATCTCATCAAGGTCAAGACGCACGAGGACACCGAGGCCCGCGTGGTCGCCCACCTGCCCGGCAAGGGCCGCCATGCGGGGCGCATGGGCGCGCTGCTGGTGGAAATGCCCTCGGGCCAGCGCTTTCGGCTGGGTGCGGGTTTCAGCGATGCCGACCGCGACCGCCCGCCGCCCGTGGGCAGCTGGGTGACCTACCGCTTTCGCGGCACCCACGACGGCGGCCTGCCGCGCTTTGCGAGTTTTGTGCGGGTGCGTGAGGACATGCCGGCCAGGTAAAACCCGCACGGTGAGCGGGCGGCTTTCGCGCCGCAGCGCCAGGCCACGGGTTGATGGCAACAAGGCGCCAACTCGCTACAAAACAATGAGCTACCAGCGCTTATCCATCAAGCGCTAGCAGCCTATTTGACCCATATTCCGGCGACCGCCAGGGCCGCCGGAGCCGTCATACGTTGCGGCCGTAGGGGCTGTCGTCGCCCATCTGCACCATGTTCGCGGTGGTGGCGAGCGGCTTGGGCTGCTTGGCGAACTTGTCGGCCACGCAGTCGGCGTAGTAACGCACTTGCCCGTTTTCGTCTTCCACCTCGACCAGGCCGTGGATATCGGTTTCAAAACCAGGGCACAGCTTGGCGAATTCGCGGGCGAACTTGAGGTAGTCCACGATCTTCTTGTTGAACACTTCACCCGGAATCAGCAGCGGAATGCCCGGCGGATACGGCGTGACCAGGCCCACGGTGATGCGGCCTTCGAGGTGGTCGATCTCCACGCGCTCGGTGGTGCGGTGGGCGATGTGGGCATAGGCATCCGAGGGCTTCATGGCCGGCGTGAGGTCCGACAGATACATCTCGGTTGTCAGGCGCGCAATGTCGTACTTGGCGTACATCTCGTGCACATGCTGGCACAGGTCCTGCAGGCCCATGCGCTCGTAGCGCTTGTGCTGCTGGCAGAACTCCGGAAGGATGCGCCACATGGGCTGGTTCTTCTCGTAGTCGTCCTTGAACTGCTGCAAGGCCGTCAGCATGGTGTTCCAGCGGCCCTTGGTGATGCCGATGGTGAACATGATGAAGAAGCTGTAGAGACCGGTTTTTTCAACCACCACGCCGTGCTCGGCCAGATACTTGGTGACGATGGAGGCCGGAATGCCGGTCTTGTCGAACTCGCCATTGAGATTCAGCCCCGGTGTGACGATGGTCGATTTGATCGGGTCGAGCATGTTGAAGCCATCGGCCAGCGAACCAAACCCGTGCCACTTGCTGGCGCTGTGCTTCTTGCCTTTGCCGTCGCTGCGGATGATCCAGTCTTCGGCGCGGCCAATGCCCTCCTCGACCAGCTTGTCCGGTCCCCAGACCTTGAACCACCAATCGTCCTTGCCAAACTCCTCTTCAATCTGGCGCATGGCGCGGCGGAAGTCCAGCGCTTCGAGAATGCTCTCTTCCACCAGCGCGGTGCCGCCGGGCGGCTCCATCATGGCGGCCGCCACATCGCAGCTGGCGATGATGCTGTACTGAGGGCTGGTGCTGGTGTGCATCAGGTAGGCCTCGTTGAACAGGTGGCGGTCGAGCTTGGTGGTCTGCGAATCCTGCACCAGCACATGGCTGGCCTGGCTGATGCCGGCCAGCAGCTTGTGGATGGACTGCGTGGCGTAGGTCACCGAATGCTTGGGGCGCACGCGCTTCTTGCCCATGGCGTGGTAGCTGCCATAAAACGGATGGAAGGCCGCGTGCGGCAGCCAGGCTTCGTCAAAGTGCAGGTTGTCCACGTAGCCATCGAGCATGGCCTTGATGGTCTCGGTGTTGTAAAGCACGCCGTCGTAGGTGGATTGCGTGAGCGTGAGCACGCGCGGCTTGACCTTTGCGGCGTCCACGCCCTTGAGCAGCGGGTTGGCGCGGATCTTGGCCTGAATGGCCTCGGGCTCGAACTCGCTTTGCGGAATCGGTCCGATGATGCCGAAGTGGTTGCGCGTGGGCTTCATGAACACCGGCACGGCACCGGTCATGATGATGCTGTGCAGGATGGACTTGTGGCAGTTGCGGTCTACCACCACCACGTCATCGGGTGCGACGGTGTGGTGCCACACCATCTTGTTGGATGTGGATGTGCCGTTGGTCACGAAGAAACAGTGGTCGGCGTTGAAGATGCGCGCGGCGTTGCGCTCAGATTCGCCGATGGCGCCGTTGTGGTCCAGCAGCTGGCCCAGTTCTTCCACGGCATTGCACACGTCGGCGCGCAGCATGTTTTCGCCATAGAACTGGTGGTACATCTGGCCCACGGGACTCTTCAAAAACGCCACGCCGCCCGAGTGGCCAGGGCAGTGCCAGCTGTACGAGCCGTCTTCGGCATAGTCAAGCAGCGCCTTGAAGAACGGCGGCTGCACGCTTTCCAGATAGCTCTTGGCCTCACGGATGATGTGCTTGGCCACAAACTCGGGGGTGTCCTCGAACATATGGATGAAGCCATGCAGCTCGCGCAGGATGTCGTTGGGCAAGTGGCGGCTGGTCTTGGTCTCGCCGTGCACATAGATCGGCACCTCGGTGTTCTTGCGCCGCACTTCGCCAATGAAGTTGCGCAGGCTCAGCACGATGGGGTCGAGCCCCTCGTCCGCTGTGAACTCCTCATCGTCAATCGACAGGATGAAGGCACTGGCGCGGCTTTGCTGCTGGGCAAACTGCGACAGGTCGCCATAGCTGGTAACCCCCACCACCTCGAAGCCCTCGGCCTCGATGGCTTGCGCGAGCGCACGAATGCCAAGCCCCGAGGTGTTCTCGGAACGATAGTCTTCATCGATGATGATGATGGGAAAGCGAAACTTCATGCGCAGCCTCCGTGCAACCGTGCCATGCCGGCCAAAAAACGAAACAGGCGCGAAGTGTAAGGAATAACCGCGACACGCCTTTGAAGTGCCATTCTTTTGACCCAGAATGTGGTGCACTAAAGACGAACAAAAAAGGAGTCGGCATGGAGGAATCCACTATCTGGTGGCTGCTGGCAGGCGTGGCGGTGGTGACCGAGTTGCTCACGGGCACGTTCTATCTGCTGATGCTAGCAGTGGGGCTCGCAGCCGCGGCAGTGGCTGCCCACCTGGGTCTGGCGATAACCGTGCAGATCATCACAGCCGCTGTGGTGGGCGGCGGTGCGGTGGTGGCATGGCACCAATTCAAAAAGAAACGCCCTGGCGACCCGTCTGCCCGTGCTGACCGCAGCGTGAATCTGGATGTGGGCGAAACCGTCATGATCGACAGCTGGAATGCCGACGGCACCGCCAGCGTCAAATACCGCGGCACGCAATGGACCGCGATCCATCGCCCCGGCGTCACGCCTTCCTCCGGCATGCACCGCGTGGCCGAACTGGTGGGCAGCCGCCTGCTGGTAGACCCGCTCTGAAGTCACTTCTCACTTACTCCCGGAAAGGCTCCCATGGAAATCGCCATCGTCATCTTTGTCATCGCCGTCATCTTTATCGCGCGGTCCGTCAAGGTCGTGCCGCAACAAAACGCCTGGGTAAAAGAGCGGCTGGGCAAATACGCCGGCACGCTCACGCCGGGCCTGAACTTTCTGGTGCCATTTGTGGACAAGGTGGCCTACAAGCACAGCCTGAAAGAAATCCCGCTCGACGTGCCCAGCCAGGTCTGCATCACCCGCGACAACACGCAGCTGCAGGTGGACGGCATCCTGTACTTTCAGGTGACCGACCCCATGCGCGCCAGCTACGGCTCCAGCAACTACATCATGGCCGTCACCCAGCTGGCGCAGACCTCGCTGCGCAGCGTGATCGGCAAGCTCGAACTGGACAAGACGTTTGAAGAGCGCGACATCATCAACGCCCAGGTGGTCCAGGCCATCGACGAAGCGGCCCTCAACTGGGGCGTGAAGGTGCTGCGCTACGAAATCAAGGACCTCACGCCGCCCAAAGAAATCCTGCACGCCATGCAGGCCCAGATCACGGCCGAACGTGAAAAGCGCGCCCTGATCGCTGCCTCCGAAGGCCGCCGCCAGGAACAGATCAACATCGCCACCGGCGAGCGCGAGGCCTTCATCGCCCGCTCCGAAGGCGAAAAACAGGCCGTCATCAACAAGGCAGCGGGCGAAGCCGCCTCGATCAAGGCCGTGGCCGAAGCCAACGCCGAAGCCATCGAGCGCGTGGCCGCCGCCATCCGCCAGCCCGGCGGCGAGCAGGCCGTGCAACTCAAGGTGGCCGAAAAAGCCGTCGAAGCCTATGGCAAGGTGGCGCAGGATGCCACCACCACCCTCATCGTGCCCAGCAACATGACCGAGGTGTCGGCGCTGATCGGATCAGCCATGAAGATGGCCCAGGTCCAGAAAGCCAGCTGAAACCGGCCTTTTTTGGCGCCAGCACGGCAACAGGCGCAAACACCCATTGACCTATGGCTATAATCGAGGGCTTCGGAGAGGTGGATGAGCGGTTTAAGTCGCACGCCTGGAAAGCGTGTGTGGGCTAATCCCCACCGCGGGTTCGAATCCCGCCCTCTCCGCCATACAAAGCTCGTAAGTGTTTGATTGCTAAGGGAATTTGAAATTTTAGCAGGCAGCACTTATCAAAGCAAATATCAAAAGCCGCAGCGAGCAATCGTTGCGGCTTTTGTCTTTTCGAGTGTGCTCCAAACTCCATCACGCTGAGCCATCGCAATCTGTGCAGGGCTGCAAAGTTTTTCAGTGGTCGATCTGTGCATGAGCCCCGTGGTACGGTTAAAAAGCCGTCGCTCCAAGTCATTGCATAGCGCACGGTATCCACTCGCACGGCAGCGCCCTCGTCAACAGGGCCGATTTGTCATCCCCCCTTGCTGATAGCCAAGTCTCTGACCTCCCCCAGGCCGCAGAGGCAGGCACTGCTGTGCGCTTTTCATTTCTGCACAGGAGCACGCCATATGGCAACAACCCCGAACCCGACCTCATTCCAACCTACTTTTAGACGTGTCGCCCAGCAAGGTCGGCACGACGACATCTTTGCGGTGATTTCCATGCTGACCGGCAAGACCACGGATGCGATCTTCCGCCAGGCGGAGGGGTTAGGCTTGCCGAAGGTAGGCCCCTTTCATGCGTGGATCGATGGCGACATGATCGCCAAGCTGCTGGCAGGAGGCGGACTCGTCGCAACGGTCTGGAAGGAATGCTCCAGCTACAAGGACTTGCCCGAGGTAGCCATCGTGATGGTGGACTACGACGCCGACTGGGAGGTTGGGCGCTGCGTCCTGTACCACCGGGGCTCCTCCAGCGACGGCAAGACAGCCCAGCCGTACGCGGTCGATCCCTACCCGCATGCGGATACCAAAATGCACTTGCGCGTCGGCACGGCGGCCTTGGCCGAACTGCCACCATCCTGGTTCATCGGCGTAACCCAGATGGGCAAGGCCACAGCGAAGTGACGGTATGCGCGGGCCGTACCTGTTTCCCGTACTGCGCGGCCAGAGAGTCACGGCCCTGCGCGTCTGCGATCCCGGGGCGGGTTCCACGCACTTCGGCGCCATCGCACTGCAATGCGAACGCCATGCGCTGCTGTGCTACTGCGCTGTGCGGTACTTACGCCATCCCCATGGCAGCGTATTCGGGCTCTTTGGAGGGAAGCAAGCAATCTTGCCATTTCGGGTCAGCCTGTGCGAAGCAGGCGATCTGGCGGACTGGCTTCCCATTACGGCTGGCGCGCACTGGTCGCACCACGTTGACCCGGCATTGCCCGTGCGGGGCGACGTGTTCGCCGAGGCTCCTCAATTGGTCAGGAATGAGGATGCCGCCCCTTGGCAGTTGGCATTGCGCTTCCCCTTTAGAAAGGAGTTCCGGCTATCCTGGATCGCTGAGGGCCAGAGCCTGAGATTGTCGCGGGTCATAACTGACTGAGCGACACGGATCGCGAGCCACTGTTAGCGGAGGCTTGGGCGGTTACTAGGAGTTCCGAGACGAAGATGGCGTGTGCTTCAGCGGCACCTCGGCCGGCATGGCAGGCACCTCAGCCAACAGTTTGGCGATGGCCTTGCGAGTGGGAGCCGAGACCTTGGCGTAACGGTAGACCATATCCGCCAGCTCCTCATTGTCGGCATAGAAGTAAGCCACAGGAACATTCAGCACTCGTGCGAGGTGTCGCACGGTCTGCAAGTCGGGGCGATGGAATCCGGTTTCATATCGGTTGATGCGCGCATTCGCCGCAGACTCATCCAAACCAATCTCAATACCCAAGCGCCGTTGGGACAACCCGGCTACGAGACGCGCACGCCTGAGCCTGCTGCCCCATTCCTGATTTTCAACTGATCCTGAACCATCGCGCTTCATCTGCTACGAGGTTCATCTATATTTGCAATCCTAACTAGTTCGATTTACGTATCAGTCAAATGAAGCAAACCTTCCTGCCAATCAAGATTGCAAACCGTTCGATAGCTTCCATCGCGTGGGTCGTTCTGTGCATGACCACTGCGTCGGCGCATGCCGAATTACGCCTCTCATGCCCCGTGCAGTGGGACCAGTTGAACGCCCTGCGCGGTGCCGACCTCAATGCCTCGGTGATGGGCATCAAAATACGCGACTGGACGCCCGAATATCTGGAGCAAGTGCGCCGCAAGAGCGAGGAATGTAGCCGTAGCGGCGCTGGCCCGGAATCCCTGCGTCGGGCAGAACACATGGACGGCGTCAGCCGCGTGTATCCCGCAGCCAAACAGTTCATTGCGGAGAACACCGACCGCGTCCAGCAGGAGAAGACCCGCGATCAGATCGGCTCGACGGTGCAGCAGTCCGACCTCAAGCAGGTCGTCATTTTGGACGGCAAGGGCCTGCCCAAGTCGATCACCATCATCTATGGCCCGACCGGGCGGGCCACCAAGACCTGCGACACCCTCAGCGGCGGTATCGGCTACGCCACAGCGGAGAGCTATGGCCAAGCCGTTCAGTTCGCAAGGATGTGCCAGCAGGTCAGCCTGACATCAGCGGCAACAGTGAGCATGTTGGAGCGACAGGCGGCGGCGGTGCCGGCCTTGTACAAGGCGCTGGATGCGTTTTCTGACCGGGCCAAGCAACTTGGCGCGACCGCAAACCCGGCCGAAGGCCAACTCAAGGAACTCGAAGCCCAGCAGCAGAAACTTTCCGGACAGCTTCAAGCCTTGCAGTTGCCGAACAATGACGAGGCTTTCGTCGCGGCCAGCAAGACAGTGACGGAACTGCGCGACCGCGCGCAGACATCCGCATGTGGCGACCAGGCCGTCAAGGCAGGATTCCCAGCCAGTTGGAAAGCGAACTACATCCTGATGGAATGGAACGCGCCCGAGCCGTTCTGCGGCCTGGTGCAAGCCGCCCAGCGTACTGGCTCGCAGATTCGTTATCTCCCTGCGGGCCTGCTCGGCAAGGAAGGCTTCGAGGTCAAGAGCCCCAAACGCACAGTGCAAATCTTCACGCAGGCCGACCGCGTGCCGGGAGGTGAGCCCAACGTGAAGATGATGATCCCCGTGTCGGCCAAGATCGATGGGAAATCCACCGACGTGACGCGCAACAATCTGCGGGCGGTGGCGGCGGAGTTGATCGCGGCCCTGCGCAACCAATGAGGCAGGACAGATACATGAAACACCTTCTTTCGCATACCTTGGTCATTGCCATCGCTTGTTTGTCAGCGTTCGCCGCGTCGGCTCAAGACACCTCAATCCCCCGGTACCTGCAACTGGCCCGCGATTTCGCCGCCCACACCAAGCCCGAGAACAACGAGTACACCAACAAGAACCGCTTCACGCGGATGCCCGGCGAGAAGGGTTCGACGGATTACATTGTCCAGGCCGATTGCGTGGCATTTGTCGAGGACATGTTCAAGCGCACCCGTGCCGGTGTGCCGGAACAGATTCCGACGCAGAAATTCAAGAACTGGCACAGCATCCACGACTACGTGCCTGCGATGGATGCCGAAGCCGGATTCACCAAGATTGGCAAAGTGGAAGACCTGCGCCCCGGTGACGTGATCGCTTGGCTGTTCATCGACATGAGGGGCCACCGCCATGACGGGCACATCGCGTTCATCGACACCGCTCCGACGAAGATCAAATCCCGCGCACCCTACACATGGAGCTCAACGCAGTACGAGGTCAAGATCATCGACACCTCCAGCGAGGTCAAGAGTGCCGACGACACGCGCGCCCCGACCAATAGCAAAGGCGTCGGGCGCGGCACCATTCGCTTGTATGCCGATGACAAGACGGGAGTGCTTTCTGGCGTGATCTTTGACAACGGCCGAAAGCTGCATGAACAGGACAAGGACTGGCACATCGTCATGGGCCGACCTAAGGTCGCCACTGCGAACTGAGACTGCCATGCGCAAAATACTTATTGGTGCCTTGCTGGCCTTGACCGCCATCGCCGCCCATGCGGGGGGCGAGTTGCTCAAGGTGCCCACCCGTGATGGCGTGGTGACTACTTTGTTCTGGGAGGCAGTGCCCGATGCCAAGGCTACGGTGTTCCTGTTTCCTGGCGGCGCGGGGGGCTTCGGCAAATTCGAGGATGGCAAGGCCACAGGGATGAACTTCCTCGTTCGCTCCGAGCTCCACTTCATCGCCAACGGTTTCAACGTCGCCATCTTCGGCCGTCCCAGCGATTCGCAAGACATGGACTACGCACACCGCATCAGCGACACCCACCTGACCGACGTGCACAAGGTGTTGGAGTTCGTGAAGCAAAAGGCCGATGTACCGGTCTGGCTGGTCGGCACCAGCCGGGGGACAGTCTCAGCGACGGCCGCCGCCATCAAGTTGCAGGGCGAAATGGCGGGCGTGGTGTTGACTTCCAGCGTCGTCAGCTACAAGAAGCCGGGGGCTGTGCCCAGGCAGGACTTGGATCGAATCAAAGTGCCGGTGCTGGTTCTGCACCACGCCAAGGATGCCTGCCCCCTCTGCCAGCCCCACGAAGTCCCAGCCATCCTGCGCGGATTGAAGAACGCCCCGATCAAGAAAGAGATCATGGTCAGCGGTGGCGGGAACCCCACGGGCAACGTCTGCGAAGCATTGCATTGGCACGGCTTCATCGGCGCAGAGCGTGAAACGGTCGATCTGATTGCCAACTGGATCAAGGCCCCAACGAATTGACCGTCGCTCCATGGTGCAGGCCGGCGAAGTTATCGCCAGCTTGCCAAGCCTGACGCGGGACCCTCACAATCGTTTCGCCACCAGTTCATGGCGGCTATGACGGGATCAATACGGCATCCCGTCATTCCTCTCTCCGGCGTGCTGCAGGCACGTCACTTCCTCCCCCTTCCTTCCATCTGAGCCGACTCGGGCATGCATTGCTGCGTGCCTGAACTGTGGCGGCTGCGCGCGCCGGATTTTTTTCCTTCTCGCGGAGAACCCCAGATGCACGACTACCCCCTCACCTACCAACACCTCAAGGACATTGAACTGCGCCGACTTGTGGGCAAGCCCCTGTTCGGCCTGGGCCGCCTGGTCGCCACTCCGGGCGCGTTGGAACTGCTCGACACGGCGCAATGCCATCCTGTACGCCTGCTGCAACGGCACCAGTGCGGCGACTGGGGTGAGCTCTGCCCAGCTGACAAAGCCACCAACGACCAAGCCCTGCTGAGCGGAGGCCGGTTGCTCTCGCTCTACCGGGTAGATGGCATTCGGCTCTACGTCATCACAGAAGCGGTGAACGACGCAACGGAGCAGCGGGACAGTACCTGCATCCTGTTGCCCTCGGAGTATTGACATGCTGGCACCCCATACTCCACGGCCCATGCGGATGTTGATGGCGCTGCTGCCCCGGCTGCTGGTCAATGACCAGGGACAGCCCGATTTTGATGGCAGCAACGCCATGGCGCTGGTGCAACTCGCAGAAGCTGCCGAATTGCTCCAGCGCATATTGCAATTGGGCATCTCTGCCATCGGGCAATTGCTAGCCCATGCGTCGGTACAGGTCGAAACCGGTGAACTGGCCCAGGACACGGTCGAAGCCCTGGGATGGCTGCTGGCCGAACTGGGGGATGCGGCAGCGGCCTGCGTTGAGCTGGCGGCACCCTGTCGGCATGCGACGGTGGACTTCACTGGAGCGCGCCATGGCTGAACGCCCAGCACCCTCTGCCCAGGTCAACCGCTACACTCAGGCGGCACTGGCCGACAACACGTACCGCAGCTACAAGGCCGATCTGGCGCATTTTCGTGCCCATGGGGGTGCGATTCCAACGACGGCGGTGCAATTGGCTGAATACCTTGCCAGCTTTGCGGACACCTTGGCCGTGGCCACCTTGCAGCACAGGGTGATTGCCATCCATCGGGCTCACCTGGAAGCTGGATACCCATCGCCCGCCATGGACTCCCTGGTCAAGCGCACAATGCAGGGCATCCGGCGCACCAAGGGCACAGCACAGCGGCGCGTCAGGGCGCTGGTCAAGGACGACATCATTGAGCTGGTGCTGACTGCGGAGAAGCAGAAACCGATGAAGGCTGCGCGCGATGCGGCGCTGATCCTGGTGGGCTTCGCGGGGGCGTTTCGGCGCTCGGAACTGGTGAGCATTCGCCAGGAGGACATCACCGTCTTTGACCACGGCGTCGAGATTCATATCCGGCGCACCAAGACCCAGCAGGAGAAGGGGCACACGGTGTTCATTCCCTGCGCCAAGTCCTCTCGCTGCCCGGTCAAGGCGTTGGAAAAGTGGCTGGCGCTAGGTGGGGTCGAGCAGGGGCCGGTGTTCCGGCCCATCAATCGGCACGACCAGATCACCAGCGGCAAGGCGCTGACGCCGCAGTCGGTGGCCCTGGTGCTCAAGGGTGTTACGAGCCATGCCAAGAGCGCGGAGGCCGCGAAGTCAGTGGCGGGGCATAGCTTGCGGTCGGGCTACTGCACGGAGGCGGCCAGCGTGGGCGTTGCCACGCACGTCATCATGGAGCAGACGGGACACCGCTCCAGTGCAACGCTGGCAAAGTACATCAGGCCGTTAATCAGGCAAAAAACCCCAAGCTTGTTTTAGCCTGACAGTGCGCCGAAATCGTCACCTGTCCGGACTCACCAGGCCGCTCATCTGTGAACCATCAGCGGCGCGTGCGCATAATGGGTATCCAGCGCCCGCCGGAAACAAGAATGTTCTAAATAGCGCGTTTGCTTTAGACCTACACCCGAATGGCTCCGGTAAGATACCATCTATTCGGTAAAGAATAGACGCGGCCTTCAGCCTTGCGCGCCCTCTGGTCGATGGTCTTCCGATGCGCACCGGAGGCGTGTTGTCTGGGCTTCCAGGCTGTAATAGGGCGCATGTTAGGAAGATTTCGTGAGTTTTGAAGAAGTCAGCCGGCCCATCCAAGAGAGATGGGCCGAAATCGTACAGCACGTCAAGGATGAGTATCTTTCGACGGCGCAATCCTACCCATGGATTGTCGGATTTTCGGGAGGCAAGGACTCGACGGTCGTTGCGCATGCCGTCTTCGAGGCCCTACAAGCCATCCCTCCCAGTCAGCGCACACGCCCCGTCCACATCGTCTCGAATGACACGATGGTCGAGAGCCCCTTGGTGATGGCGCACTTGGACGAGGTGTCCAGCCAGATTCAGGCTGCCGTGAACAGCTTGAGCCTTCCCCTTACCGTAGCCCGCACCCGCCCCGATCTAGACAAGACCTTCTGGGTCTTGCTCATCGGCAAGGGCTACCCGAGCCCAAACCAGCAGATGCGCTGGTGCACTGACCGCCTGAAAATCCAGCCGACAAGCACCTACATCAAAGATAACGTCTCGAAGTACGGCGCGGCTGTAGTCGTCCTCGGCGTGCGCCGGACCGAAAGCATCCGACGTATGCGTACGGTGGACAAGTACGAAAACGAACGGGGCTCGAACCTCAACCCGCACTCAAGTATCACAGGCGCGTACATCTTCCGCCCCATCGTAGACCTGACGACGGATGACGTCTGGGAAATCCTCGGTTCGTTCCCTGCGCCATGGGGCGGCACACATACAAAACTGTTCCAGCTTTACCGCGATGCTGAGGGTGGCGAGTGCCCGGTGGTCCTCAGTAAGGACGAAGCACCGGGTTGCGGCACCAAGAACAGCCGATTCGGCTGCTGGACCTGCACTGTCGTCGAGAAGGACAAGAGCCTCCAAGGCTTTGTCGATTCCGGCCAGCACGCCTACAAGCCGCTCATTGCCTTCCGCGATTGGCTCGTCTCCATCCGTAATGACCAAACCAAGCGCAGCGCCATCCGGCGTAATGGCCGCCTGACCTTCGACGTGTCGGGCAAGCATATCCCTGGGCCATTTACCATCCAGGCACGGCAAGAGATCTTGGACCGCCTGCTTGCGGTGCAGGCTGAGTTTGGTACCCAGCTGATTACCGATGACGAGCTTGGTTTGATTCACAAGTACTGGGCTATGGACCTGCAGCAAGAGGAGACGCTGGCAAATGCTTGATACCTACGAAGAGAGTGGCGTGGCTGACCTGCCCCTGTGGGCAGACTTGGAAGCAAATGAAGTCCTGAGGATGGTTTGCGCGAAGCACAAGGTCCCCGTGCATATCATCACGGACTTAGGATTTATCCGTAAATAATATTGACAGGTAGACTGAT